>CAZQUM010000014.1:0-12587 GCA_964596585.1 uncultured Gammaproteobacteria bacterium
TGGCAAGTGGCGGATCTCCAACTATTGAAGCTACTGTTGTTTTAGATTCAGGGGTGGCTGGAGAAGCCTCAGTTTCATATGGGGTTAGCGCAGGGAGTAGAGAAGCAGTGGTGCTGTTGGATGCAGATTCAGGGCGGTACAACGGCAAGGGGATGTTAAAAGCTCTGTCCCATATTAAAGATAAAATTGCACCTTATCTAATTGGAATGGAGGGAATAAGAGAAATTGATCAAAAAATGCTGGAATTAGATGGGAGTGAAAACAAGGAAAATTTAGGAGGAAATGCAATCTTGGCGGTAAGTATGGCTTATTCTAGGGCTCAAGCGATTGAAAATGGACAAATTTTATTTGAATATTTACAACAAGAATATAATTTACCAAAAAGCAATAAGTTACCAAAACCAATGATGGTTATGATTGAGGGGGGTAAACATGCTGATAATAGCACTGATTTTCAGGAATATTTAGTGTCCGCTCTGGGTAATAAAAGTGTAGCGGAGAACGTACGGATGGAAATGGAAATATATGAAGCTTTAAAAAAGCTGCTAAAGAGTGAAGGAAAATCAACGAATGTCGGTAACGAAGGTGCTTTTGCTCCGAGTGGAATGGAAAATAATGAAAAACCGATAGAATATTTAGTTGAAGCGATTAAAGAGGCTAATTATGAACCGGGAATCGATGCAGGAATTTCAATAGATGCGGCAGCATCAGAGCTGTTTAACCAACAATCTTCAAACTACAATTTACGATTAGAAGATAAACAATTAAGTTCTGATGAGTTAATTGAATATTTTTGTCAATGGATAGGAAAATATCCTTTTGTTAGCTGGGAGGATATGTTGTCTGAATTTGATTGGGAATATTGGCCAAAATTGGTGGAAAAAGTTGAGGGCAAGATAAAAATTATTGCCGATGATTTGACGGTTACTAATACAAAATTATGGCAAAAAGCAATTGATAAAAGGGCGGCAACTGCTATTTTAATTAAATTAAATCAGGTGGGTACAGTAAGTGAAACAATAGAATGCTGCAAGCTGGCGATAGAAAATAGGTTATGGACTGTCCCCTCTCATCGTGGTGGTGGGGAATCTAATGATACCTTTATGGTCGATTTAGCAGTGGCGGTGGGAAGCGAATATATTAAAGTTGGGCCAACTAGGGGTGAAAGAGTAGCTAAATATAATAGACTAATGAGAATTGAAGAAATGATAAAGTGATCTCGACTTAAATACTATATTCAAAATACTGGTCATAGGGAATAGTCCAAGAGACTGTGTCGGCAATGGTGGCATTTTCCATTATTTTTCTAAAAAGGCGGATAGAATTACCATGAGCAGAAATGAGGATACCGAGTTCTTTATCGGCATATTTATTTTTTAGGTCTTTGATAAAAGACCGAAGGCGGATTTCAACGTCGGCAAAAGATTCACCGCCATTGGCCTTGTCCTCCCAGCCTCGATGCCATTTGTCAAATTGTTCTTGACCATATTTTTTAATTACTTCCTCGTGACTATGTCCGGCTAAATCGCCATAAGAGCGTTCAGTAAGACGGTCGTCAATTTTAATTTCCTGACAATTGGGGTGAAAAATGAGAACTTCATGAAGGGTGTCGAGTGCACGTGAAAGGCTGGATGAATAGGCTAAATCAATTTTTTTATCTTTGAGCATTTCGCCTAAATGCTTGGCTTGTTCAATACCTAAGGGGGTAAGTTTGGCGTCGAGCCAGCCAGTAAAAATTTTTTTAAGATTAAATTCAGATTGACCATGGCGGAAAAGATAGATAGTTGACATAGTTCAATTATAAATAAGAAAGATGTGAGAAAATAGGGATATGACCACAAAAGAAAGAATGCATTTAATTACTCGCAACTGTGAGGAAATAATGACAAAAGCAGATTTAGAAAGGTTGCTAGAATCAGGAAAAACTATTAACCACTATATAGGTTTTGAAATATCAGGTTTAGTGCATTTGGGTACCGGCTTAGTGTCGATGGGAAAAATTGCCGATTTTTTAGAGGCTGGCGTAAAATGTAAAGTATTTTTGGCTGATTTTCATACTTTTTTAAACAATAAACTCGGTGGTAATTGGGAGGATATTCGCTGGGCATCGGAAAATTATTTTAAAGAAGCCTTAATTGCCTCGCTAAAGTGTTTTGGAGTCGATTCAAATCAAGTAGAATTTATCAGCGGGAAAGATTTTTATGAAAAAAACCCACAGGAATGGCAAAATTTTATGGAAATTGGCAAACATATTACCCTGTCACGAAACAAGAGAAGTATTTCTATTATGGGAAAAAATATGGGTGATGATGTGGACATGGCTACCCTGTTTTATCCCCCTCTGCAGGTAGCTGATATTGCAACAATGAATATTAATTTGGCTCATGCTGGAATGGATCAAAGAAAAGCCCATGTGATTGCCAGAGAAGCAATAAAAAAAATTCCTGGAAATTACCAAACACCGATAGCTGTCCATCACAATTTAATTGCGGGTTTAACTGGACCAGAATCTGGAAAAAACGATAACGAATCGCTTAAAATGAGCAAATCAAAACCCAATAGTGCTGTTTACGTCCATGATAGCTCTGAAGAAATTCGAGAAAAAATTAGAAAAGCGTATGGACCACCAAAAGAAGTGGAATTTAATCCACTTCTAAATTGGGTAAAAACATTGGTATTTTGGGGAGAAAATGAAGGTGAATTTGTAGTCGAAAGGCCAGAGAAATTTGGGGGGAATAAAACTTATACAAAGTATGATGAAATAGAAAAAGATTATGACTCAGGAGAGTTGTTTCCGCTTGATTTAAAAAATTCTTTGGCTGAATGGCTAATTAACAAGCTTGAACCAGCCCGAAAATATTTTGAAAATCCAAAGATGGCAAAAAATTTAGCCAAAATGAAAGAATTGTTGGCTAAGAAATGAAAATATCGTAATTAGGGGGATAACCGTGTTATAATCCGCCATGCCAACAAAAGAGATACCTATAACAGGAAAGGCTAAAGAAAAAATGCCACATCTTCATTGTTATCATCGTACTGGAGTAGAAAATCGTGTCTCTTTAGTGACTCTATGTGACATAGGTTTAAGTATGAAAAAAAGGGCATTAAAGAAAACTGCCAATATTAATTTAGACTCACCTGAAGCTTCCCCGTGCATGCAATTCCGTCATTGTAGACAGATGTACACAAAAGTTTTGGATACGAAATATTTTAAGGAGAATTTGCAATTTAGAAAAGGACCAAGGGGTAGGGAAATAATTGATATAAAAATTCCTGAATTAAATTGCCGAAGTTGTTCAAAAAGCTCGCTTGATAAACTTATTTAACTTTGATTTCTCTTGGCCAAGAAGATTTAATTTTTCCCTAAGTATTTGATAAACTGATTCAGTGACAAAGGGGATGAAGGGGTGTAATAATTTTAGAGAGGTAATCAATACAGTGAGTAAAACTGGAACAACATCTTCTTCCCTATTTTTGGCTTTTTCAATGTAAACATCACAAAAATCATGCCAGAAAAATTGATAAAGATTTTCACTGGCCTTACCAAAATGATAGCGGTTGATGTTGATGGTGGTGGAGGAGATGGTTTTATTAAGAGTTTCTAAGATTGCCTTATCGTCGGGATTAAGTCCCTCTAAATTTCCTATTGACAGTGGGGATTTACTTGAATTTGGATATTTGTCCATAATCATTAAAACAAATCGGGAAGCGTTCCAAATTTTGTTGACGAAATTACGTTGAGCGCGAATTTTATCTTCAGAAACCACAAAATCAGAGGCGGGGGCAATTCCATAAACAAGAGACATGCGAAGAGCATCGGCACCATATTTGTCTGACATGGCCAAAGGATCAATAACATTACCCTTGCTTTTGGACATTTTTTGGCCTTTGGAATCTACAACCCGAGAATGAAGATGTACCAATTTAAAGGGAACTTCTTTGGTTAAATAAAGTCCGAACATAATCATGCGAGCCACCCAAAAAAAGAGAATATCCCACATGGTGTCCATGATTGAAGTGGGGTAAAAATATTTAAAATCTTGGGAAGAATTTTGAGGATCGGCGACATTAAAACCAAGAGTAGAAAGTGGCCACTGGCCGCTTAAAAACCAAGTATCGAAGGTGTCAGTTTCCTGCAAAACAATGGTTGATTTACATTTTGGGCAATGGTTGTGATTATCTACCACAAAGGTGGCGTCGACTGGAGCTAATAATGATTGAAGACCACTTTTAATTTCCTCATATGAATATTTATCCTTTAAGTCGGCATAAAAACCACTAATGAGTTTTTTATTTTTATCCAAAAAATTGAGTTTGATTTGAGGATTACAGTCTAGACAATAGAAAGCAGGAATTTGGGGACCCCAAATAATTTGACGAGAGATATTCCAGTCCCGGATATTATTCATCCAATCAAGATAAGCTTTTTTGAAACGGGTGGGGAAGAATTTTACCTTGCCTTCCTTGGCTGCTTCGATGGCGGGGGTTGCGAGTTTATCGATTTTAATAAACCATTGAGGAGCAACCATTGGTTCAATGACATGATGACAACGATAACAACGACCAATGCGATGTTGATACTGATCATCGATTTTTACTAACATAGAGCGTTCCTGCATATCAGCCACAACTTTTTCCCTGGCCTGATTGACGGTTAGACCAGCATATGGTCCAGCCAATTCAGTCATCCTTCCATCAAAACCAATGACTTTTTTAATGGCGAGATGATGTCTAATACTAGCTTCAAAATCATTAGGATCATGGGCTGGAGTTATCTTTACTACGCCGGTACCAAAGTTTATATCAACCATATCGTCGGCAATAACTTTGACGGTAAAGGGGCCATTCAACCCGTCAACAGTAATTTCTTGACCGACATATTTTTGATAACGTTTATCTTTTGGATTGACGGCAACGGCTGTATCGCCAAACTTTGTTTCTGGTCTAGTGGTGGCCAAAATAAAGGGACCATATTTTATATAGTAAAGTTTACCGACTTCATCGACATAATCTACTTCAAGATTAGAAAAGGCCGTGCCACAATGAGTACAGTAGTTGACAATTTTTTCGTCCCGATAAATGAGGCCATCATCATACAATTTTTTAAAAGTAGCGTTGACATTGTCTAAAATTTTAGGTTCAAGGGAGTAATGGTAACGACTCCAATCCATAGAAAAGCCAAGCCTTTTCATTTGAAACTGATTTAGTTTTCGGTTTTCTTCGACAAATTCCCAAATCATTTTGTAGAGAGTGTGGCGATCGTAATCAAAACGAGATTTAGAATCTTTTTGTAATTTTTTTTCAAATACAAATTGGGTTTCCACTCCAGCATGATCACCGCCGGGAAGCCAAAGGGTGGGATCGCCCAACATTCGGTGATAACGGATTAAAATATCTTGGACAGTAAATAAAGCGTGACCCATATGCATGGGATTATTGGCGTTGGGGAGAGGAAGAATTATGGAAAAAGGAGTTTTCTTTTTATCAATTTTGGGAGTGAAGGCGCCAGAATTTTCCCAAAGAGAATATATTTTATCTTCGTTATCGGTTGAATAACTCTTATCCATGCGTTATTTTATCACGGAGAATGGGGCTTATTTTCCAGTTAAGCTTTCGGTTTCAATTAATTTTCCCTTTGACTGAAGAGTCCAGAGCATTTTGTAGATACCATTTTTCTTGATAAGTTGATGATGTGTACCAGTTTCAGAAATAGAACCATTGCTGAGAACGACTATTTTATCGGCGTTTCTAATGGTAGAAAAACGGTGAGCAATAATGATAACGGTGCGATTTTTGGAAGCAGTTTTTAGAGCCTTTTGAATTTGACGTTCTGACTCGGAATCTAAATTACTGGTAGCTTCATCAAAAATTAAAACTTTTGGCTTGACTAATAGGGCTCGGGCAATAGCTAATCGTTGTTTTTGACCACCGCTTAGTTTTATTCCACGCTCACCAACCTGGGTCTGCCATTTTTGGGGAAGTGATTCGATAAATTCAAGGATATTGGCATCAGCAGCAGTGGCGCGAACTTCTTTCATGGAAGCCTTTTCATAACCATAGGTAAGGTTGAATTTTATAGTATTGTTAAACATAATAGGCTCTTGAGGGACGACAGCCATTAGAGAACGAAGATAACTTTTGGTGAAATTTTTAATATCTATACCATCGAATTTTATCGAGCCTCCAGTAGTGTCATAAAAACGAAGTAATAGTTTTACAAGAGTAGTTTTGCCAGCACCAGAACGGCCAACAAAAGCAATCTGCTCCCCTTTATTTATTTCTAAATTAATATTGTCAATGATTTTTATATTGTCCTTAGGATAGGCAAATGATACATTGGAAAAGCTAAGATATCCTTGGGGATTTTTGAGGTGTTGGGGAGAAGAAGGATCTTTTACTTGAGTTTTATTTTCTAAGATTTCAAAATATTTTTCTAAATCGGTAATACTTTTGGCAATGTTTCTGACACGGAAAAAGAGAGTAAAAAATTGATGATAAAAACTGGTAATAAAACCCGAGACCATGACCAGGTCTCCAAGAGTAAAATTTTGACCTACTTTTTTTATGGCCAGCCAAAGAATAAAAAGCATGGCAACGCCAGAAGTTGTACCAATACTAACTTCCATCAATCGAAAAGAATTGGAAAATTCCCAAAGTTTTTTGATCCAATCTTCAAATTGAAGAGAAAGACGACGGCGCTCTTTGTTTTCACCAGCAAAAAATTTGACAGTTTCATAATTAATCATGGAATCAGCAATAATGCCGGATACTTTATCCTCTGCCTTATTGAGATCGCTACGAGTTTTTAAATTACCTTTAACCAAGCGCCAAATGAGAAAGGAATTCACAATTGCCAGTAAAAGAAGAGAAAAGCCAATATCAGTAGAAGCACTAAATAGAAAATATAAAGTAATTAAAAGAGATATCAAAACAGAAAAAAGATCAAGAAAAATATCATGGAAAAGAGAAAAAACAGCTCCATCTCCCCGACGAAAAGCACTGATAAGCGAACCGGTGCTTTTATTTACATGATAGGCAAAATCCAGCTCCATTACCTTATTAAAAACTTTTTCCCTAAGCTCACGGGAAAAAGGAATTGATACTCGGTCGGAAAGATAATAAGAGAGAGCTGAAATTAAATTAGCTCCAACAGTAGAAACACCAAAAAGTAAGAAATAATAAAGAATATGACTATTTTGATGATTTTGAGCTGAATCTAAAATGCCTTTAGCCAATAAGGGCGGACGGTTTGCAGTGTAATAGAGAGGAAATAAACTAGCAGGAAAATAAACATTTGCCACTTGTATTTACCTAAATAATGAAAAAAAGTTTTAAGGGATTTCATGCAGGTTTTATTGTATTACATTGAAAAAGAAATACCAGGGTCAATTTGCCCATAAGTTATGGAGATTAAAATATTATGTTAAGATTAACTTACTTAATGATTTTAAAACATATGAAAAAGATAAAATACTTATCTCTTTTGATGGTCGCCTCGTTATTTTTATCGGCCTGTGGAAAAGAAAAAATTAATGAGGGAATGGATATTAACGAAAAAAACATCCAGACAGAAGTAAGCGAGAAAAAATCATTAAAAGAACTACTAAGCCTTGGAGCAGTCCAAAAATGTACTTTTGAAATGAATCAAGAGGGGCAGATTACTAAGGGAGAAATTTTAATTAAAGGCAATGAATTTAAACAAAGCATGGAAATACCAAGTGAAAATGGGCTACTGAAAGTCTATTCTATCAGTGATGGGGAATATCTTTATTCATGGAATGACGCCATTAAGGGAGCAGGGAGCAAAATAAAAATTGAAGCGATGGAAATAACCCCCGAAGAAGATACCCAAAAACAGGAAAATATCAACTGGGAAGAAAAACTGGATTATAAATGTAATCCAGTTACTTTAAGTGAGGCCGATTTGGCTCTACCTACCGATATTGAATTTGTGGATTTATCAGAAATGATGAATAATCTTCAAAATATGAATCCAGAGGAATTGAAAAAATTAGTTCCTGGCGAGGAATAAAAAAAACTAAATTATTTTTTTAGATTATTTCTTTTCTGAGGGTAAGGCTTCACAGGCAATCTCGTCATTGTCGCCGTCTAGGCGATTAACATCCTCACTGGGACCGCCGGCATTAATGAAAAATTTTTGAGCCTGTTCTTGAGTTTTAAAATCGTCACAATTATATTCATCGGTATATTTACCGCCAGATTCAACAATGTTGCCGTCAATGTCACGCATAACTTTGGCTTCTGCTGGACTTGAACCAGAAAGTAGCTTGCCTAGATCCCAATCATTATTTGTAGCCTCAAGACCGAAAGCAGCCAATAGAATAGCAATAACACCCATTAAAACCGGTTTGGCAATTTTTTTAGTACTTTCAGGAGTGTTCTGAAGGGATTTAAGTTTGGGGATTTTGGGTAGATTAGCCATATGTTTAATACATGGAATATAATAAATAAGCGGCAATTACCAAGAGAACAAGAATAAGAATGAGACGAAAATTTTTGTTGTTTCGGACATCTTTTAATTTCATAATTAGTTAAAGGATAGCATAAAATCAATAAAAATTTATTTTGAGGAGCTAAAGGAGTATCAAAAAAATGATGGCTAGGATTATCCGATAGTAAGCAAAAGGGCGAAGTGAGTGTTTTTTGACGAAATTAATCAAGGATTTGACTGATAAAAGGGCAGAAACAAAAGAAAAAATAAAACCGACGGCTAAAAGAGATAATTGTTCTCCAGTAAATTGGTAACTATTTTTTACTAAATCAAAGGTTGTGGCAGCAAAAATAGTGGGGATGGCCAAGAAAAAGGAAAATTCGGTAGCCGTAGAACGATCTAATCCCACAAGGAGACCACCAAGTATACTAGATAGTGATCGGGATACTCCGGGTATCATTGCCAATGATTGGGCGGTACCGATAGTAGCGGCTTTGGAGTGACTAATATCTTCAATTTGGTGAATAGAAAAATTTTTTTTGGCAATAATTTTTTCTAAAATTAAAGTGGCAATACCGCCTAAGAATAGGGATATTATGACTACATAAGGATTACTCAAAAGATTGTTTTTTACAAAATTATAAAAAATAAGGCTCAAGATTCCGGTAGGAATAAAGGCAGTAATGACTCTCCCCCACGATTTTTTGCTGGCCCATATTTTTGGAAAATATAAAACTATAACCGCCAAAATAGCCCCTAATTGAATAAAAATTTCAAAACTTTTTACAAAATCGCTTTGAGGAATATTCAGTAATTTGCTCGTTAAAATTAAATGGCCAGTAGAAGATACCGGCAGAAATTCGGTAATACCTTCGACAATAGAGAGAAGAATTACTTGAATTAACGTCATAAGTTAATATTATAGTATAATACCCGTTAATCTATGGGTTTTAACGAAAAAATAAGGCAGTGGTGGTTGAGAGTGTGGGGTAGTGGCGATGCAAATAATGCTCTATGTCGAAAGACTTTTTATTCAGAAAATAGAGGATTTTATCGTAATTGCCACGGAGAAAACTTGTATGTAATGCGAATAGACATTGAAGGTAGAGGTAGTGTGGGAATACCAATATGTCGAAAACATTTTATGGTAAAAATGGGAACAAATTTTTATGGAAGGGACTCATCTCTTTATCCTGAATTGGCATGGGCGAGAAGAGATTACCGAAAAAATAAAAATTCATTTAAGAAAATAGACCACTCTTCAAGAATAAGGTCTGGAGATTGGAGTACAGATGAATATTTGTTTGATGTTGCTGAAGAGAGAGAAAATAACTATAGGATTGCTCATCCTGAAGACCCAAAACCGAGTTCAAAACCAATACGTTGCAGAACGTGTGCAGATATACTCTATGAGGGGTTTTATGGAGAAGATCAAGAAAAAAGTTGATGAAGGAGTGAGGAAGAATTAAGCCATTCACGAAGATAATGAATACGGCCTAAGTTGGGACACTTTTGAATTTCGTCCAATTCAATAATATCTAAATTTTTTATTCTTTTTGAAGAAATACGATGAAAAATAGAAAGACGAGACAAAACTTCTGGAATAAGAGAAGAATAGCCACACTCGGAGGCTTTGTTTTTGTAAAAATTAAATAGTTTTTTGTTTTCTATGAGGCCCTTGTCCATGGTATTAGGAATTTTTAAAATAGAGTCTTCGTCGGTACCCCAGCGATCATCTTGACAGGAAATCATCATTTCAATGGCTTGTAAGCCAACAATCTTTTTTAAGTCATTATTTAGTTCACTAAAATCAAGCTGGTTAAGCAAAAAAAATTTATATTTATCTAATAAATCAATGCTTGTTTGACATTTTTTTAAAGGATTAAAGCCTAAATTATCCAGATAATTATTGTTGCAAATAGATTTAAAGGTAAAAAGAGCGGATATACCATTGTCAATTTCTCGGTATTGAATACCAGATAATTTATGGCGATAGGAAACCAAAACTTCTCCGTCGTGAATAAAATTGGTAGCTAATTCAGATAAGTCTGGGTATTTTGAGGTAAAAATATTTAAATTATTTTTTAAGGAAGCGGTGGTGTCGGCAATAAGGGTGTGTAGGGCCACAAACTTATGCGCCTTGTTTTTATAAATTTCTTCTCTGGCGCGAAGACCTATATCCCAGTGTTCGTTGGCGGAAAAAATTAAATTGGAAATTAGTCTAAATTTTTCAGAACAAGGGTCGATTTCGGCTTTAGGAAAGGCAATTCGTGAAGCTATTTGAAGAACTATTTCGGTTTTTTTACTAGAATGAGGTGCCCTTATTGTTTTAGGATTTTGAGTAATATCAAGGAGGGTGGCAGCTCCATGTTGGCATGCTTCAGCAAATCCAATCATTGAAGCGTATTGTACCAATTAATACCGAAGAATACAAATAATTTTTGGGTTATTTTCGTCCTTATAATCCTAATTCAAAGGTTGCCCTTTTGAGTCAATTACCTTAATTGAACTTTTTATACTCTTTTCTTCGATCTTTCTTTTAATTCTCTTTTCACCTTCATCAGAATAAAAAGAAAGTGTTAAAGATTCAGCATTTTTTTCAGAAAAACTAAAAACTTCATCTATCAATTTATACGAATATCCCCTTCCTTGATATTTTGGATCAATAGATATAAACATTAGCCAAAAATTTTTATCATTATTCGGATTTTTTTTAAGTTCGGATAGTCCAATTATTTTTTGATTTAATTCTAATATAGAAAAGTAACTTGAGTTTGGGTCCTGAACTAATTCTCCTAAATCTAAATATTTAAATACACCACCGTTGTCTGCACTTAAAAACTGTTCATCTTGAGGTAATGAATCCCCTTGATATATACGTTCAATCAAATCAGTACTAGATATCGTAGTTATTTTTATATCATCAATCTTTATCTCATTTGCCAAAGTTGTTTCTAACATATCCAATTATATCAATCATTATAGGTTGGGGCGAAGCGTTAACGCTGTTAGAACTTATTTCGCGTAATTCAGATTATTGACACATCATTGAATTAGGAATTGTTGGAACAATTGTTTTATTGTCTTCAATCCCTGAAATTGGCTCGTAATCTTCCATCGATTTGACTGGTTGTGGCTGGACATAATTCACTTCTTTATTAAGAGGAATATCAGCATTAGCCATAGTAATTATTTTTTGATTTTTAAGCCAGTTATCAAAGCCATTCCAAGTTATTTGATTCATTGATAAAGCTTTTTCATATTCTTTCCACCACTCAAGTCGAGTACCACCTAAATAAGCGTGAGAAACCAAGATCATATTAGTTGGTTTTTTAGCCACACTTTCATTGAATATTTTTCCAAATTCTTTAGCATCGGCACCTCTAGCCCACAAACTATAATCACAAAGTGAGCCTCTTCCCATTGGTTCACCCACATCCACATTAGTAACTGAGATTACTTTTACTTTATATTCTTTTGGTTGATAAACCACTGCCTCTACATCTTTAGTGCCCCTTCCTAAAATATATTCTACCCCCAAAGTGTCTGCGGCCTTTAGAGTATTTTCATCATAAGCAAAATAGCGGCTACCAAAAGCTCGCATTGGTTTTCCGGTGATACCTTCCACTAATTCCTTTGACGCTTTTAAGTAGTTATATTGTTGATCATAAGGCATATCCCAAAATGGTGCCTGATCATAACCTCCACCAATCTCATAACCTTTTTGAGCTAATCTTTTAAAAACCTCGGGGTTTTCTTTTAACACGTTATCTTGAGCCTTAACCAAAGCTGTCATTCCTTTTTTATCTAATTCTTTTTCCCATTGTTCAATTCCTTCAATTTTTTCAAATTCAATCAACATTAGCATGGTGTTAATCTTTGAATTAGCTATTGAATTTGGTTTCTGTGACTTGGAAATAAAAAAGATAACAAAAACGGCTAAAATTAAAAATGAACCCAAAATTAGCCAAGATATTTTGTTGGTTTGATTATTTTTCATTTTATTTTTTGTAAATTTTTATAGCTTTGCCTTTAATTATGGCAATAGCGATTTTTTTGTAAGCTTTATCTAAAATACGACCAAAAGTGGGTTGTGACACATTCATTTTTTTAGCCGCTTCAATTTGATCTAATT
>CAZQUM010000015.1:0-12234 GCA_964596585.1 uncultured Gammaproteobacteria bacterium
ATTTTCACCCCTTGACGCTTACGAAGTCGAAAAAATGTTGCCGGTTATTACAAATAGCCCTGGCCCTTCATATCTTCGTCTAGTTCGTCCTGAAACTCCACTTATTTCTTCACCCCGCCAGTCTTTTAGCATTGGTCGCTCTCTTCACCTTAAAAGTGGGAACCAAGTCACTGTTTTGGGACATGGCCCTATTCTGTCCCAGCTTTTTTTAAAAGATTTTGATAAATATTCTCTGGACATTATCAACTGCTCATCCATCAAACCCCTTGATGAAAAAACTATTATTACTTCAATCAAAAAAACTGGGCATTGTTTAGTCATTGAAGACCATCAAAAAATCGGTGCTTTAGGTGAAGCTGTAGCCGAAGTTATTGTCAGAAATAACCTAAAAGTCCGCTTTATTCATCTAGGTGTTAACGACTCTTTTGGTCAATCAGCCCACAATTATTTTGATCTTTATCATACCTATGCCCTTTCTCCTTTATCCATTATTGAAGCCTTAAAAATTCTACTAAAAAAAAATGCTCAGTCTAAAAGAAACTCTTAACAACTATCAAAAAAAACATTGGGGTCTTCCGGCCTTCAATATTGACTCTTTTGAAATTTACCAGGCAGTCGAAAAAGCAGTCAAAGAAACCAATTTGCCCTGTATTGTTCAACTTTCTCCCGGAGAAGATAATTTTATCGAAGCCGAAAGACTGTTAATGCTTGTTAAAAAAGCCAATCACGACTCCTTGCCGATTTATTTAAATATGGATCACGGTCTTGATGTTAATCGTTTAGAAAAATGTCTTCAATTAGGTTTCGATATGGTTCATTTTGATGCTTCCAAAATGGACTATGCTAGCAACTTAACTGCTTCAACTTATTTCGTAGATAAAATTAAAAAAAAGTATCCTGATTGCTTGATTGAATTGGAATTCAATCACATAAATCTTGTCAATCAAGAGCCTGATCCTTCTTCTTTTACAGATCCTAAAATTGCCAAAGATTATGTCACCCAAACCAGAGCTGATTTATTGGCTATTTCCATCGGCAACATGCACGGTGTCGACACTCTTTTTCCCGAAAAACTCAATATTAGTCTTTTATCAGAAATTAAAAATAATCTCGAAGATACCTTTTTAACCCTTCATGGTGCGTCGGGAGTGCCCGCCGATCAAATAAACTCTGCTCTTAAATTAGGAATTGTTAAGATTAATATAAATACTGACCTTCGACTTGGATTTATTGAAGCTCTACGTCATCAATTAACGGTTCAAGATACTGAAAAAATTTACGAATATTTTATTCCTACCATCAATAATGTTGCTGAGATTATCAAACAAAAGTTAATTTCTTTTACCCAAAATGTTTGACGTTATCACAATTGGTGCTGCCACTACGGATATTTTTTTATTATCTGATGATTTATCAGAAAACCGTCGTTTTTTATCAATAAAAAAATCTAGTAAAAATGAAATTTCCCGTAGTCTAATTTCTTCTGGAGGAGGAGCCATAAACAGTGCTATCACCTTTTCTCGGCTTGGTTTTAAAAGTGCAGTTGTGGCTCAGGTGGGTATTGACCCACTCTCAGCCTATGTTATTGATGATTTAAAAAAAGAAAAAATATCTTCTTCACTTCTAAAAAGCACTCTCAAACACCCTACCGATTTTTCTATTATTTTAGTTGGACAAGATGGTAGTCGCTCTATTTTTACTCAAAGAGGCCCTGCTCGTCTTGAAGATCGTGATATTCCTTGGTCTAAAATCAAGAAATGTCGCTGGCTTTACCTAACTTCTCTGGAAGGCAATCTGTCTTTACTCGAAAAACTCATTGGTTTTGCTAAAGAAAATAATCTTGGTATTTCTTTTAACCCCGGTCATCGAGAGCTTATACAGCGGCGTCAATTATTACCGCTTCTTAGATATCTTGATTTTCTCCTCCTAAATCGTCATGAAGCCGAAGTTCTCTCAAATATTTCACATAAAGAAGCAGCTTTTTATCCAACTATTCAACATTATGCTCCATTAGTTGCCGTTACTAACGGACGCCAAGGTGCCAAAATTCTTACTACGGATAATTCTTATTTTATGCCCATTATTAACCAACACCCAGTTGATGAAACTGGTGCTGGTGACGCCTTTGGTTCTGCCTTTGTTGCTGCCACCTTACATGGCCAATCAATTACCCAAGCCCTCAATTGGGCCAGCCAAAATTCAGCCTCAGTTGTTGGTTATTTTGGTGCCAAAGAGGGGATACTGACCCTCAAAGAAATGAAACATGCTTCCAAAACCTGAAAAAAAAATCAAAAAAAATAAAGATCCCCAACAACTGGATTTAGTTGATACTCTTTCCGATGCTAATAAAAGTCGTAAAAAACGCCTTTCTACTTTTATTTATCTCCTTCTCACCGTTGGCCTTAGTATGATTTTTTTATTTTATCGAGAATTTAAAAATATTAATTTTTCTCAATTTAAAATTCCTGAAATTTCCATAAAAAAACCCTCTTCACTTATTTTTAAGCCAGAAAAATTTTTTCCCAAAGATTGGCATCCGCAAATAATTTACACAGGTATACAATCTGATAATTTCTCTATTCCCTCTAACCTAAACCCCAACCCCTCTCCCTATGCCAAAAAATACCTCCCCGATGGCGTAAGTGTTACTGAAATGACTAAAACTAGTCCTGATTCTCTGGAAATTTTATCTGAAATTAGCAATCCCATATTTAAATTAAAAATTTATGTTCTTATCCCCAGAAAAACTGAATTTTCAGAGACAGATCTAGAGAATTATTCTCAGTCTGTCCGTGATCTGTATTGGTATCTGGCTAAGGAGCGGGTGTCTGAGTAATCGAATTAAAACAAGCAACTCTCTCTCCTTCTGATAGCCATTCCATTCGCCCACAGGCGTTTTCTAAGCTTAATCCACTAGGTATGTTCCATTCTTCATTATCTTTATCCTTCAAAATTAATTTCATTACTTCATTCCAAATTGGAGTCGCTCCACTAATTCCTGACGCTACCCAGCTCATAGGACTATTGTCATTATTGCCCACCCAAGCAGCAACTAAATAACTTGGAGTCCAACCGATGCACCAATTATCTCGCAAACTATTAGTTGTTCCTGTTTTAACAGCTATTTTTTTATTTTTAATGCTTAACAATGAGTTAGTCCCAAATACTGGTGATCTTGCCAAATTATCACTTAGTGCTTCATTAATCAAAAATGTTTCTTTTTCTCCGGCCACACTTTCAGAGTCTACTGTTTTTTTGTAAATCTCTTCATCTAAATAATTTTTTACTTCTAATACTGGATTAATTTTAATTTTTTCCCCCAAATTTGCAAAAATGCTATAAGCCTGAGCCATATCAATCATTTTTACTTCTCCAGCTCCTAGTGCCAACGACAATCCAAAACGAGACCTGTCCTTCCAAGTAGTAATCCCCATTTTTTCGGCCAAATTAATCATATTTTCTACTCCATTTTCATCCAATATTTTTACCGATGGAACATTCAAAGAAGATGCTAAGGCAGTTTTTAAGGAAACTCTTCCCATAAATTTCCCTGTATAGTTTTTTGGTGTATAAGGCTGTTGTCCAGCAAGATAGTAAGTAACCGGAGTATCATCTATGCTTTCCCATAAATGCCTACCTCTTTGTAACGC
This sequence comes from uncultured Gammaproteobacteria bacterium, assembly GCA_964596585.1. Lineage (GTDB taxonomy): Bacteria > Patescibacteriota > Microgenomatia > UBA12405 > UBA12405 > UBA12158. The sequence goes on from CAZQUM010000015.1 coordinate 3,651, forward strand.
TAATAAGTAATTTATGGGCTTAATTGATGAACCCGGCTGTCTTAACCCCTGAGTTACTACATCATATTTACCATCAATGTCAGTAGAGAAATAATCCTTTGAGCCTGCCATTGCCAAAACATCTCCACTTTTATTATCTAAAATAATAGCTGCTCCATTACTTATTTTTAACTTACTAGCCTTATCAACTTCTTCTTTTACAATTTTTTCTAATTCTTTTTGAATTTCTAAGTCTAGAGTGGTAGTTACTATTAAGCCTTTTCTGTCTACATTATTAAAACCCATTTTTTCTAAAAAACTTTTTACATAAAAAACAAAGTGAGGTGCCTCAATATTTTTCTTTTCTTCGACTATTTTTATTTCTATTTTTTTAGTCTCATCTGCTCTTTTCTGATCAATTGACTGATTGTAAGCTACCATCTGCTCCAACACATGTTCTTGTCGAATTTTAGCCAATCGGTAGCCATTTTCACTAAAAGGAGAATATGACCCTGGAGCTGCTGGTAATCCTGCCAAAAATGCCATTTCCGCTAAATTTAATTCGTTTAATTTTTTTCTAAAATATCGATCTGCTGCCTCAGCCACTCCGTAAACATTTCCCCCATAAGGAACTTGATTAAAATATCTTTCCAGTATTTCTTCCTTTGATAATTTACTTTCCAACAATACTGCCAAAATCCACTCTCTTAATTTTCGGTTTAAACTTTTTTCATTACTTAAAAATACATTTTTCACCAACTGTTGGGTGATAGTTGATCCTCCCCTAAGTTTACTATCAGAACCATTTTTAAAATTGTAAATAATTGCTTTGGAAATTCCTTTTATGCTAAAACCATGGTGGCGGTAAAATTCTTTATCCTCTATCGCAATAGTGGCATTAACTAAATCTTGTGGTATATCAGAAAACTTAACCCAAAGTCGGTTTTCATCATCATAAAATTTATATAGTAGTTTCCCGTTACGGTCATAAATTTGGGTTGACAATTTTGGCGGATTATATATTTCATTGATGTTGGGCAAATCTATAATTATTTTTTGATAAAACCATATAATTCCAATTATAAATAATAGAGTAATTACTAATAAAGCTGGATATTTCCAATAAAATACTTTTTTAACTCCTTTTTTACTTCTATAAAATAGGCGTCCTATCCACTTAGCTATTTTTACAATTGGCCGCCCACAAGCTATCAAAAAATTAGTTATCTTCTTCATTTTTAGAACAATCCAGACACACCCATTGACCAGTAACATCTTGGATGCTCTGATGACTTTGCCATTCAGCGTTAGGATTATCCTCACCTTCTTTTATTACTTGACCGGTGTTTTTATCTACCAAAATATTATTTTGTATCGCCCCGCTTCTTTTCGGTGCATATTTTTTAATAAAATATTCATTATGTGATTCGCAACTTTCTCCTTCCGCCGGCAACATTCCAGTTAAATTACACACAGACATGGTAATCAAATTATCTGGTTTAGGATAATTTTTTACTTTTTTATTTTCTACCACCTTACTCATAATTTTGTTCCAAATTGGTGCTGCTCCGGTGGTACCAGACACTAGATATCCCATTTTACTACTATCATTGTTTCCCACCCATACCGCTACCACATTATCTGGAGTAAAACCTATTGTCCAATTATCCTTCATTTCATTTGTTGTTCCTGTTTTAACCGCTACTTCTGGATGGTCCTTAATTCTTAGTTGAGAATTACTTCCAAAAACAGCACTTCTAGCCCCATTATCAGACAGGATGTCGGCAATAATATAAGCAGTTTCGGCTTGCATAACCCTTTCCCCTGGTTCATATTTATATTCTTCAAGAACATTATTATTTTTATCTGTAACTTTCAATATTGGTACCAAATCTTGCCTTATTCCCATGTTGGCAAAAACCCCAAAGGCAGTCACCATATCAGTCATGTGTACGTCTCCTCCTCCTAAAGTTAAAGATAAACCGTAATTACTAGCATCTTTAAATGTTGTAATTCCCATTGCCGACGCCGAAGCTACAAAATCTTCTACTGTGTTTAAAGACAACATTTTTACTGCTGGAATATTTAAAGAATTGGCCAACGAATTTCTCAATGTTTGTATACCTCGATATGAACCTCCATAATTAGTCGGACAATAAGCTTTTCCTCCCGGATTAGGAAAACAAATAGGCGCATCATTAAAAATTGATGATGCAGTTACCTTACCGGTATCAATTCCCATGGCATAGTTTAAAGGTTTTATTGACGAACCCGGTTGCCTTAAGGCAGTAGTAACATTGTATTTTCCGTCAATTTCCGTATCAAAATAATCTTTTGAACCCACCATTGCCAATATCTCCCCAGTTTTTGCTTCCGTAATTAAGGCGGCACCGTTAGTAACCTTCATTTTTTTCAGCTTATCGATTTCTGTTGCCACTTGTTCTTGTGCGTAATCCTGCAAATCACTGTCCAAACTTGTCCACACTTTTAATCCTCCTTGGGTCACTTTTTGAATGCCGTACTTATCAGTTAATTTTTCTTTTACATAAAATACAAAATGTGGCGCTTTCATTTTACCCTTATCTAAGAGATAAGTTAAAGGTTCATTCACTGTTTTTTCATATTCTTCGTTACTAATATATTTCAATTCAACCATTCTTTTTAATACCATTTCCTGTCTACTTTTAGCCGCATCAGGATGAGAAAAAGGGGAGTAACGGCTCGGTGATGCCGGCAATCCTGCGAGAAGAGCTGCTTCAGCTAGATTTACATCTTTAATGCTTTTTCCAAAAATACCCTTTGCCGCTGATTCTATCCCCCACAGAGTTCCTCCATAAGGCGTTTGGTTAAAATACATTTCCATAATTTCATCTTTTGTATACATTACTTCAGTCGCTATGGTTAGCACAGCCTCTTTAATTTTTCGCTCCCAAGTTCTTTCGGGAGTTAATAATCCGTTTTTAACTAGCTGTTGGGTAATAGTTGATCCTCCTTGGAGTCTTTTTTGGAAAATTGTTCGATATAAGCCACGGACAATTCCCTTTAAATCAAAACCCACATGCCGGTAAAAATTAGCATCCTCAATTGCCAGAGTTGCCTTGATCATATTTTCTGGAACCTCTTCTAACTTCACACTAGTACGGTTTTTTTCTGCATATATTTCATAAAGTAAATTCCCACCCCTATCTAATATTTGTGTCGATTCTGGATAATCACCCAAACTCAAGTTTTTAGGATTAGGAATATCTTTTAAAATAAAGAAAGTTCCTAAAATAATGGCAATAGCGCCAAAAATTAGAAACCATTTTAACCACCCTATTGTTGTCTTTTTTTTTCTATTCTTCTTTATTAATTTCTTTTTCAATTTCATATATTTTATTTATCAGTTGTTCATCCTCATCCCACCTAACAGACATAATTTTATAAGCCTCTAAACTTAGTCTAAATTTAGCCAAATATTTTTTTTCTAATTCGGTCTCATTACGCAATTTGGATAACAACTGACTGCTGTATTTTAATTCATTAATGCCTTCCTGACTAGATTCAAAAGCCAATTTCTTATTATTCTTTTTTTCTAATTTTATAGCCTCGGCTAATTTTTTATCGGCCAATATCAATGACAATTCAATATTGTTTTCATCACCTCTGACAATTTTTTGCCACCACCAGTTCCTTAATTGTTTAAAAGGATAAAGAGGACTTCCTTTAACGCGGCCTGGGTAGGGAAGTTTATAGACAAAACCATTTTCCATAAATACTTCAACCACTCTTAAGCCACCATCTTTTTCCTCTATTAACGTCCTTTCTAAGGTGGCTTTAGAAAAAGATATAAACAATATTATTCCGGCAAAAAACAACACCAAAAGCAACAAAAATATTTTACCCAAATTATTTATTCCTCTTTTATTTTCTTTTTCTTCATTATGAAAAAAAGCCTGTTTTAAATTTATGTTTTCATTTTTTTTATTACTTCTCAGCCACATGTACATATATTGAATCACAAATAAAATAAAATTTACTATTTTTTCTCCACCCTTCTCCTTAAATTCCAAATCCTGAATTTTGTACCCTTCCGTTCTTTCCTTGTAACCTGTGGCTAAAAATTTTTTTATCCACACATTTTCTTTAAAGAATCTTTCTTTAGTTTTACCCTTATTTAGGATAACTTTCATCATAATTGCATCCATAGCATTTTTTAAATTTTGCTTGTTTGTAGGTACCTCTAAATTGTCCTCCGCCATCCACAAGTTAAAACAAAGCTCATTTTCTTTTTCATCTTGATGAATTTTTCGATGAGGTATTTTATTTATTAAAACTAAACACCTAGTTTTAAGTCTTTCTTCCCAAAGACGGTTTTTTTTGGTAATTATAAAAAAATCGATATCCTCGTTTTTATTCGCATTTTCAGCTGCCACGCTTCCAGTTATGGCCACCATTTGTATATTATTATTTTTTTTAAAATAATCTTTACTAAAACTTTTGGCTATTTTTATTTTCTTTTTCCATTCTTCCGATTGTTTATTTACATTTCCACATCCCTCCACATCTTTATACTTAAATACTTTTGGGCTAATCAACCTTTCCCACAGCTGTTTATCTGTTATTTTTTGACCAAAAGAAAGTGAATATTTTTTTGTTTCTTTAACTGCTCTTTGAAGCTCTTTCATAAAATATTTTGTCTCTCCTTGTTATAATACTCTAAATCCCATGAACAAAAATACAAAGAGGTATCGTTTTTATGAGATGATACCAGGTCTTACTGCTTGGTTTGTTATCTTATTTCCTATTTGGGGGTCTTTTGTTGTCCCCAAATTAGTGGCATATTTTGTATTAGCTTTTTTAGTCTACTGGCTTTTCCAGTCTTTCAAATCTGCTATTTTAGCTTTTGTTGGATATTTCAAAATTAATCAGTCCAAAGGCACTAACTGGTTACAAAAGTTTAATGATGATTTTTTATCTTCTTGGATTAAATATCGAGATATCAACCACATTATCATCATTTCATCTTATAAGGAACCTACAAATGTTATAGAAATGGCCTTTAGCTCTCTTGCTGACCAAATTGATATTGATTTAAATAAAATCCATGTCATTCTTGCTCAAGAAGAACGGGCTGGTGCCGAAAACAATCAGGCCACCATGGAATATTTTCAAAATAAATATAAAAACACCTTTGGTTCTCTAACCTTTACCGAACACCCCGCCAACTTACCCGGTGAAATCGCTGGTAAACACACCAACGAGGCTTGGGCGGCCCGCTATTTTGAAAAACACAATTTTAGTCCTAAAGTACCTGCTAATCGTCGATTAAAAATTGAGAATTGTACTCTAACCTCTTGTGATGTTGACACCATTTTCCACCCAAAATATTTTTCAGCCCTTACCTATTATTTTGCCTCTAGTCCTGATCGTTATCTTAAATTTTGGCAATCACCGATTTTTTGGCATCACAATATTAATAGTGTTCCGGCCGCAATTCGCATTACCGGTATCATGGGTAATGCTATCCATATTGCCAATATTCAAGAGCCCGGCGGTCTTTTCTTTAATTACTCATGTTATTCCTCTACCTACAAACTGATTAAATCCGCTGGTTATTGGGATCCCGATATGATTCCTGAAGACTGGCATATTTTTTTACAAAGCTTTTTTGCTAGTGGGGGACGCACTTCCGTATCACCCATTTTTTTACCTACAGTAGTCGATGCCCCAGATGGTAAAAATTATTTTGCCGCCCTCAAAAACCGCTACAACCAATGCCTTCGTCATGCCTGGGGTGCTATTGATATTCCCTACGCTATCGAACAATCGTACCTTCACCCCGAAATTCCTCTTCTAACTAGAATTTTAAGAATTTTTAAACTTTTCCAAACTCATTTTATTTGGTCCAGCAATTGGTTTGTGCTTACTTTAGGCACTTCCTTGCCAGTTATACTTAACCCTAAATTTTTTAATACTGCTCTGGGTTATAACCTTCCTCGTATCTCCAATTTAATCTTAACCATCTGCCTTATTCCCATGTTCGTTCTAATTGTACTTGATTGGAAGTTAAGGCCAACTTATCAACAAAAAGGCTTTTGGAATATTGTCAAAAATATTCTTCAATGGCCTTTGATGCCAGTCGCTACATTGGCCATGTCAGTTCTACCCGGACTTCATTCTCATACCAGATTACTTTTTGGAAAGCGTTTGGAGTATAAAACCACCTCCAAAGGCTCTTCTCAAAGTGTAAAATAAAATAACCATGTTTAAATCTTTGGCTATTTTTTTTGCCAACCTAGGCAAGTTTTGGCAAGAAAATTATAATTACCGCTTGTTACGTTTTACTCTCGCTTTATTGTTTTTTCAAATTATTGCCTTAATTTGGTTTTATCCTAAACTCCCACCCCAAGTTCCGCTTTTTTTCTCTCGCCCTTGGGGTTCTCAGTGGCTTACTTCTACCTCTGCATTATTTTTTCTTCCAGCCTATACTCTTCTGGTTTTTATTTTTAATTATTCTTTAGCTCTTTACTATCATCTAAAAAAACCATTTTTATCAAAGCTTTTAGTTACCTCGGTGCCTCTTTTGGCTATTTTTTCAACCATAGCTGTTTTTAGAATTATTAATTTAGTCCTATGAATTTTCAATTGCTAGTCATTGTTTTTTTTAGTTTTCTCCTCTCCTACTTAAGCACTCCTTGGATAATTCGTATTTTCAGAAAAAACAAATGGCTTGAAGATCCTCTCTTAAAACAAAAAAAAACTGGAAATGCTACAGCAGCTTATTCAGTGCCTCGTGGCGGCGGCGCACCTATTTTTATCAGTTTTTTAATTTCATCTTTAGTTTTTTTACCTCACGACAAACATCTCTTGGGTATTATTGCCTCGGTTACTCTCGCCTTTTTGGTTGGGCTTTTGGATGATGTAAAAGATATCAGTCCCAAATTCCGTCTTTTTACAAATTTTCTTTCTGCTACATTAGTTGTTTCTGCCGGGATTGGTATTGCCTATATTTCCAATCCTTTTGGAGGTATTATCGATTTATCTCAGCCTCAAATCCATTTCAATTTATTCGGTCCTCATAGTATTTGGGTAATTGCCGACTTTTTAGCAATTATTTGGATTATGTGGTGTATGAATTTTGTCGGTTGGGCTGCTGGTGTTGAGGGACAGTTGCCCGGTTTCGTGGCCTTGGCTGCTTTGTTTATTGGTATTTTAGGATTACGTTATTCTGCTGATATTACTCAGTGGCCAGTTATCATTTTGGCTCTCATTGTTGCTGGTGCCTATCTTGGTTTTTTACCTTGGAATTTTTATCCTCAAAAAATTATGCCCGGATATAGCGGTAAAAGTATGGCTGGACTACTTTTAGCCATTTTATCAATTTTATCTGGAGCCAAACTTGCTACCTTAATTTTTCTTTTAGGTGTTCCCATGCTTGATGCAATTTTTGTACTGTTTAATCGCTTGATTCATGGTCGACCCATACTTTTGTCAGATGGCAGCCATCTTCATCACTATCTTCTTCGCTCAGGCTGGGGTCGTCGCCGGATTGCTATTTTTTATTGGCTACTCACTTTTCTTCTAGGGGTTCTCTCTTTGTTTTTAAACAGCCAACAAAAATTTTACGTTTTCCTAGGTATTGCCATTCTTTTTTTTGGAATTACTCTAAAACTTTTTCGGCGTATTTAACTGATATAAATCCCTGTCTTTCCTTGTAAACTATATGATACCACTCTCCTTCACTTCCCAACAATTCATATGTTTCGCCTACATTGGCTCTGCCAATTTCCCGGCCATTATTGTTTGGAGTTTCTCTAATTCTTAACCATCCAGTGGGAGTATCCTTTATTTTTATTTTCTCTATTATAGGGTTTATCTGAGTTGCCGTTGGAGTGATTTGATTTAATGGTATTTTTTCGGTTGCCAATTTTGCATCAATAATTAATTGATACTTGTCAACTGTTTTCACAATTAAATTTAAACTTTCATAACCCGGAAAATTGAGTGACACTTTATAGTCGTCAATCTCTAAATTTTCCAAATTTGCCGGACTTCTGCTTTTTATATCTCCTTGAAGAGAGATGATTGCATTTCCGGGGTTTGAGTTTATCAACATTGAAGCTTTTTTCCCGCTTTTTTCCATTGATAAAATATAGCCACTATTTTCTTTCAAATTCCAACTGATTACTGTTGTAACATTATTTTCTAAATTTATTCGCCTTTCCCAACTTTCTCCTGTTTCTGTGATTAATTTTATTTCAGTTTCACCTGATTTTAGCTTAGTATTTTTATATTTTGTGGATCCACTATCCACACCGTTAATGTATACTTTAGCTATGGGTTCAGAAGTAATTTCTAGTCCCGATCTACTATCACCGCCACAAGCCCCTAAAAACAGCCCACACAAGAGCACTATTCCTAAACTAATCATTTTATTTGTTCTCGTCATTCTGCCTCTAATATTATATTTCATTTTGCATTCAAAAAAACCTGCCAAGCCCATTCCTCTTCCCGTCACCCTCATTTCCGCTTCTCCTACCCCTACCCCTACCCCTGTTCCCATTATATCTATCGGCTTAGTAGGGGACTTGGGTTTGGGTCGCCACATCACTTCTATTTCCCG
>CAZQUM010000016.1:0-11988 GCA_964596585.1 uncultured Gammaproteobacteria bacterium
TCTAACTCTATAGTTTTACCATCAAAAGACGTCATTTCCTTCTCTACTAAATACCTTGCCAACGATTCCCAGGTTCCAAAATCAACCCATTCAAAAGGAAGTTCAACTACCATAGCTCCCCCATTTATATAAAGTTCCTTTGTAATTTCTTCAATCGCTCCTTTAGGCATTTTGGCATACTCACTAGGCACATCACCATTCTCAATAATATTTTGTAATGATTCATACCAATCCATTCTGTATTTCTCATACATTGCCATTAAATTATTAGGCGTCATACAAGTATGATTGGCATGAATCAATAGTTGTTCGCTGCCCATATATTGCCCAATTTTTTCCTCCTCTTTTCTGTCAATATAATCAGCCACCCGGTACACTTTTACCCCCATTTCTTCGCTTACCAATTCTCCTTTTACCAAATAATCCACCCCCCTAACAATATTTTTAGGTCTAATTCCACCAGTAATATACTCATTACCTTTTTGAGCTAAAGATCCTGCAATTTCCATCATCTTTATAAAATTCTCTTCCGGCTGTCGAAGCACATCTGCCTGAACTAGCATAAAAGACTCATTGCCAAATCCCCTTTTAATCAAAGAAGCAGCTGCAAAACCAGTCGCCGGACCTTGATTTCTCATTTCCGGTTCTACAAAAATATTTTCAGCAATAATTTCATCCACTTGTTTTTTAGCCATTTCCGCCTGCTCCGCATTGGTCTGCAAAAATATATCTTCCGGAGAAAATCTTAATCTTAATGCCTCCCAGTTCATTTGAAATAAGGATTTTTCCCCAATTAAGGGCAAAAAATGTTTAGGAGAACTACTTCGGCTTTCAGGCCACATTTTTGACCCGACTCCGCCACACATTATGACTACCTTCATTTTTGATTAGTTTTTAAAAAATTTTTAATATTAATAATTGTCGTTTTAATGATTCTGCCAATAGCTTCTTCAGTATTAAAAGCATTGTGCGGCGTAAATACCACATCACTTCTATCTCGTAGCATATGGTAACTCAACAAATCCTGTAAATCTTCTTTTTTGGGTTGTTGACTTAAAACCATTGCCAAATTTTCCACCTTATCCTCTTCCTCAACCACATCCAGTCCAGCTCCCCTCAAAATTCCTTCTCTTAAAGCCCACACCACCGCAGCGCTTTCAACCACTGCCCCCCGAGATGTATTTATCAAAATTGAACCGGGCTTCATCAATTTAATAGTATCCCGATTAATTAAATGATAGGTCTCTTTGATTGCCGGTATATGTAAACTAACCACGTCTGATCTCTTCAATAATTCTTCTAGCTCCAGCATCTCAATTTTATATCTCTTTACTACTTTTAAATCAGGGTTATTATCCACTGCTATAATTTTCATTCCCATTGACCTCGCAATTCTAGCCACATTAGCTCCAATTTTACCCAAACCAATAATCCCCAAAGTTTTCTTATACAAATCAATCCCTGTCAGCCCCTCAGGTGAAAACTCATCATCTTGAAGAGCCTCATCCCCCTCGACAATGTTTTTAGCCACCGCCAACATCAAACCAACAGTGTATTCAGCCACCGTTCTAGAACCATAAACGGGTACCGTTTCCACAACAATACCTCTCCTTTTACATTCATCCATATCAATATGGTCAAAACCAGTTGACCTAGTGGCAATCATTTTCAAATTGGGTAATTTATCTAACGTTTTTTTATCCATTCTCGAATAAATAAACACCGATATAATCTCATACTGTGCCGCTATCTCTAAATCATCCTGAACTTCATTTTCAAAAATTCCTATTCCAAAATTTTCTAAATCAACAATTTGCTCCTCTATAATTTTTCTTTCCCAGCTTTTAACTCCAAAAAAAGCAATCTTCATAACCCATTTTACTACATTTTCCCCGCGGACACCTTTTTGATATCTTGACCTACTATTATACTTTGTGTTTTAATGATTTTAATTAAATATTCATTTGATATAAAAGGCTATATAATATGGATGAGCAAAATCTAACACAAGATAACCTTGTGTCTCAAAAACCCCCCCAAAAAAAAGTTAATGGTATTAGTATCGACAATCTTCCGGATTTACTAACCGTCGCTGAAGTTGCTGATCTTCTTAGAGTTTCAAAACTCACAATTAAGCGTTGGGGTAAGCGGGGTAAACTTCCAGCTATCCGTATTAACGCTCGTGGAGATCGCCGTTATCGCAAAGAAGCCGTTCTTTGGCTACTAGGCATTCAATCGGAATAAGATACTCAAATCATTTATACAATCACTCGTCCTCTGGGAGTTCTCTTGATTAACCCTTTTTTCATCAAAAAGGGTTCATATACATCAGTAATTGTTTCTACGTCTTCAGTTAGCGCCGCTGCAATATTCTCTACTCCCACAGGGCCACCATCATACTGCTTTTTAACTATATCTAAATACTTCCTATCTGCATCAGATAAACCTAATTCATCAACTCCTAATTTTTCTAAGGCATTTCTTGCTTCTAATAAATTAATTTGTTTATCGTTGTTTACTTGAGCATAGTCTCTTACTCTCTTTAATAATCTATTTGCAACTCTAGGTGTTCCTCTCGATCTTTTAGCAATTTCCACCGCAGCAAGAGGATCGATTTTTACATCTAATAATTCAGCTGTCCTCTTCACAATCTCGGCCAATTTATCATCTTCATAAAAATCAACTTGTTGGACTATCCCAAATCTATCTCTCATAGGACCGGAAATTAAACCTATTCTAGTTGTTGCTCCTACAATAGTAAATTTCTGTAACTTCAATCGCACGCTTCTAGCTGATGGACCCTTTCCCAAAACGATATCTAACATAAAATCTTCCATTGCACTGTATAGAGTTTCCTCCACGGTTTTATTTAATCGATGGATTTCGTCAATAAACAATAAATCACCTTTTTTTAAAGAAGTTAGTATTGAAGCTAAATCGCCCGCTCTTGTTAGGGCTGGACCAGAAGTAATTTTAATATTGCTTCCCATTTCCGTTGCCAAAAGCATTGCCAAAGTTGTTTTCCCTAAACCCGGAGGGCCATAAAACAAGATATGGTCTAGCGCTTCTTCCCTTTTTCTGGCCGCTTCAATAAATACAGCCAATTGTTCCTTAAGTTTTTTTTGACCTATAAATTCAGTTAATTTTTTTGGACGCAAAGACAATTCAATTTCTTTGTCTTCTAATTTTAATTTTGGGTCTAAGTTTTTGTCCACCTTATTTTCCTAAATTTTGTAAACACCAACTAATTCTCTCTTCTAAAATCACCACTTCTTTAGGAATTTTTTTGGTTACACTTTCAATTTCTCTTCTCTCAAAACCTAATTGTCTTAAACTCAATACCAAATCATCTTCCAATAAAGGATATTCATCTTTCAAATTTAATTCTCCTAAACCACCAATTTTAGATTTCAAGTCAATAATAATTCTTTGAGCTGTTTTTTTACCCACCCCTTTAATTTTTTCAAAAAAACCAGTGTTGGCATCCCCAATAGCCTTTACTATTTCAATACTTTTGCACTGAACCAAAATCTGAGCTGCACTTTTTGGCCCCACTCCAGACACAGTAATTAACATTTTAAACAAATCCAATTCGTCAAAATTTTCAAAACCATACAAAGCCACTTCATTTTCTGACACTGACATATGTATACTCAACTTAAGTTCCTGTCCTTGCGTATAATTATTTCTTCCTACCCACACCAAATAGCCCACGCCCCCCACCTCAATCTCCACAAAATTTCCCCAAAGTCTGGAAACCTTACCCTTCAAACTAGAAATCATAAGCTCATGATAGCATTTTATTTTCCCGAACAAAAGACGAAGTGTACTCATGTGTCAAAGCCGCTGCTACCGCATCTGCAGCATGACTTGGTTTTATATTTTTCTCAATTCCTAAACTCTGTCGCACCATCGCTTCTACCTGTTCCTTTTCTGCCCTGCCATAGCCCACTAAAGCCATTTTAATCTGTAAAGGAGTATATTCAAACACTGGAACCTTTAAGCCTTCAGCCGCTATCTTAACCACCCCAATCCCTTCTGCTACTGCCAGTGCACTTTTAACATTTTTAGCAAAAAACAGACTTTCCATAGCCACTACATTTACTTTTTCTCTTTTAATAATTTTTTGTATCTCTTCATAAATTTTTTTTAATCTTACTTGACTGCTATCTTTTTTATTAGTCAAAATCACCCCCACGTCAATCAATTGACTTTCCTTTACTACCGCCCAGCCGGTATTTTCTAATCCAGGATCAATTCCTAATATCATTATCTATTTCTACCACCTTTCTTTCTATTCCATCAATAGAAATTTCCAAAATTGTAAATCTGGAACTCTGGGAATTTCTTTCACTTGAAATTGCTCCAACTAAATCAGTTCTTATCCCTTCAAGTTCATATGAACTTGAATAATGTAAATGTCCAGACACAATTCTTTTAACTCCTGAATCAATCAATAATTGTCTTAACCACCCTGCTTCCTTTGCCGCTTTCTTACTACCCTCCCCCATAATATGACTTGAAAATAGATTATCTAAGGGCTTGTGCATTACCGCTAAACACACCTTTATCTTACATTCTGCGACTTCTGCTTCTATCCATTTAATCTGTTCCTCGCTCAATCCCTGCCAATAACTATTGTCTATCAAAATTAACTTCAAAAAATCTTCTTCTATTATTCCATAACTATTGCCAAAAACTTTTCGAAAATTATCTAAACTATATTCATGATTCCCCGGTACTACCGCATAACCCATCTCCGAATTATCCATAATATTTTTTATTTCAAAAAGTGATTTCTCATCACCCATATTTGTCAAATCACCTACCAAAACAATTTGATCAACATCTTCCCTATTAGCGATTGCCAATCCCTTCTCTAAACTTTTAGTATCATTATGAATATCAGCCATAAAGGCAATTATGATTTTTTTTGGAATTTGTGTAGGCAATACTTTCACAGCAGTTACCACTGGTTCTTGGATTCTAAAACGGTTAAACCAAAACCAAGCAAATATCATTGATGCTGCAACAAATAAAATCCCCAATTTTTTCATTCTTATATTCTACCCTACCAGTCAAAACTTATTATAAGATATGTTATGTTTTTACACTTTTCCACATTATTTTAATATATTATTTTTTTATAAGACTTTTTTAACACTTCATTTATTTTCGTTTATAATCATTCTATGGATACTAAAGAAAAGCAACTCCTAGCCCCATTTACTACTGTAAAAATTGGTGGACCAGCTAAAATCCTAATATTTACCCAATCATCATCCGAATTTATTAAAGCTCTTCGTCAACACCCACAAGCATTTATTCTTGGTAATGGATCAAATACCTTAATCTCCGACCATGGTATCGATGGAGTTGTAATTAAAAATAACTCTAGCAATGTAGAATATCTCAACGAAGACACCGTCTTGGTTGATTCTAGTGTTCAATTGCCCCAGCTAATCACCGACACCATCAACCACAATCTTAGTGGCCTCGAAGAATTCACCTATATTCCCAGTACTATTGGAGGAGCTATTTTTGGAAATATTCATGGAGTCAACAAAAATAACTTTAACCAATTCTTAGAAAGAATTACCGTTTTTAATCGAAAAACAAAAACTATCAAGGATTTAGATCCGCATTTAATGAATTGGGCCTATGATAACTCTGAGTTCAAATCAAAACCAGACTTGGTCATTGTATCTGCTGTCATCAAATTATCTCCCGGCAAAAAAGATATATCCAAAAAAATAGTAAAAGAAATACTAGCAAAAAAAATTCTCACCCAATCAATGAATTCTCTTGGTTCTGTTTTTAAAAACCCCCCAAATGATGCCGCTGGTAGAATTATTGATCAGGAACTTGGTCTTAAAGGTTTTCAAATTGGCGATGCTCAAATCAGCCCCAAGCACGCAAATTTTATTATTAATCTTGGTCATGCTAGCGCCAAAGACTATAAAGCCGTTATTGATTATGTTCAAAAAAGCGCAAAAGAAAAGCTAAATCTCAATCTCGAGCCCGAAATTATCTTCTGGGGAAAATTTTAATTATTTTTATTTATCAATACCATCCATATAAACTGAGGCAAGGCCAATTGTCGCCGCCATCTCTTTGGTTCTTGTATTAGGCTATAAAGCCATTCTAAACCCGCCCTTTGCCAATATGTGGGAGCTCTTTTTAGTTCGCCGCTATAATAATCAAAGCTTCTTCCCACCCCTATTACTACTCCACAGTCGATTTTACTTAAATTGTCTGCAATCCATTCTTCTTGTTTCTTCATTCCGTATGCCACAAACAAATAATCCGGTTTAAATTTATTAATCTTGTCCAAAACTGTAATATTATTCACACTTGGCTCACCTTCACAATAATCATACTTCAAGCCTCGATATCTAGCTTCCAAATTTTCTCCACTCAGTTTAGCCCTATTTCCCCAACCCCCTAAAAAGAAAACTTTTCTACTTTTTTTAAATGCTATTTCCGATAATTCATTCATTAAATCAGAACCAGCAATCACTCTTTCCCTACCCTCACCTCTTAGGATTTTAAACCCCTCATTAATTCCCTTTACTATTTTTTTTATGAAACCTTTTTCTTTTAAAACCTTTCTTGACCATACCAGTCCTATCCCATCCATTACCCTTAAATCTGCACTTTTTATCAATTCCTCAAAAGAAGGGTCTTTCTTCATTTTAACCATAAATTCAGGATTTACCGTAACTATCCATATTCTCTTATTATTTCTACTTCTTTCTGATTCTAAATAATCTAGCAGTCGACGACCATCTCTGCCAAAAAAGATTATATCCATAATATTCTCTGTCTTTAGGCCATTTCGACTAATTTTTTTTACATTTTTTACATCCTTTTTTGCCATTTTTCACCCCTTTTCATATTTAAGTATATATAACTTTTTTTTAAATACTATTTTTTTTAAATTTTACTACATTTTTCACTATTAAAATGTCTTATATAAAAATATTAATTATAGTTTAATTTAAATATATCATCTTCTATTAGCTCTATTTATTATATACATATTTTTCAATAGATAAAATCATCTCATTTTCTATAACATGAACAACTTTATTACTCTAATAATATTCCTTACCATCAAGATAAAATTAAAAAAATATAAAAATTTTACAAATATTTTTTTATTATATCTATAAGATATAAATCTATAGTAAATTTATTAAAGAAAAAATAATAAAAATAATAATTATAAGTTTAAAATACGAAATATATCATTTTACCGATCGGCGATATATATCTAAATTTTCTATGGCCATAGCCGCTCCCTTGATAACACAATTTTCTGATTCTAGAGCAAGGTGAACAGACACCCCAATTTCCCTAGTTAACAACAACGGCAAGCTTCTTAATTTGGCTGCTCCACCCATCAAGACAATTCCTCTGTCAGCAATATCCGCCACTAATTCTGGAGGGGTAATTTCCAAAGTCTCTTTTACCACCAATACCACCTCGTCCAAAATGGGTCTAATCACTTCAAATACTTCATCCGCCGATAACTCTATATTTTTAGGTAAACCATAAACTAAATCTCGGCCTCCTACCGTAATCATTTCATTTTTCTTTAATTTTACTGCTGTACCTAGTTTTATTTTCACCATTTCAATACTTTGTTCTCCTACGGCTAAAGAATATTTTTTTCTCAAATATTCACCAATTGCCTCATCCCAACGACTACTACCACCACGAATCGACCGACTAGCCACCACTCCCCCTGAAGCCACCACAGCCGCCTCAGTTACTCCACCGCCAATATTAAGCACCATATTCCCAAAAGATTCAATTATTGGGATCTTTGCTCCAATTGCTGCTGCCAACGGGGTATCAATCAGATACACTTTCCTACCCCCAGCCTCCAATATGGCGTCCATTACTGCTCTTTGCTCTACCTGAGTCAATCCTGACGATACTGTAACCATTGCTTCTGGACCAATAATCCAAGTAGCTCCCATTACTTGGCGCAAAAACCACTTCACCATGCCCACCGCCGCTTCGTAATCAACAATTGCCCCAAATTCTATTGGCCGAATTATTTCAATATATTCAGGACTTTTTCCCTCCATTTTTCGCGCTTCAGTTCCCGCCGCCAATACTTGTCTACTTTCAGACTCAATTGCTACCACCGATGCTTCATTTAATACCACCCCCTCATTTTCCATCCAAATAACACAATTTGAGGTTCCTAAATCAATTGCTAACTTTCGCATCCAGCTCATAATTCTATATAATACACTAATGAATACTGATTCCAGTCGTAAAAGCCTAATTTTTATCCTCAGTATAGCTGCTCTTATCGTCGCTTTTACTATCATTTTGGTAACACTCGCCCGCGGCTATCGCCTTGATATTGAAAATAATGGTATTCAGCTTAAAGCCACCGGCCTTTTATCTGCCACTTCTCGACCCAAATCAGCCAGCGTTTATGTCGACAACATTCTTAAAAGTGCCACCGATGACACTCTTAATTTACCGCCCGGCGAATATAATCTTCGCATTAGCAAAGCTGGATATTTGCCTTGGTCAAAAACCATCCAAATTTTTCCTGAAGTAGTTTATCAAAGCGATGCTCAATTATTTCTTGCCTCACCTGAAGCTAAATTACTCACTCTCCTTAATACTCCAAAAAGTTCTTTATCCCCTGATAATCAAAAAATTATTTATTCTCAAGCCTCTGAATCCGCCACCAGCAAGGACAACGGTCTTTATTTACTGGAATTAACCGATATTCCTCTCTTACCTAGTCTAAGTTCTCAAAAACTTTTACTAAACAACACCTCAACCATTGATTGGAATAAATATAACTTTGAATTTTCACCCAACTCTCGGCAAGTCCTAGCAACCGCAAAATCTCTCCCCAGTTATCTTCTAAATCTGGATCAAAATCTTTCAACTCAAAAATTAACTGACATTACCTATCAAATTCCTCAAATCTATCTTTCTTGGACTGAGTTAAAATCTAACAATTTGACTCAAAAATTAATTAATTTGCCCCCATCTTTAAAAGAATTTGTTGCTACCGATTCCGCCATCCTTTCTTTTAACGGCAACGAACACAAACTTCTTTATGAAGCCAGTCAAAGTGGTACTCTAAAAAAAATCCTTGCCAATCCTCCTCCAAGTCGCAGTACTCAACCAGAAACTCGTCAATTACAAGCAAATCAATATTATGTCTATGATTTCAAGGAAGACACCAACTTTTTCATTGGTGATTCTACTTTTAACCGTCTTCAATGGATACCCGGCACCGATTATCTCATTTACCTCAAAGGTAATCAGCTTTTTTCAATCGAATCAGACAACACCAACATTAATTTGTTATTTAATTTCCTAAGTACTCCCCAACAAATATCACTTACTCCTGACGGCACAAGAGTAATTGTTCATGGTCAAGAACCCAATCAAGAATCAACACGCTCTGCTCTATACACTCTGACTATCCGCGAGCGTTAATATTGTTCAACGAACAATATCAATTTCGTCGTAGGGTGCTTCTATTCTGATTATTGGCAACTCTTTGCTCTCCTCTTCCTCAACTAATTCTACCTCCATTGATTCACCCAATACCTGTGCATTCATCAATTCTCTATCCTGACCCAATTCTACAAATCTCAATGGAATTAAAGCTATTACTGCAATAATAAAACAGATAATTAATGTTCTGCTATTTCTATCTATGTCGCTAATCATATTAATAGTCTAGAAATTTTTCTTATTTTTGTCAAATATTATTTTTATTACCAAAAAATACGACAATTCATAAATATTTTACCTCTATCACTCCACAAGTATAACTGCTAAAAAAATAACCTAATAAATTGAGATAATAATATTAACTACTCTCTTCTATAAATTAAGATAACAATATAACTCGTGCTAAAATTCATTATTCACGGGGATTGGCGCAATTGGCTAGCGCGCACGCTTCGGGTGCGTGAGGTTGCAGGTTCGAATCCTGTATCCCCGACACATAAGCCCTGTTCCCATAGTTCAATGGATAGAACGCGGGTTTCCTAAACCTGAAATGACAGTTCGATTCTGTCTGGGAATACATCAATCTGTTTTCTCCGCATTTTTTATATCTATAAACTCCTTTTCTCCGCATTAAAATACCAATATCCGCACTTTTCACCGCATATAAAATGTTAATATTATCTCCGCAATTAAATTAAAATAATAATAAATCAATTAATCATAAATTAATATTAAGCATATCATAATTACCGCATTTATATAAAAACCAGCATTTTACCTTCTCTTTTTTAGAAAAAAACTCCTTCACAATTACTGTATTTTTTAGACAAGAGAAATTATAAATAATTAGAAAAGAAAAATAATAACAATGAATCAAAATATAACAACATTTAGCTTTAAAATTTCAAATACAATAAAATATTACTCCCTTAAATTTCTCTCTTCCCGCATCAAAAATTTATGATATATATCGTTAAAACTAACTCCCATTATTACTTAGCAGTTTATATCATCGACTGCTATTATTACCGCAAAACCAGATTCAGCATTTTCCCCGGCACATAAATCTCTTTTATCATCTCTCTACCTTCAATTAAAGCTGTTATTCTTTTACTCTTCCTAACTAATTTAAATATCTCATCCTTGTTGTTTACTTCATTTTTATTTATTGAGATCACCTCTCTTACCTTTCCATTCACTGCTACAGGTATATTAATTACTTCATCTTCAAAATATTGCTCATTATATTCAGGCCAGGACTCTTTATGAACTGATTCCTTTTCACCTAATTTAAACCATAACTCTTCCGCCATATATGGTGCCATTGGTGCAATTAATTTAATTAATTTTTTTGTATCCTCGATATTAAGATCTCCCAAATTGTTTATAGCCTTCATCAACTTTGCAATTGCCGTATTAAACCCTAATTCTTCTAAGTCTCTGCCAATATCAGCAATGCTTTTGTGTAATATTGATATAGATTTCACCTCACTCTTTCCTACCTTTTTTTCAATCTGTACCTTGACATATTTCTCAAATCTTTCTAAAAAGCGCTTGATTCCAATTAAAGTATTCTCATTCCATGCCATTGTGCTTTCAAAGGGACCCATAAACATCAAATACAACCTTAAGACATCCACTCCATACCTGTCTGCAATACTTTCTGGTATCACTACATTTCCTCTTGACTTGCTCATTCTTTGGCCATCTGCACCTAAAATTACCCCATGGGAAACTCTTCTTATATAGGGTTCTGGATACTCAACTGGAACTACCCCCAAATCATATAAAAATTGGTAAATAAATCGTGAATAAAGCAAATGAAGAGTATTATGCTCATCCCCACCTATATAAAAATCCACGGGAAGCCATTTTTCTAAACTTTTTTTACTAGATATCTCTGTATCATTATTAGGATCAATATATCTCAAAAAATACCAATCTGAACCTGCCCAGTTTGGCATAGTGTCACTTTCCCTTTTTGCTCTACCTCCACACACAGGACATTGGGTATCTATAAATTCTTCTACCTTTGATAATGGGCTTCGTCCATCACCCGTCGGTTCATATTTTTCAACTTCTGGTAATATTACAGGCAAATCACTCTCCTTTACTGGCTGCCATCCATCTTTTTCACAATAAATCATCGGAATAGGTTCCCCCCAATAATGTTGTCTCGAAAAAATCCAGTCTCGTAAATGATAAGATACTGATTTTTCACCAATACCCTCCTTTTTCAGCCACAGCAACATTTTTTCTATTCCCTTTTTATTGTCAATCTCCCCAAATGCTTTCTTATTAAAATCCCAACCTTTTTTCTCAATTACTGGAATTATTTTTAAACCATATTTTACTGCAAATTCATGATCACGCTCATCATGGGCCGGTACCGACATAATTGCTCCACTGCCATAGCCACTCAACACAAAATCTGAAATCCAAACCGGTATTTTCTCTTTATTCCAAGGATTAATTGCATAC
>CAZQUM010000017.1:0-11830 GCA_964596585.1 uncultured Gammaproteobacteria bacterium
TTCTAACTTCATAAAAAAATTCTTTTTGCCTTTCTTTGGATAGTTTTTTATATTCTAATTCAATTTTTTTTAAAACTACTATTAGATAGTTTACGTTTTTTTGAATCTGTTGATAAGTAATAATTAGTTTTTTATTAATATCATTAATAGAAGAAAATTTAACATTTCCGTTTTGAATAATGTCAAAAAATAAAGCCCCTCCTCCAACAAAAGGTTCATAATATCGATTATAACTTTTAGGATAGAAATCTCTCAATTCGGGAATCAGTTTACCTTTTCCTCCCACCCACTTTATAAAAGGTTTTGCAATCATTTTTAGTATTCCTATTTTATCCCATTTTCCTCTTTTTTCGTAATCTTATAAAGATAAAAATGATAATATAAAATTTTCTAATCTATAATACCCTCATGTATTTTGTTTATGGACTAAGGTGTGAAGATGGGACGGTTTATACCGGAATTACAACCGATTTGGAAAGGCGGGTAAGGGAGCACAATACTTCGAAGCTTGGGGCAAAATATACAAGGGCTAGAAGACCGGTGAAATTGATATATTCAAAAAAATTTGAAAGCAGGTCGGAGGCACTAGTCGAAGAAGCGAGGATTAAAAAAATGAGCAGAAGTGAAAAACTAAAATTTTTCGGGGTGTGATTTGGCTGATTTATTTTAAAGATTATTTTTCGTCACTAGACAGTAATAACATTGGTGTTCCTGACAATTTTGATCGGAATAGCCCTCACTGTCAAAACGAGTATCCGAGGAATAGCCTTGATTACTTTTCGCTTTGGGGAGATAACAGAGAGCTATATTATCTTCATTTTTGTAAGCCGTAAGTAATACTTGATTAAGATAGGGGTCGGAAAGGATGTTTTCTCTTAATTCTTTTACAAAAATTAATTCTTGTATAAAATTAAGCGCCATAGGGGAATTGATAGCGGTGGCACTAACTGGTTGGCTGAAATATCGAATGTCCTTGTCGGAAGAATAGCGGAGGTGGGCTTTAAAAATTTCTGAAATTAGAGCTTTAACGCGACTATCAGATGCCTTGGCTTTTTGCTCTGTTGGTTTAATGGTAGCAATAAGCGCAACAGAAAGCAGGGCAATTAAGGTGACTACAATTAATAGTTCAATTAGAGTAAAGGCTTTTTTATTGGCGGATAACAACATTTGAGCGCTTTTGAAGTTCGGTAAACCATTTTTCAAAAGCTTCAGTTTGAGCGCTGTTTTCCAATTGTTTGCGAATGCTATCTTTTATCTCCTGAGTGTTGGTGTTTGCAGGGAGAAAGTCTTTATTTTTGGTAATATAATCTTGAATATCTTCATCAGTAATATTTACCTCAGCACTGGCCATTTTTTCAATTAATTTTTGGATTTTTATTTGCTCCTCTAGCTCAGCTTTAGTTAAACCCTCCGCTTCCAGAGCCGCCTCTAGGCTTTGATTTTGCTCTTTTAATTGACTCTCTATACTGGCAATTTGGGATTCAATTTCTTCTTTATCTATAGATACTTTTTGATTGACTGCTTCTTGAAGAACCAAGATTTCGTTGGCTTTTTGGGTCAAGGTTTGTTTTTTATCGAGTTTTTCGAGCTCCTTGTAGTAGCTGTGGCGAAAAATTGGCTGACCATTGACGGTGGCAACAATACAAAACTTGTTGATAAACAAAGCAATAATAATTAAACCAAGAACTAAAATAATGGGCCATGTTTTACGAGTTTTATTCTTGGGCTCTATTAAAATGGGACTTTTTATTTTGGTGGTAACTGGAGTTTTTTTAACCACTTTTTTGGTGGTAATTTTTTTTGTAGTTTTTGCCATGGAAAAAGTATAGCATTAATTGAAAAATAAATTAAGATTCAATAAAGGTTATAGCATAGCCTTTATTGTCGGCCCGGCCAGTACGACCGATACGGTGGATGTAGTCTTCATAGGTGGCTGGTTGGTCAAAGTTGATAACGTGGGTAATATCATGAATATCGAGTCCCCTCGCGGCTATGTCGGTAGCCACAAGAATATTTAAATTATCATTTTTGAAAGATTTAATGGTGGATAGGCGCTGATTCTGTCGCTTATTTCCATGAATAGAACCAACCTTAAAACCTTTTTGCTGGAGAGAAAGAAAAAGTTTTTCAGTATACATCTTGGTAGATGCAAAAATTAATACTTTTTTAAATTCAGGTTTTTTTAGAAGATCACAGAGCACTTCTTCTTTTCGACGGCGGTCGACTCTAATTATGTCTTGATCAACATGAGAAGAGGTTGGGGCGGTCTTGACGGATACTTTAATGGGGTCAATTAGAAAGGTATCGATAAGACTTTCGATTTTTTTGTCTACTGTGGCCGAAAAGAATAAGGTTTGGTGATTTTGAGTAATTTGGGAAACAATAGATTTGATATCGGCTACAAAACCCATATCTAGCATACGATCGACTTCGTCCAAAACTAGAGTATCAAATTCGGAAAAATTAATGACCCGACGGCGAGCTAAATCCATAACTCGGCCTGGAGTACCAATAATGACATTGGGGCCACGTCGAATATCAGCGATTTGCTCTCTAAGAAAAGCACCACCAATAGCTAGAGCCAAATATACTCTAAGACCAGGAGTAAAGGAGCGGAAATCGTCTTTGATTTGTTGAGCCAACTCGCGAGTAGGGGCTAAAATTAAAATTCTTTTTCTAGGATTAGAGGTAAAGCAAAAGCGACAGTTTTACCTGTGCCAGTATTGGCAACACCTAAAACATCGCGACCGGCCAAAACACTAGGGATCAACTGATCTTGGATTGGAGTTGGTTTTGAATAGGAATTGGCTCTAATATTGGCTAATAGTTGGGGATTAAAATTAAAATCCTCAAAGTTGTGTATAGTTTTTGATTCGGTGATTTTAGCAAAGCCTTCAGCTTTTTTTATATAAAGAGAAGGATTAATATATGCGCCAAAATGACGAGGGCGCCTTTGTTTACGGGAAAAATTTTTGTGATACATATAATTTGTGAGCTTGCGGCCCACAATTATAAATACACATTTTTGGCTGTGATTCGGGCACTAAGGCAAAGTCAGAGAGTAGTCTAACACAGTTTATATAAAAAACAAATTATAGTAGAATAGAAGCATTATGGAAAAAGTGTGGACGGTAAAAATTGCTGGGCCAGCCGGAGCTGGAATAAAGTCTGTAGGATTATTGCTGGCACAAATTTTAAATGAAAGTGGCTATTTTTTAAAAGACTATTCGGAATATCCCTCTTTAGTGCGTGGAGGACATAATACTTATCAAATTTCTTTTTCCCGAAGTGAAATTTTTGGGGTTCATCAGAAATTGGATGTCTTGATTTCACTATCGGCTGGCCATTGGCAAGAGCATGTAAAGGAAATGAAAAAAGGAGGGCTAATATTTACCGATAATGAAGGGGAAAATAATTTGCCTTTATCTGACATGTCTCTACAATTGGGCTCAAGAATTTATGCAAATACAATTGCTTTGGGATTGTTGGTTTATTTATTCGGTTTAGATAAAAAATTATCATTAAGGGTGGTAAGCAAGCATTTTGGCGAAAATGAGGATAATCAAAAAGCTTTTGAAAGCGGATTTAAGTATGGAGAAGAAAACTTTAGTGAAATAGTTTGTAGTGAGAAAGTGAGTAGTAAAGATAAGAAGATTATAGTTGACGGGAATGAGGCGGTGGGTTGGGGATTATATAAGGGTGGTTTAAATCTTTATACAGCTTATCCAATGACACCAGCTACGGGAGTGTTGCATTTTTTGGCCAAGAATCAGGATGAATTTAATATTAAGGTTGTGCACCCAGAAGATGAAATTGCCGCAGCCTCAATTGCATGCGGTGCCAGTATGGGTGGCGGGAGAAGTGCCACCGGCACTTCCGGTGGAGGTTTTGCCCTAATGACTGAAAGTGTCAGTTTGGCGGGGGCGGCAGAAATAGGAGTTGTCTTTTATATTTCCCAAAGACCGGGACCGGCTACCGGAATGCCAACATGGACTAGCCAAGGGGATTTAATGTTTGCTGTCCACAGCGGTCATGGCGAATTTCCCAAGATTGTATTGGCCCCCGGAGACATAAAAGAATCTTTTGAATTAGCTAAAGATGCTCTAAATTTGGCAAATAAATATGATGTACCCGTAATATTGTTGTCTGATAAAAATTTATCTGAATCAAGTAGTAATATAAAGGACTTGGCAATGGAAAAAAGTGTGATTGTCGAAAGTAAAAAAGCAATACCGGGAAAGGGGCAAAAAATTAAACTTTATAATAGTTATGAACATGATGAGGCTGGTTTTTCGACTGAAAGCGCTAAAATTGCCAAAGAAAATGCCGAGGTGAGACTAAAAAAGATAGAAAAAATCAAAAAAGATTTACCAAAAGCAGAATTTTTTGGGAATGAAAAAGCAAAAAGATTAATTATCTGCTGGGGATCAGTTAAGGGAGCGCTTTTAGAAGCTCTAAAGGAGATGAAAAATAAAGAAGATTTTGCGGTACTACAGGTTAAATCAATGTGGCCACTAGAAGAAAATTTGGAAAAAATTATTAATTCTTTTAAGGAAAAAATACTGATTGAAAACAATGCAATGGCCCAACTAGAGATGCTATTAAAATCAAAAATGAACATTAATTTTGATAAAAAAATATTAAAATATGATGGTAGACCGTTTTTTCCGGAAGAAATAAAGGAGGCACTAAATGACTAAATGGTTATCAGAAATTAGGCCCACTTGGTGCCCAGGGTGTAATGATTATATTATTTTGGGAGCTCTGCAAAACGTATTGACAAAGTTAAACATTAATCAAGATAAGACTGTGCTGGTTTATGATATCGGGTGTATTGGTAATATAGCTGATTTTATACAGGGTTGGGGGTTCCACTCATTGCATGGAAGAAGTATTCCCACAGGAGTAGGAATAAAAATGGCTAATAAAGAATTAGAAGTAATTGTTATTGGCGGAGATGGTGGAATTTATGGAGAAGGTCTGAGTCATTTAATATCTGCTGCCAGATTAAACTTGGATATTACAGTGATTGTAGCAAACAACCAACTATATTCCCTAACTACCGGTCAAAGTAGTCCCACTACACCGATGGGAGCGAAAACTAAATCAACCCCTAAAGGAGTTGAAAGTGTACCCGTATTACCTCTTGAATTAATAAAAACAGCTAACCCGAGTGCACTTGCCAAAAGTGTAGATGGCAAAGATGTAAAAGCGGTCAACGAAGCGATTGAGGAAGCGATTATACACAAAGGTTTTGATTTGATAGATGTCAGCCAAATATGCGTTAGTTTTGGAAAACAGCTATTATGAAACAAAATAAAACTAATGAAGTATTAATTGTCTCTGAAATTGGCAAGGACTTTGAATATGAGGAAAAAAGATATCGTACTTTGAGAAAAAGTATCAAAACTATCCATAAATTTGGCTTGATAAAAAAATACAAACAGGTAGGAGAGGCTTAACGCTTTGGTGATTGCTTCTTTCGACGAGCTTTACCACCAGTACCAACCATACGTCGTTCTCGTACACGGGCATCAACAGTCAGTAAACCAGCTTGAGATAGGGTTGAAGTATAAGATTCGTCTTTTTTCTTTAGCGTACGAGATAGGGCCAAAAGAAGAGCTTCTAATTGGCCGTTTCGACCACCACCAATAATTTTGGCAATGTAGTGAAATTTATCTTCAGTTTTGGTTAAGACAAAGGGTCGATTAAGTTCGCTAAAGGTTAGAGGGAAATAGTTTTCAGGGCTACGACCGTTGATAAGTGACTCCCCTTTTCGGTTGAATAATTTAACTGTGGCAACAGCGGATTTTCGACGGCCAAGGGCATAAATATAAACTGCGGTGCTTTTTGGTGATGATTTGGAAGCCATAGATTATTTTTTGAACTTGTCAGCAAATTTGTGATTGCTGTCAATAGAAACTTTTAAACGAGTTAAGCGTTTATCGCGGAGGGTATTTTTGGGAAGCATGCCACGAACAGCTATGGTGATGACTCGACGGGGATCTTTGGCCATCATGTCTTTGAGAGAGCTCTCCTTTAAATGTCCAGAATAAGCGGTGTGATGATAATAAATTTTTTGTTTAACTTTTTTGCCAGTAAAAACGAGGTCTTTGGCATTTGTGGCTACCACATAGTCACCATCATCTCTGTGATAAGAAAAGGTAGCTTTATTTTTGCCCATTAAAATAGCAGCAATTTCGCTAGCGGCCCGACCCAATGTTTTACCGGAAAGATCATATAAATACCAACTACGTTTAACATTATTTCCTTTTAAGACAGAGGTTTTGACTTTCATTTGGACTCCTTTTTGGTAACAGTTTTAGTAGTTTTAGTTTTGTTTTTGGTAGTTTTAGTCACCTTTTTAATAAATTTTTGATGAGAGGGAGTGCTTTCGTTTTTGGGCAAAGATTTGTAATCTAAATCTTTGACAAAGGACAGTTTGACAATAAGGGCATTATCACCTTGACGTAATTTTATATTTTGAAGCTTAGTAAAATTTTGTTTTTGGTCGGGAAAGCTTTGAGAAAAAACAGCCACTACTTGATTAACAAAATTTTTGTCTTGAAAAACAGCAAAGAGTTGGCGTCGAGAAATTAAATCACCCTTTACAGCCATAGCTGCCATTTTTTCTGCTTGTGGAATAATGGATTTTGCTTTGGCTTTGGTTGTTTTGATGGAACCATGGGTAAAAAGACTTCTAAGTAAGGTACGAAAAAGAGCCTGTCGTTGATTTCTATCTCTACCTAACTTACGGCCAGAAACTCGATGTCTCATGATTATTTACTCCAAGAATAGCCTTTTTCTTTGAGCCAAGAATCTATAACTTTAAGAGATTTTTCACCGACATTTTTGGCTTTACTTACTTCAGGTCGACCAGCTTTGACCAGAGCGTCAATGGTAGGATAGTCAGCTTTTTTAAGAGCATTGGTGACTCGAAGAGGTAATTCGATTTCTTCGACTGAAATTTCAGCCATTTGATTGATAGGCATGGAATCGAGAGTGATGACCTCATCCTCAAATTCGCGAGTATCAACTATTTGGGTTAAGGCGTTGATTAAATCTTTAGTAGCTGCTTTAAGCGCATTCATAGGAGAAACTGAAGTATCTGTCCAGATTTCCATGGTAAGTTTGTCGTAATTACTCTTTTTACCCAAACGGGTAGGTTCAACAGTGTAATTGGCCTTTAAAACAGGGGTAAAGGTGGCATCAAGAATAATTTCGCCAACAACATCTGTCTTTTGTTCACGAGCTAAAGTATAACCAACTCCCCTTTCAACGGTTAGTTCCATTTTGAGATGAGCTTTTGCGTCAGTAAGAGTGGCAATAATCTGGTCAGGATTGACAACTTTACAGAGGGTGCTGTCAGCAATGTCTCCAGCGGTAACAGTGCCCTTACCTTTTTTGTCTAAAACTAAGGTAATAGGGTCTTCTTTAGAATAATTGAACTTGATTTTTTTAAGATTTAGAGAAATTTCAATTAAATCTTCTTTTACCCCCGGAAGAGAAGTGAAAAGATGAGTTGAGCCATCGATTTTGACCCGAGTGATAGCGGCTCCAGGAATGGTAATTAATAAAATACGTCGAAGAGAATTGCCCAAGGTATGACCTAAACCCCCGACTAGAGGACTAAGTTCGTATTTGCCATAACTAGCAGACTCTTTAATTGTTTTAATATGAAAACGACTGGTGTCAATCATTTTAGGTCTCCTTTTTACCTTGAATAATATTCAATAATTAAGTTAACATCGATCCCGTTTTGATTTTGATCGATGATGGGAAGTGCAATAAGTTTGGCGGAATGTTTGGAAGAATTGACGTCAAGCCATTCCGGGGCTTTGAAATCTTTGTCGGCGAATCTTAGAGTATCACCAATTTTGGAGGCAATTTTAGGGTCAAGGGTAATTTCGTCACCGACCTTAACAGAGTAAGAAGCAATGTTTAAATATTTGCCATTAATCAAAATATTTTTGTGAGAAACCAGTTGACGAGCATGAGCTCTGGTGATTGAAAAACCAGCAAGATAGACTAAATTGTCAAGACGCCTCTCTAATAAAAGCATAAGGTTGTCGCCGACTAAACCTTTGAGTTTTTTAGCGGCTAAATAATAGTTTTTGAATTGAGTTTCAGAAACGTTATAAAGTCTTTTTGCTTTTTGCTTGGCACGAAGTTGGATACCGTAATCAGTAGGTTTTTTGGCTCTTTTTTGAGAATGCATTCCGGGCTTAAGGCCGCCTTTTTTTTCAAATGGACATTTTGGCGAAAAACAACGGCTTCCTTTTAGGTAAAGCTTAACGCCTTCAGCGCGACAGAGACGACATTTTTTGTCTAAGGTTGTTTTCATAGATTAAACACGGCGAGCCTTTGGGGGGCGGGGGCCATTGTGAGGTAGAGGGGTAATATCGGCAATCATGTCTACTTCGAAATCCCGCTTGCTACGGAGATATCTCAAGGTAGCATCACGTCCAGTACCCGGGCCTTTAAGATAAACTGATAATTTTTTTATACCATAAGGGCGAGCAGCTTCCAGGGCTTTTTCAAGAGCGGTGGTAGCGGCAAAGGGAGTAGATTTTCGAGAGCCCTTGAAACCACATTGACCAGAACTGGACCAAGAGAGAGTGTTACCCTTGTCGTCGGTGATAGTGACTATAGTATTGTTGAAAGTCGATTGAACGTATAGTCGAGCATCGGCAATGCTTTTGTAAACTTTTTTATTTTCTTTTTTTGAGGTAGTAGTGGCCATAGATTATTTCTTGGTAGCAGCAGATTTTTGCTGTGTTTCAATTTTTGCCCAAGCTTCCTTTGTAAGCGAGCCAACTGTTTTCTTTTTACCTTTGCGGGTGCGGGCGTTGGATTTGGTCCTTTGACCCCGAACAGGTAAAGATACAATATGGCGAATGCCACGATAACTTTTAATTGCTCGAAGACGATCAATATTTTCGCGAATTTCGCGCTTGAGATCACCTTCAGTTTTGAAATCTTCGAGTGCTTTCATCAAGCTACTAATTTCGTCGCGAGTAAGATTCTTGATTCTGGTATCAAGAGAAATATTAGCTTTTTTAGCTAAAGATAGGACATTTTTTGGACCAATACCGTAAAAACGGGTTAGAGCAACTTGAGCTCTTTCATGGTCGGGAATTTCGATACCTGCAATTCTCATATTTAGCCTTGCTTTTGGTTATGCCTTTTGGTGGAACAGATAACACGTCTAACACCCCGGCGAATGACCACTTTACAATTTTTACAGCGACATTTTATGCTTGATTTGACTTTCATAGACTATGAACTTTGGTATTTTACCCTAAAGGTAAACAAAATTCAAAGGGTAAATTGGCTTTTTAACCTCGATAGACAATACGCCCCTTGTTGCCATCTGGAGATAAGACAATTGAGACGGTGTCACCGGGCAAGCAGCGGATGTGATGTATCTTCAATTTACCCGCTAAATAGCAGACAATTTGACGATCGTCTTCAAGTTTTACCCGAAATAACTGATCTGGTAAAACTTCAGTTACAACACCTTTGACTTGTGCTTCTTTCATTGAGAATTAATTAATAATTTATCGATTTTCTTAACAATATCTTCAAAAATAGGTTCGATGGGACGATTGCCGTCAATATCAACAAAAATATCTTTGGACTCAAAATATTCACGAATGGGAGCGATACCTTCATCGTAAAATTGTTGGCGGGAGGCGATGGCCTCTGGTGTATTATCAGTTCGGTCTTTATCTTGAAATTCGTCCCCCATTTTTGCTCGACGAGCCGATATTTCTTCAAAAGTAACGCTTAAATGAATTAAAAGTGAGAAAGGTAAATTGTTTTTCTTTAAATAATATTCAATATATCTGCCTTGATTTAAAACTCGAGGAAAACCATCAATAATGAAATTTTGGTTGTTGATGGCATTTAATTTTGAAATTAAGATATCAAAAATTAAATCGTCGGGAACTAATTTTCCGTTATCCAAGTAGGATTTAGCTTCATCGCCAAAGCCACTACCAGTAGCAATTTCATCGCGAAGTATTTGACCCATGGAAAGATGGGCTAATTTATATTTTTCAGCAATTAATTTGGCTTGAGTAGATTTGCCACATCCAGAAGGACCTATTATGAAAAGATTTAAAGCCATTAGTATGTTAATTTATCGTAATTATACATTTGAACTACATTTTCAATTTTTCGGTGGAGCTCAAGAATAACGGAAACAACGATTAGAACAGAGGTTCCACCAATAGTTAGTGAAGAAATTCCGGTAATTTTTTGAATTATTGCAGGTAAAACGGCAATTAAAGCCAAGAAAAAAGCACCGATAAAGACTACTCGATATAAAAGATAGTTTAACCTTTTTTCGGTAGCAGAACCGGGGCGAATACCGGGAATATAACCTCCAGATTTCCTTAATTCTTCGGCAACATCCTTTGGTTTGAAGACAACAGTAGAATAGAAAAAGGTAAAGACGATTACTAGAAGAAAATAAACTACCAAATATAGAATGCTCTCGCTACTAAAATTTTGGGTTAGAAAACGAGAGATGGCAACCAGAGAACTTTGACTGCTTCGCGCTAAGGCCTGACCTAAAAGAGAGGGTAAGGAAACTAAAGAAACAGCAAAGATAATAGGCATGACTCCGGAAACGTTTACTTTGATGGGTAGATAAGTATGTTGACCACGTTTGGCATAAGAAACAGGGATACGGTAAACCGCTTCTTCAACGGTTACAACAGCAAAAACAATGATAAAAATTAGAGCAACAAAAAGCAAGGTGTTGAAAAATGTTTGAGGGTTGGACCAATCAGCAAGGGAAAAAGATTGGACAATAGAAACCGGTAAACGAGATATTATACCGGCAAAAATTAAAACGGAGATACCATTGCCAATACCATATTCGTTGATAAGCTGGCCAAGAAAAATCATAATCATTGTTCCCGTAACCATACTGGCTACCAAGGCAACAATTACCAGTGGAGACTGATTAATAATAATGTTTTGAGAATTGAGAATACCATACATGGCAAAAGCCTGAAAAATAGCCAAAGGAATGGTAATAATGCGGGTATAACGGTCTAATTTTTCCCGACCATATTCGCCCTCTTTTTGAAGCTCTTTAAGCTCGGGAATAATAAAGGCCAATATTTGAAGTATAATCGAGGCATTGATATAAGGGTTAAGCCCGAGAGCAGCAATAGAAAAATTGGCCAAGGTACCGCCAGAAAAAATATCTAAAAGGGATAAAAATTGATTTTGAGCGAAAAAGTTTTTAAGCAAGGCAATATTTACACCAGGGACGGGAATGTGGGCAATAAAGCGGAAAATAGCCAAAATTAAAAGGCTAAAGAGAATTTTTTTACGAATTAAAGGTGATTTTAGGGCTTCAGGATAAAGTGATAAAGCCTGAAAGGATTGCTTCATACTTCTATCTTACCACCCAGTGATACAATTTTTTGACGAGCAGATTGAGAAAGTCGAAGACCTTTTAGGGTCAGCTTTTTATTTAGTTGACCGGTACCTAAAACTTTTATATTTTTGGTTAAATCTTTGGCGTTAACTTTACCTATTTTTTCAAAAATAGCTTTTTTATCGATGATTTGGCCATCTTTAAACCAAGATTCTAATTGACTAAGGTTAATTTCATAAGTCTTTTTTTTGGGTAAAAGAAGATGCTTACCTCTTAAAAAGGGCAACCTCTTTAACCATGATTTTTTGATTTTAGTACCGTCAAAAGTTAGTTTATTTTTACCACGAGAATTCTTTCCTTTTGAACCACGGCCAGTAGTATGACCACCCTTGCCAGAACCGATACCTCGACCAACTCTTTTGGCGGATTTTG
>CAZQUM010000018.1:0-11799 GCA_964596585.1 uncultured Gammaproteobacteria bacterium
AGTGCTTGTGGGGAATGGAATTCGTTTAAAGAAATTAAGCCCTCTGTCTTTAAGCTTCAATCATCAATTAAAAATAATAAAAACATAGAGACAAAAAAGTTAGCAACAATTACATTAAAAAGTAACGATTTAATTTTGTCGACGGGAATAAGAGAATTTGACAGAGTGTTGGGAAAAGGAATTGTGTCTGGACAAGTAATATTATTTGCTGGAGAACCGGGAATTGGAAAGAGCACTTTATTGACTCAGTTGATAGGTAAAGTGGGTGGTTTATATGTGGCGGGTGAAGAGACGACAGAGCAAATAAATTTGCGAGTGGAAAGATTGGGTTTACCAAAAGAAAAATTTGAAATTTTGGAAAGTAATATTATTGAAGAAATTGGAGAGGTTTTGGAAAGAACAAAAAATATGTTCAATTTGGTGGTGGTGGACAGTATTCAGATGGTGATGTCCACATCAAACGTGTCTTCACCGGGGAGTCTTGGCCAAATAAGACAATCGACCTTCCAGCTGGTAGAAATGGCTAAAAAAAGTGGTATACCTGTTTTTATTGTAGGACATGTAACAAAGGATGGAGAAATAGCAGGGCCTAAACTTTTGGAACATATGGTGGATACGGTTTTGTATTTTGAAGGTGATAGGAATGGAGAGCTAAGGATATTGAGAGCAGAAAAAAATCGTTTTGGAGCCATAGATGAGGTGGGGGTGTTTAGAATGGAAGAAAAAGGATTGAGAGAAGTTTCTTCGGAGGAGGTAGCTCTAATTGATAGTAAAGTAGCTCAAATAGGATCAAGTTTAACTTTAGTGATGGAGGGAAGCCGTCCAATGTTGGTAGAAATCCAAGCTTTAGTAACAGAAAGTTTTTCAGCAATACCAAAAAGAGTTTTTTTGGGAATTGATTTTAATCGAGGACAGATGCTTTCGGCGGTGGCTCAAAAAGTTTTAGGGATAGCATTATATAAATATGATATTTTTGTAACAGTGTCTGGAGGAATTAAAATTAATGATCCAGGAGTTGACTTGGCGATAGTGGCGGCGATGTATTCGAGCTATAAAAATCATCCCCTTACCCTTTCTTTGAAGAAAGGAGGGGAAGGCAGAATGCCGGTGTTGGTTGGGGAGGTGTCGCTTTTGGGAGTGGTAAAAAAAGTAAAATATCAGGACAGAAGAGAAAAGGAAATAAAGAATTTGGGGAGGGAGATGGTGAAACTAGAAAATGTGGCGGAGTTGAAAAGGCTATAAATAATTTACAATTTCAACAAGAGAGCACTTTTAATTGTGTGGACGGATGTTGATGGTTGAAGATTGGAATAAGTTTTCCACATAGTGTTGAAAGGGGTAATTTTTGGTGGTTTTTGAAGCTAAAATGTATTAAAATTAAAATATAGGATATGAATTTTTAGAGGCCTAAAATAATATAGGTTATAGACATGGGCAAAAAGGGGTGTTATAGTCAGTTAATGCTTAAAAAGGTTTTTGGAAAAATAATGAAAAAAGATAGCTGGGCTGAAAGTCAGATTAAAGGGATGGCAAAACTGGGTGGGAAGCTGATATTAATGTAAGCAGACTTAAAAAAACAAAAAAAAGAAACAACATTATCGATATTCTCAAAGCAGGTGGAACACGAATATTGTTGTTTCTTCAATTTATAAAATAGGACCTAAACAATGTTTTGTCAAGTTTAGGTTAGATTTGAGAGCGGCAGAGGGGGCAGGTCTGCCGCTTTCAAATTTGACAAAAAAGAAGAGATTTAATAGAATAGAGTATTCCCCGAAAACATGCGTGGTAGTTTAATTATTTTTTCCTTATTTTATGCCCAGAAAATCAAATAAATCTGCTTCGGAGTTAGATTCCGATCAAAAAGATAAACCTTCAATTATCAGTCCTCAGCCTTCTGAGAAAAAAAAAGACAACAATAGAGTGGGGATTGAAGGGGTGAAGGTGGTGGCGCCTCCAGTGAGACTGGAGATAATCCAAGGAGTATTGGAAATTATGTCTGATGGTCAGGGTTTTATAAGGCCGAAATTTAATCCGGGACAGAAGGATGCTGTAATTGCTTCGATGCAAATTAGACGCTATAGTTTGCGAGCGGGAGATATGATTTTGGGAGTAGCTAAGGCTCCTAAGGAAAATGAAAAATATTGGGCGTTGGTTAGAATTGATAAGGTTAATGGAGAGAGTATAGCCGAGGCGCAGAAAAGGCCGGAATTTAAAGATTTAGTACCAATTTATCCAATAAAACAGGTTAAATTAGAATTTGATTCAAAAGTAACTTCAACTAGGATTATTGATATTTTTTCACCAATTGGGTTTGGTCAAAGGGGAATGATTGTATCACCACCAAAAGCGGGGAAAACGACTCTTTTAAAAGAAATAGCCGCTGGAGTGGCAGCAAATTATCCCAATATCCATTTAATGGCTGTATTGGTTGGAGAAAGACCAGAAGAAGTGACTGATATGCAAAGATTTATCAAGGGGGAGGTGATTGCATCCCATTTTGATCAAAAACCAGAGGAACAAACTAGGGCGGCGGAAATTGCTATAGAAAGAGCAAAAAGATTGGTAGAAATGGGTAAAGATGTTTTTATGGTCTTTGATTCAATTACTAGACTAGCTCGGGCTTATAATTTGGCCATTCCAACCTCGGGAAGAACATTGTCGGGCGGTTTTGATCCAGCTGCACTTTATCCTTCAAAGAGATTTTTTGGAGCTGCTAGAAAAATTGAAAATGGCGGTTCATTGACAATTATTGGCACTGCTTTGGTTGATACTGGTTCAAAAATGGATGAACTAATTTTTGAAGAATTTAAGGGTACGGGAAATATGGAATTAAGACTGGAAAGAAAGTTGGCAGAAAGACGTATTTTTCCGGCTTTTGATATATTAAAATCGGGGACGAGAAAAGAAGAATTTTTGTTAAACGAAGAAACATTGAGTCGAGTGATGGCTTTGAGACGAATGTTTGATAATTTAGATGATAAGGATAGAATGACTGAATTGGTGATTGAACAAATGAACAAAACGGAAAATAATGATGAATTTATGAAAAAAGTTGTGAAAAGATAGAATAAATGAAAGAAATTTTTACAAAAATTAGTCAAAGTGTAAAAGAAGAAGGAAAGAATTTTGGAAATTTTTTTAAATTACAAATTAGTTTTGGGGGAGAAATTGGTAATTTATTGTTGGGATGGATAATACAGATTAAAGAAATAACTGCTAAATTGATGTACCGACAGCGGGGGAGATTTTCTCAGGGTTTTGTGAGTACTTCACTAGCAATATTGTCGTTTTTAGCAATTTTATTTTCCGGTAAAATAGAAGATTTGATTCGGCAAGGTGAAGGTAAAGATGGCGGTAGTGGTTATTTGATTATGGCGGCTGATGGGAATGAGGCAGGAACACAGACACTGATTTCTGATTTGCCTAAGGGGGAGATTGTTGAATATCGGGTAGAGGAGGGGGATACCGTGTCGAGTATTGCTCAAAAATATGGAGTAAGTATTGATACAATTATTTGGGAAAATGATTTGAAGTCGGTAGATGCAATTAAACCAAAACAAATTTTAGAGATATTGCCGGTAACCGGAGTGAGGCATCAGGTGAAGCGAGGGGAAACAGTTTATAGTGTGGCAAAATATTATGGAATTGATGCACAAAATATAGTTGATTACCCTTTTAATACATTTAGTAATGATGAGACTTTTTCTTTGGCGGTGGGGCAAGATTTAATGGTGCCTGATGGAATTGAACCTAAAGTTGCTCCAGTAGCACCTAGGCAGGTAGCCAGAACAGTGGAGGCGATTCCGGGAGTTGTGGGAGAGGGTAATTTTATGTGGCCTACTAGCGGAAATATAACACAAAGGTATTCTTGGTATCATCGGGCGGTGGATATTGCCAATCGAAGTAATCCACCGGTGGTGGCTGCGGCGACTGGTTCAGTAATAGCTGCGGGGTGGAATGGTGGTGGTTATGGGAATTATGTGGTAATTGACCATGGTAATGGTTATCAGACTCTCTATGCTCATTTATTGAATAAATCAATTACTGTGGCAGCGGGACAAAAAGTAAACCAAGGCCAACAAATTGGAACTATGGGAAGTACCGGTAGGTCGACAGGGACACACTTGCATTTTGAAATAAAATCGGCAAAGGGAAATTTAGACCCTTTACAAATGTTGAAGTGAGAAAGGAGAAATAAGAAATTATAAGGTGGAAACTAAAAGGGAGAAATGATAAGCTGGATGTATGAATAAAGCGTTGTCAACCTATTTGAAGATTTGTCTATTTTTATTACCAATTTTGTATTTACCGGTGAGTGTAGATATGATTAATTTTGGAAAAGGATGGTTTTTTTTAGTTTCGGCAATTGTGGGCCTGTTTGTTTGGCTGATAGCTTCTCTCATAAAAAAAGACGAATTCGTTATTAGAAACAGTAAAGCTTGGTGGTGGATGTTTTTATTGACTGTTTGGGCAGGAATTTGGTGGTGGATGATGTTGCCTGGAGTTAGAATGAGAAGTTTTACGGGGATACCGGGAATGGGAGTGCTTTTAGGAACAACTATTTGGAGTTTTTTATGGTTACAATTGAGAAAACAGGACTATGAAAGTGAGGAAAACTGGTTAACAGCAGGGGTATTGCTTTCCGCAGTAGCTTCTTTGGTTGTTTTTTTGATTCCGACTAGTAGAATGCCTTTGGTTTGGCCCCAAAATAACCCTTTTATCAGTTTGAATACGGGCTGGACATTGATGGGTTCGCTTTGGAGCGAATTTTGGCTATTTTTGCTGGTGACAATTATTTGGATAAGGAGATTGTTTGTAAGGCAAAAAAATAAACAAAATTATAGTGGAGAAATTGTGGTATCAGCGGTTATGGTGCTTAGCATAAGTTTGAATATTTTTCGATTAATCCAAAACAAACTTAGCTTTTTAGATTGGAATAGCGGGTGGATAATAGCAGTAGAAAGTTTAAAGAATCGGGCACTACAAGGAGTGGGAATTGGTAATTATTTGGAAGCTTTTAGTCGGTGGAGACCGGAAAGTTTCAATGTAACTCCGCTTTGGCAGAATAGTTATATTTGGGCGCCAAATTTGGGAATGCAAATTTGGACAGAATTGGGATTGATAGGATTGATAATAGCTATATTTGGGAGTTTGGCCATAATTAAAGGACAAACAAGTAAAAAAGAAAAAGCCGTTTCGGTGATATTATTATTGATTTTATGGTTGAGTCCAGTTAATTTGGTGGTTACTATCGTGGCTTTGTGGTGGTTGACAAGAGGAATAGTGGGTCATGAAAAGAAATTGGAAATAAAAGCCGGTGAAAAGGATACCAATATTGCTCCGGGTTTGTTGGCGACTGGATTGTTTTTGGGTGGAGTTTGGGTATTGTATTGGATGGGAAGAATTTTAATGGGAGAAATTTATTATAAAAGTTCTCAGGTGTCGGCAATGGCCAATGATGCGGCAAAAACTTATGAAACCCAAATAAAAGCGATTCAGGCTAACCCTTATAATGCTGAATATCGTGTAATATATTCACAAACTAATATTGGTTTGGCAGTGAACATTTTGTCAGAAAAAGAAATATCTGAAGAACAAAAACAGAAGGGTCAAGTATTAATTGAACAGGCAGTAAGAGAGGCTCAAGCAGCCACAGCCTTGGATCAGGGAAATGCTGCTTATTGGAGCAATCTGGCAGGGATATACCAGCCCTTGGTTGGAAGTGTGGACGGGGTTGCTGATTGGATTTATCAGGCGTTGACACAAGCAATGTCATTAGATCCTACTAATCCGGGATTAAGGTTGAGCTTGGGTCAACTCAGCTTTGGAGCTGAACGCTATGAAGAAGCAGAAAGAATTTTTGAGGAAGCGGTAAAAGTGAAAATTGATTTGGCTAATAGTTGGTACAATTGGGCTCATGCAGCTAAAAAGTTGAATAAGTTGCCAGAAGCGGTGTACCGATTAAATCAGGCAGTGGCTTTGGTATCCAGAGATTCTGGAGATTATGAACAGGCGAATAAAGAACTGGAGGCTTGGAATAAGGAATTGGAAGAGTTGACAGCTAAACAAAAAGAAGTAGCTGAAGCAGAGGCAAAGGCAAAGGTGCCTGAAACTTTGACTAATCCTGAGGCAATTCCAACGGGATCGCTTGAAGAAGATATTGTTCCCAAAGAGTCAATTCGGCTTCCAGATACGATTACACCTATTCCGTAAAAGTCAGTTCACTTTTATGCCGTCCATTTTTACACCGTCGAATTTTATGGAATTATTGTCGATGCTATTCTCAGAATAATAAACGGTAATGCGAATATGATCAACATAAAATGAGTATACATTGTGGGTTAAAACATTTTCAACAAAGAAATTGTGATTATCTTCAACGGTGATATCCCAAACGGTATCGGTAGTATTTTTGATGATTTCGATCTTCTTGATGGGGTGTTTTTTTAAATCAATACCTAAGAGCATGTCGCCAACTTTTAATTGGTCGGCTCGAATATAGGATCCGTTGATATAGAATTTGTGGTTTTCGGTGGCCTTGATAGTTTTATTGTCGTAATAAATATAGAAATAACGGTTATTATCATTCTTTATATGAGTATTTTGAACATTTAAGACTTTTTTAGACTCAATATTTTTAATTTTTTCGTTGTAAGAGAGAACTTGGTCTCCAACTTTGATATTTTTGATTTTTTTGTAGCCATTGGGGGTAGAAATTAGAGAATTTGCTTCAAGACTCCAACAGTTGCCGCTAGAACAATATTCCCTATGGGCAGATAATGCTAAACCAAAATTAGAATTGTTTATGTCGGCATTGGTCCAAGATTCACCCCAAAGGTTGGTACTACTACCATATATACTATAGGTATCGACACCTGGCCACGGCACCTTTACTGCCTCGTACGATCCGATAGTGCCATCTGATTTAACGATGCTGATTCTATAGTCACGGGTGTCGTTGTAACCGCTGTTGTCTGTTTGTTTTTTTTCGATTTCTCCAAGTATTCCTTCTATTTGGGTGTTGCTGGGGATAGAAAAGCCAAAATTGGTGGCTTTTAAATAATAGGTATTATATGTAGATGCCATAGGTGGATTGTGATAGGCATAAACGTCGTCTGACTTATTGGCGTTTGTTGGATTTATCCATGCCATAGTACCTATGCTGCTGTCGTTGACTAAGGTAGTTGGGCCCCTGGCAGCAGTAATGTCGATAACTATCGGATAATTTTGATTAGGATTAGAGAGCCAAGATTGGCCTTCAGGGTCGATGATTTTACTTAGGATTAAATTGGAGCAGTCGGTGTTTTGACAAGCAATTTCATAGTGAAGACCATAATTCCGATTGTCGGAATTATTTAGCTCGTACATAACTGGTTCGGGTATGGTCCATAGAAGCTCACCACTAGTTGTGTGATATGCATTGATTTTTTTACCCTCAGGTTTAAGAGTGGCATTGTGAAGCTCGATTTCCTGTTGAATTGTGGGATAACCTTGAAATTTATTTAAAATTACTTCTTCTAAAAGTTGATCAGATTTGAGGGTGTAGGCGGCAGCTAAAGTGTTATCGCCATTTTTATAAATTTCTTTAAATTCAAATTTATTATCTTCAATGTCATCTTTTTGGCCAGAGCCAGAGGCACTAATTATTTTGAATTTCATCCAGGCGTCTTTGACCTGAAATTTAACAGCTTTTTTTTGCCCAAAGCCGTCGGTAGAAAAATAAGTTTGAAAATTATTGGTAATATTCATGAAATTGTATTCGGGATCGGAAGAAGGGACAATGGTGGTATCTTTTTCTTGCCATTTGCCGCTGGAATCTTGATAGTGGATAGCGTCCATACCACTGGTAGAGGCATATTTGCCTTTTCCAAGATCGTAGGTTTTGGCAGAAATAGTTCGTCTATCGGCGAGTTCTCGAATAGGAGAGGGAGGGGTAACTACAGAGGGATCTATGGTGACAGGGTAAACACGCTTAGAATCACTTAACCAACTGTAATCAGGAGTGAGGACAGAGATATTGTTGTCAATTTTCAAGCTTACGGCTTCACTGCGAGCGCCAGAGGCATCGATCATGAAGGGGCGGGGAATGGTAAAGCGGGCATAACCATCGGGGTCGAAAAAATAATATTGACCCTCAAAATATTGGGGTTTTAGATTGCCAAAATCTAGACTAAATTTGTAACTAGGGGCGCTTACTGGTTTTTGAGATAAAATAATTTCTTCTTTAATACCATTTTTGACTTTTTTATAAATAGCATCAGTGTTGGGGGCAATGTTTTTGTAAGTAGTTTGATTGTTGCTACTGGTAACCTCGGAGGCGGTAGCTTCCATGGTCATGGTAGCAGTGTTGTCAGCAGCAGTAAGCTTGAAGTAGGGTTTTGAGGAAGAGGTGGGGGTAATAGAAGAGGTAAATTTGTAGTTATTTGAAGTTGATTGGCGGCAAGCAGAAATGAAAAAGGAGAAGAATAATAGTAGTAAAAGGTAGAAAAAATTTCTTTTTTGGTTCATTGATATAGTTTTATAGCATAAATTAATTTATAAGCCACCAGTTAATGTTGACATCGTGGTCGAGAGCAGAGTCGATGGCAATGGTAAAGTTGGTGTCAGTTTTGTTTTTAATGTAAGGTACTTGGTTTTGGGTTGAGCCATTGGGAGTGAGGTAGACCATAGAATTGGAGGTGAGCTGACTGTTGGCAATGACAACTTCGGTTTGTCCGGTAGGCAAGGTAATAGTGCCAACTGTTGCAGCACTGGAAGTGGAATCAGGAGAAGTGGTGGCGAGACCAAGAACAGCAGAGGAAGTGGCGACGTTGATTTTTTCAGCGGTGAGTTTTTTGGTTTCAATTTCCTCTGCTTTGATTAAACCAGCAGTGAGAGAACCGGTGACGGTGACGTTGCCATTAATCATAACACTGCCATCAGCTGCTAAAACTAGGCGGTTGTTTAAGATGTTGACGTTACCTAAACCGCTAGGCTGGATATAGAGAGTATCGGCGGTAGTTTCCATGATGTTGTTTTTTAAAGCAATTTGACCGACGGTGAAAAGATCGGCAACGTAGCCAGAATGGGTGGTTAGTTGTCCATTTATGGTTAAGGTGGCACCGACGATAAGGTCTCCAGTTAAGGTCAGGTTGTCACCAGAAAGGTTGGCACTTTGAGTAGCCGGAGTTGTTTCCCAAGTAGCGGCCATTTGGGCAATGGCGGAAGGAGTAGATTCTGAGGCGGAATTGCTGGCAATCAACTCTTTTATTTCTTGCCGAAGGCTACCAATTCTAGTGGCTAAGACATCGGAGATATTTCCCTCAGGATTAATAATTTGGTCAGCATAGACAGTGGAGAAAGAGGCTTCTGAAGCGCCGATTTTGAGAGCGGTCAATTCAGTGGTGCCAATTTGAGTGCTGGTTAGGTCGCCGGTAACAATGGTTTCAGAGGAAATATTTTTTGAGGCTAAATTGTCGGTAACAATGGCTTTGGAAGAAATGAAAGCCGTTTTTAATTTACCAACGGCTAATTCTCCAAATTGGCCAACTCTGGTAGCGACATTACCAAAACTGTCTTTTAGGGAATAACTACCATTTTCAAGTTCATTTTTGGCTCCTGAATAACCAAGAGAGGCAAGAACTTGTTCAGAGACGTTATGATTGACAACGATTTGGCCAGTATTAGTAAGGAGGACGTCGGGATCATACCAAGTAGGCTGAACCATTACTCTAATGATGCCAACTTGGTTGACATTGGTATTTGAATAATTTTCAAGTGCTCTACCAACAATCCGACCTGCACTAGTAGCTTTGGCACCTACACCAGCAATGTGGCTAATGGTGATCGGATCACCAGAATTAATAGAGCCATTTTGAGAAGATACTTTAAGATCAATAATACCGACAAGAGTAAGTAAGAAGGCGTTTGGTTCTCCAGCGATAGATTCGTTACCAGTGAATGTTCCGATGTTGGAATAGGTACCGGCAATGATGTCTCCCGGTCTAGCTTTACCAAATTTACCATTGGGATGATAGCTAACAAGGTCAGAGACTTCAACAGGTTCATCACTAAATACAAATTCAGCTAAATCCGCAGTGCCTGAAGAGGCAAAATTTACGGTGCTTGCAGTTGCTAGGCGGACCCTTCCAATTTTAGTGCCATTCGAACCCAGGAAACGGATTAATTCAGCGCCCGTTGTACCTACACCGGTGTTGGATGTTTGGATAATAAGTGTGGGTTGAGTACGGCCCGTTCCTGTAGTGGTGTTGGTAATGTAGGCAACACCACTAGTTCCGCTACCTATTACTTCAAAATGATATCTTGGATTTGTTGTTCCGATACCGACGAAACCAAGTCCACTGATTGTCATTAAATTAACGCCATTGGCTCTAAAATTAAAATTTCTGTCTCTTCCCTCATCTACAGGGAAAGCGAATAATAAACTGGGGTTACTGTTTATTTTGGACAGAGAAATTCCCGGGTTTGAATTTGAACTATAATCAGAAAAGCTTATTTGAGGATCAGAGTTTTGATAAAGGTGGAGGAGAGATTTAGGATCATCAATGCCTATGCCGACATTGCCTGAGGTTGGTTGGAGGATGAGGTTAGAGGTGGCAGAAATAGTTATATTTCCAATTGAATTACTGATAACAGAAGCAGTTCCGCCTACTTCAAGGGTGGCGGTGGGGTTGGTGGTGCCGATACCGACACGAGTTCCAGTATCGTATAAGGCGCCAGTTCCTAAAGTATTGGCTGATAACCATCGAGCAGAATAATTGGCAATACCTGTACCACTAGATAAGGTGTTACCCCAGACCCGGCTATCAATATTTCTGCTTTGCAACACACCAGCATTGTGAGTGACTACTTGATTTGTAGTTCCGGTGAGAAGAGTGCTAATTCTAGCTTGACCGTTTACATCGAGTTTGTATGAAGGGGAAGTGGTGCCAATTCCGACATTGCCTCCATTATTGGCGAGTATGATATTTCCATAAGGCCAATAATCACTGTCCCCATCATAACCGCCTTTACCAGCATTGATATAAATACTTCCTCCATATCCACCGGTATCATACATTGAATCGGCATTCCCACCCTGCCCTCCTGTTAGGAATATGTCACCACCCTTGGCTCCGTCATAATATTGACCACCATTACCTGCGGATAGGGTGATATCTCCACCTTCACCAACGCCAGATGCGTTGCCAGTACCGTTTCCACTTTGAAGTAAAATACCCCCACCTTTACCATAAGTTGTACTATACCCGCCAATCACCTTAAGAGCATAAGGAGCATCTCCATTATTTATATTGGAACCTATAATATCTAATTTTGCTAAAGGGGCAGAAGTTCCAATACCAACATTGCCGGAGGAGGAAATACGTAATCTTTCAGTAGGGCCAAAATCTCCTTGAGCAGTAGTGGAAAAGTATAGGTTTCCAGGAACGCTGGTGGCGGAGACGGTGCCGTCAACATCACTACCCCAACGTGCGGCAGTGTAAGGAGCATTATTAGAGGTCCAACCGGAAATTTCATTCATTGCTAAGCTATCTCCATTGACAACAGTGGAATAAGTACTTCCACTTAGACGTGCACGATTAAAAAATAAGGTTGGTTTGACGGCGGCGGTGTTGCTAGCCCAGTCAAATCTAAGGTCTTGTCCTAAATTACCACTTCCAGCAATATGGAAGATAGAATGAGTAGAGCCAGTTCCGATACTGACACGGCCAGTGCTAGATACATTTAAGCCGATAGTTCCACCAGTACCAATAGTGGTAAGGTTGTAACCATTGTTGATAATAGAAGTACCAATATTGA
>CAZQUM010000019.1:0-10956 GCA_964596585.1 uncultured Gammaproteobacteria bacterium
TTATTAAGTTTCTTTGTGGCTTTGGCACGTTGTTCAACATTTCTATTTTTTTATCCCAAAACGGTAAATGTCTATCCATACATTTGGCCATTTTCCCATTATCAGAGCCCACATCAATCAATATCTGTTCATTGCCTTCAACAATCATGGCCCCATCACCCTGACCCACATCACAAAA
The DNA here is from genome assembly GCA_964596585.1 of uncultured Gammaproteobacteria bacterium. GTDB lineage: Bacteria > Patescibacteriota > Microgenomatia > UBA12405 > UBA12405 > UBA12158. The sequence goes on from CAZQUM010000019.1 coordinate 179, forward strand.
AATCATTTTAATTTCATTGTTTGGGTAACTTAAAAATATTCCCCAAATTAATAACCCAATTCCCAACAAAATAATTTTATTTCTGTATTTTTTCATACCAATATATTCCTAATAATAGATACCAACCTAAAAGCATCCATATATTAAAACTAATCTTTATTGCCCCACTTTGACCAAAAAAATTCACAATTTCTATCAAATACCTCAAAAAGGGATAACAAATATTCAATATGATTTTTCCCACAGGCAATACAACCAATCCCAATAAACTACCAACAAAGCCCAAAATCGTCAGTATTTCCACCATAAACAATACCCCTAAATTTACTAATATTGACCAAGGTCCAATGCTTCCAAATTTAAAAGCAATAATAGGTGTCACTGCTAAATTTATCCATAAATTAGTCGTTACGATATTTTTATTTGAAGAGGTTAACACTGCTAAAAATGCCACCATTGACAACCAAAAACTAACCTCATTTATTATCTTAAAATTAGCCAACAACATTAGTATTCCTACTACCAACCAGATCCTCAAGGGCTTAAACTGCCTTCCCAAAAATTGAGCTCCAAAATAAAAACCTAAGAACAATCCTGCTCTTACTACTGGTATCTGCCAGCCAACAATATTAATGTATACCAACACTATTACCATGCCCACAATAATTGCTGTATATCTCCCCATAATTTTAGCCAAAAACTCAATTAGACTCCTCCCAATTATTGTTAAATTAGTCCCGCTTACCACCACCAAATGAAGCAAGCCACTATCAGTCAAATTTCGATAAAGTTCTTTACCTAAATTTTCCTTCCCTCCCCACAACATTCCTGCTAATAGTGCCGCCTCTGGCGAACCCAAAGATTTATAAATCACTTCCACAAGTTTTTCCCTTTTCAAAAGGAAACACAAAAAGAAACCAAGTACTACCGATATCCACAAATACCTAAATTTCAATTTGCCCTTTAATCTTTTCATAAGTTTTTTCTCCGATTCCCGACACCTTCATAATATCTTCCGCTTTCCTAAAAGCTCCATAAATTTGCCGAAAATCAATAATTTTTTTGGCCGTCGCAGGACCAATCCTTGGCAAACTTTCCAACTCAACCATTGTTGCTGTATTAATGTTAACTAGCAACGGAATCGATTCTTGCCTTTTTTCTATGGTGACTTTTTCATTATTCTTCGCCTCTTTCATTTTTAGCCCCAATCCTACACTCATCATTATCAACGCCACCACCATAACTACATCGCTAATTGTAATTTTTTTAACCCATTTAATATTCATAAAAAAATATAACATGTATAATGTAACTAATGTCTACCATCGTTAAGTTTTTTGCTTTTTTCCTTCCTTTGTTATTCTCTTTTTTACTTCACCTTTTTCCTGTTTTTAATCCTTTTATCCCTCAAATTATCGCTCTTGCAACCATAATTTTAATTCTAATTCTCTATTTCACCAAAAAATTGACTCTGCCCTTACTTATTTTCATTGTAAATTTAATCGTCTTTTCTACTGGAGCCATTAATTCCTTTCTTTTTTTCTTAATTTATTTTTTACTTTTCTCTATTGCCTTTACTAATTCTACTGCCACCAATCTACTTTATTCCTTAATTACCATCCTTTTTTATAGTTCTGGCCTTAATTCATATCAATCACTAATTAAGCTTCTTTCCTTGGTTTTAATCACTCCTATCAGTTTTCTTATTTCTCTGTCTCAGCAAGAAAAAAGACAGGCCGAAGCTTCTTTGAGTCGTGATCAAACGGACTTCATGCTTTGGCTATCTCTCCGTCTAAAAAATTCTCTTCGAGACATAATTAATATTTCCAATCAAGGCGAAGTTCGTACTATCGCCAAAAACCTTCTCAAGGATTCCCATTATTTAGAAAAAATCATTAGTCATGATGACTCGGATGAAAATTAACTTCTTGTTGCTTATTGCTTGTTGCTTGTTTCTTGTTTCTCCAGTTCAGGCTCAACAATTCTCTTCTCCTTCTTACCTAATCAATTGGGGTAATTTCAATCTCACTTCTGGCAATAAAAATTCCGCCAGTTTTAATCTTACCGATACTGTTGGCCAAAACGCGCCCGGTTATTCAACGGGTGGTGGGTTGGCAGTTAAATCTGGTTTCCAATATATTTACGATACCTTTGAATACCTTAATTTTACTGTTGATAAACTATCCATTGACTTTGGTACCCTTACTCCCGGCATTGGAGTCACTGATAGCAATATCCTCACCGTTACCACCCCCTCTGGTCGTGGTTATCAAATTACTGCCCACGAAGATCACCCTCTTTGGATAAATTCTCAAGCATTCATTCCTGATACCAGTTGTGACCAATCCGACTGCACCCCCGAACTTTCAACCCCTTGGACTCAAAATGATCGTTATGGTTTTGGTTTTAATGCTCAAGGTCCAGCCTCTACTCAATATTTTCCTTCCAAAAATGATTATCGTCCCTTTGCCAATCTCTACCAAAATCACACCCCTGCTCTTATCGCCTCTGAAGCTAATCCTGTAAAAAATCATCAAACTCTTATTACTTATAAAGTAATGGTTTCTCCAAACCAAAGTGCTGGTGACTACCAAACTTATATTACTTACACCCTAACTCCCAACTACTGATATGCCCCAATTTAATCTTGGTATAAAACCTCCTCAAATAGAAATTAATTTGCAACCAAATCAAACACATACTCAAGCTTATGAAGTAACAAATAATTCTGATCAAGCCGTCTTGCTCACCACCTCTCTTCTCCCCTGGAAGCCTATTGATAATCTTGGACACCTTCAACACTATGAGCAAAAAATCCTTCCAATAAATTTTTCTTTAGGAAACAGCAACTTACAATTAGGAGAAGATTTCATTCTTCAACCCCACCAAACCCGTCAATTAGTATTGAAAATAAATTACTCTCAAGCTCAAGACTCAGATTCGTACTTCACTTTCTTTATTTCTCAAAAACCTCTCAATCCGGATTTACTTCAGGGTCAAAATTTAGCCAAAATTGGTTCCAACATCATCCTTAGTTATTCTAATAGTACCCAAGAAACTAAATTAAAAATTAGTAAAATTCAAATTAACCCTATTATAAAAGATACTTTTTTCCCCGTTAAAATTAGTGGTGAAATTCAAAATCAAGGTACTAACTTTTCCCATCTTAACGGTAAAATTACGCTTCTCCGAGGAAGTGATATCCTTTGGCAAAAAGAAATATATCCTTATACTGTACTCTCCTCCCATAGTCGCCTTATTCATTGCCTCAATCACGAAGACAATACTCCTCAGCAATGTACATTAGAATCCCCAGCTTGGCCCGGTATATATCAAATTAAAATAGAATCTGGTTCTGAAAGCCTAACCCGACAATTTTTTGTTTTCCCCTACACTCTCTCTTTTGTTATTCTTTTACTTTTTTCTTTATTTTATTTTCTACTAAAAAAGCAACAAAAGATATCAAGCAGTTAAGCTAGCTTTCTGCTACTAATTGTATTAATTTTCTATCCTTAGGTTAATATTATTAAATACTTGACAATTTTTAATACAATTCGTATTCTTTTTACATATACGTTTATATAATTAAATAACTTGAAAAAATCGACATTAATCAAACTATTTTTATTGACTTTTGTCCTAGCTTTATTTTCAACCCTATATCCTAAAAAGTCTTTCTCCATTCCTTCAAAAAATCTTCGCAATACTCTTTCCAGTTCTCAATATTCTTATCATGGTGAAGTAGGAACTGGCAATTCTGCTGGAAATTCAACTTTAAATATAAACACCTCTGGATCCTCTCCTTCCAAAACTACCAATAATCTATTTGTCGGTGATACGATTGCTATTGGCGCTGATCTATACGTTGTCAAAGACATTGCTTCTACTGCCACTATATTAGTAAGCCCTCCTCTCACTGCCGGTTCAGTCAGTGTTGGAAGTAGCATTATTGCTACTCGTTCCTCTATTCATACAGTATCTTTTGAACCTCAAACCACCTCTACTGGAGGCTCTTGGCAAGTTCTCATAAAGGCTCCCGATTCTCCCGAATTGCCTACTGATGGCGTTCCAGATAAAAGCGGTTTTGATTCCAAAAACCTAGCCCCTGCCAATATCACTTGCCCCTATGCTGGTGTTGCTTCTGTCGGTACCACAAGTATTTCTTCTCAACTTTACCACGTAATAAATTGTGGTAACTCCACAGCAAACCCCGTTGGTACCGGACAAACTGGTGCTATTATAATCGGTAATGCCAGTGGTCAACTCATAAACCCCAGCCCCTCGCATGATTCCAGTACTCCCGAAGGTTACGCTGATATTTTTAATTATATCCTTCGTCACCTTGACGCTGGTGGAAACATCATCGAAGAATCAAGCGGTAAAATTGCCATTGTTGAATCTGTTCGGGTTACTGCCACCATTGATCCCACCCTAAGCTTCTATATTGATAATATTGGTGTCACTACCGCTGGTTCTGAAGTCTGCGGTGCCGGTAATGGAAGCCTCAGTCTTGGTGCTATTGATACTACCGGCGACCGAGTCACTTTTGGTTCTCTGAATATTGGCCAGATTAATCAACTTGCCCAAAGGCTCACATGTGTTACCAACGCCCCCGGTGGTTATGTTGTCACTGCCTACGAACAAGGTCAAATGAAAAATATAAACACAGAGACTACTATTCCCGATACTCTTTGTAACGGCAGTAATTGCACCACTACCCTAGCAACAGCATGGAGCGGAGCCAGTACCACCCGTTCTGAGTTTGGTTATACTTTTTATGCTAGTGGTTTAGGATCAAGTATTCCTTTTACAGAAGGTCAATGGAAACCTTTTGCAATCGGTTATCAGAATGCTCAACCAGTAATGATAAATCCCAACACTCCTTTACAAACTGAATCTGCCAACGTCTGTTATCGAATTACTGCCACCACTACTCAAGAGGCTGGCGAATATGAAGCAAAAGTGGTTTACACCGCTACTGCAACTTTTTAAAAAAATGAAATACAACCCTGCCCCAACCAAACTTCTTACTGCATTTTTATTTTTTGCTGTTTTGTTTGCCAAACCTCTTTTTGCTCAACAAAATACCTTAGGTATCAGCGCCATCCCTCCTCGTGTTGAGATTACTATTAACCCCGGAGAAGTAACTACTACAGAAATTAAAGTTAGAAATGAATCAAAAACAGAAAAACAACTAAGTGTTTCAAGTGAAGATTTTATTGTCGTTGACGATATGGGCACTCCCCTCCGCATCGACACTACTGACGTAGAAGATAATCGCTGGGCAGCTGCCTCTTGGATGCAAGTATCCCCTAGCCGTCTCATTCTAAAACCAGGAGAAACCAAAGCTTTAGTGCTTACTATTATCGCTCCAGAAGATGCCACCCCCGGCGGCCATTACGCCATGGTTCTTTACAACTATAATCTCGAGACTACCCTTACTCAAACCGGGGCCTCAATTGAAACTAAAGTTGGCAGTTTAGTATACGTAACCGTTCCCGGAGAAATTAATGAAAATGCAAAAGTCACTAATTTTTCCGCAACACCTGCATTTTCGGAATATGGACCAATAGATTTTAAAACTACAATTAACAACCTTTCTGATATTCATATCACCCCCGTCGGTTCTATCAACATATCCAACATGTTCGGTATTAAAACCAAACAAATTAATTTAGATAATACAAATATTTTTCCTTTTACTAGTCGTGATTTTACCAATACTTTAGAAAAGAAATTCATGTTTGGCCGCTACAAAGCTCAAATAAATGCCATCTACGGACAAACAGGGCAACTACTAACCGCTACCCAATTCTTCTGGGTTATTCCTTATAAAATTATTATTGGCACTATTGTTGTCATCATTCTTATTCTGCTCTTTGTCTCTAAATCTAAAAAGAGCCGCCAACAACAAAACCGCTCGTCCTCAGATACCCCAAAAGTTGAAGCTCTAGAAAAAGAACTTGAAGATCTAAAGAGAAAATATCAAGATCGTAAATAATGGCTACACTTATCAAAAGTGTTTCTGTCTCAGCCAGTATTCCCGGTAGCATCGTCACTATTTTTGGTTACACCAGTCCAGAATCTAGGGTTGAATTAAGTAGCCCAAAAGCTTTTGCGGTTACCTATAGTCAAAAAAATGGATATTTTATTTTTGACAGGGTCATACTCCCCCGAAATCCCCAGGAACTATGCTTAATTTCAATTGACGATTCTAACCGTCTAAATAACCCTGTTTGCTTTCCAGAGCCTCCTGAAAACAATCTAACTAACATAGGCCCCGTACTATTATCACCTACCATTTCTCTTGATTTAGACAACAACTTTGCTTCCGGCCAATCAATCCCAAACAGCTTTATTAAACTTCATTTCTATAAGCAAAATAGACCTCAATTGATCAAGCAAGCTCAAGCCCTTTCTCTTCCCATTCTAGAAACTAAAACCGATTCTAGAGGCAATTACAGCGTTAATTTAACCGGCAATTCTGAATCAGCATTTAGAATATATAGCACCTCTGTTTATCTTGACAATAATTCTCCAAAGTCAAACACTCTCCTTTATGGCCAAACTAGTATTTTTTGGGTTGTTATTTTTTCAATTTGTCTTATTTTTTCCCTGTTCTTGCTCTTATTTTTTAGAAAACGAAAAAGAATTCGTTTTTTGCCTGCAATTATCTATAATGTTAGTATTACACCATGGATAAAAAGATAATCATTGTTATTGTCATCATTCTTTCCCTAATCTTAACCACATTTTTGGTTACCCAAACAACCATTTTAGGCAGTCGTGCTTCAAATCCAAATAGTAGTTTGCCCGTAAAAGACAATTCTTATCTTTTCGCATCCCCTCTTCAGGCTCAAGGAAATGGAGAAGAAAAAATACGTATCAACGTATTCCTCCTTGATTCTCGTGGACTTGGTGTAAGTCAGCAAAAAGTCAATCTAAGTACCACTCCTTTGCTTACTATTGATCCAATTCAACCAATTACTGATGATTTAGGCAAGGCCATTTTTAATATTTCCAGCAATCTCCCCGGCAAGTATCAAATTAGCGCCCAAACAAACAACTTTAATTTAAATCAAAAAATAACTGTTATTTTTCTCGAAACTATTGTCCCCTAAAAGTAATTGTTACTTCATTTCCAAAAAGTGCCCCATCTATTTTTCCTGTAATTTTATATTGCTTTTCATCCTTTGACTTAAAGTTAAAAACTGCCTTTCCGTCACTGGCAGAAATTCCTTCAACTCCACCCTCTGGCCCACCTTCTAAACTTACGCGAACTCCCTTAACTCCCTTTCCGCTCTTGTCCAACACAAAAGCATTGACCACACATTCGTCTTTATCATTTGCATTAGCTAAAGTACGACCTCCAATTAAATAAGAATTATTAATTGAAACCTTTGTTGCCGGAGCCGCCTTTGTCAGCGATACCATCACCCTAGGCATCACCTTGATAGCCAAAAACAAAACAAATACTGTAATTAAAATTCCTGCACCAATTTTCAAGTACAAAGATTTATCATTCATAGCAAATCTTATCAAAAAACTAACAAAAAAACACTATTTAGCAGTATCTCCAATTGATTGATAATACAAATTATTATATATTTTACATCTTTCTTTAGGCAATAATTCATCATTCCATATTCAGATTACCCTATTAAAATTCACAAGAAAAATAAATAAAAACTATTTTACCTTCAAACCATACATTCTATATCATTAACATCAGAGTACATCCCTCTATATTAATATATTTTTTTAAAAGTTTTTTATTTTAAAACCCCTTCGAAAAAAACTTTTCTTCTTATATCTCCTATTCTAATAATATTAAAGATATCAATTAGTATCTAACTAGCTAAACCGCAATTTCTCCGAAAACACTTTTTTAATATTCTCAAAATACGATTCTGTTTAATACAGAATATTATAGTTTGAAGGTACCCTACAACACTATGAAAATAACCATGAAAGTATTTTTCAAATAAAAAATATCTTATTTGATATTAATTAATCTATATCAAATAATCTCAAAACCTCCTCTAAACTACCTCTTGACTCCCTTTTCATAGTAGTAGATATTAATATTATTAATATAAACGATATCTAAAAAATAGATAAATCGATATAAAAAATATAAATTCAAACCTAAAAACAAATGACACTCCAAATCCTCCCCCACCACCTAAAATCCTTTTCCTTATGGCTCCAAAAACGACAATATCAATCCAATACAATACGCAATTATCTCCAAGACCTAAAAATCTTTTTCACCTTTTCTCAATCCAAAATTTCTGTTGACCTTATTGAGAGTTACATTACCTACCTTTCTGATAAAAACAATTCCAAAAGATATTTAGCATCCCTTTCTACCTTTTGCCGATTTTTACTAAATCAACACATCACTGATTCAAATTTATTTAAACAAGCAAACAAAAGTGTTGGTAAAGGCCTTCATGACTCTTCTTCAGAACTAGAAGATATTTTGATGCAGTACAAGGAGCAATTGGAAAAAGAAAACAAATCCTCTCACACAATCAAAAACTATATCAATGATATTCGCCAGTATCTTGACTGGATAAAACTTAATGGAATTTCAAACTAAATTTACCTCTCAAAACCTTCAAAAATATTTCGACTTTCTCAAAGTCAAGGGTACTTCTAGTTCCAGTATTCAAAGAAAGCTATCTTCTATTGCCTCTTTTGAGAATTTTTTAATTAAAAAACACTTAATCAAATTTGTTAAGCCTACTGTTTCCGCTTCTGAACAAGGTAAAAAGAAAGCTGACTTTAATACCCTGCTCCCCCGTTACCTTATTTTCGGTAGTCTTATTGCTCTTTTTCTTGGTCTAGCTTATAGCCTCTACCAACAAAGCGTTCTTAAAACTCAACAAAATTTAGCTTTTTCTACTGCCAGTAATCCTACCAAGCCCGCAAGAATCCTCTCATTCCAAGGACGTCTTACTGACAGTGTTGGTAACCCAATTATCAGTTCCACGCCAATTAATTTTAAGCTTTTTAATTCTAGCTCTGCTGGTACTCAGCTTTACGATTCGTCTATTGGTAACAGTCAAGTAGTTATCCCAGATGAAAATGGTATTTTTAACGTAATTATCGGTAAAACTCACGGATCAGAAATTTCTCAAAATGTTTTTTCTGAAAATCCTGAAGTTTGGCTTCAAATTACCACAGGCAATGAAGTAATGAATCCTCGTCAACAAATTGCCACCGTTGCCTATGCGATTAATTCTGAAACTCTACAAGGATTGCCCCCATCCTCTCTTGGCTTAAAAAATACTGTATTAGTGATTGATAATCAAGGTAATTTAAATTTGGGGGAAACTTCTCCATCAATCATTTCCCATTCAGGAACTTTTTCTCTCGAAGGTCAGGGTATCGTTATAAAAACTGCTACTGGTAGTAATGGAAATATTAATTTTCTGCCAGACGGTGGAGGCGGGATAAATTTCAATTCTCAGGCTAACGCCCCCACAAGTGGGGGCTTTGTCAATTTTTATAACCCCTCTATTTCTTCAGGAAATATATTTAATTCCCAAATACTCAATACCAATCGTGGCTATAATTTTCTTTCTTTTCAAAATTACGATATCGGTACTACCAATCTTTCAACTCGTTTTTCTATTGATGCCAATGGTAACGCCCTTGCCAACAGTCTCTATTTAAATCAAACCCTATCTGTCGGTTCCACCGATCTAGCCACCAACCTTAATGCTGATCTTTTAGATGGGTTTGATTCCAGTTATTTTAATAGCAACAGTGTTTATTACATCGAAGGTAACACCTCAGGAACAGCTGGAACTTGGACAGGAAATCTTGATCACTTACCAAATTACTATGATGGCTTAAAAATAGCCTATAAAATAGGCATTAATGGAGCAGCCACCACAAAATTAAAACTAAACAACTTAGCTGAAGTTGTAGTTCGTAGAAACAATGCTAATTTCACTACACATTTACCAGTTGGATCTGTAGCAATTTTTACATACACCACTATCTCGGGTACACCTTATTGGGTATGGTCAGATTATGATAGCAACACTGACACATACGATCGTATCCGTTGGAATAATGCAATTACCGCTGGACAAGCAATATATGACTACAAATTATTAATGCAAGCAAGTGACGGTAAATGGTATCCATTAACCTTACAGGAGGGTACTGCAACAAATAAAACTATTTCTACTGTTGAATTTTTACCAAGCTCTCCAATTCTTTATTATGCTACTACTACAAATGTTGCTGCGAACGGTACTTTGAGTAATGTTTATAGTGAAATACCTCTAACAACTCTAAATTACACCGCCAACCAAGCCACTTGGACTAACCAACTTCCTATTTACCTTAAAGGTACCATCAATGACAATGGTAAATTTGTTCTTGACAACAGTAGCTCCACCAGTTTCATAACACAAGATCTTCCAACTACAGAAGACGGTTTTGTCTATATCCTTCTTGGTCAAATGTATTCCACTACTGCTATGAGATTGTTTCAGTATCACCCCATATACGAATATCGTTTTGAAAAAGTACAGCTTTATAATCCAAATAGTTCCGATTTTGTTAAGAAAAAAGGAGATACTATCACAGGAAACCTTTCCGTTGGCGGTACCCTTTCATTAACACAAGGAGCTTTTGATGGTTATATCCTAACCTCTGACGCTTCTGGCAATTCCTATTGGGCTCCCAATACTGGTATTGGTACCACCTACACTGCTGGTATCGGTTTAAGTCTTACTCCCAGTAATGTCTTCAAT
>CAZQUM010000020.1:0-9384 GCA_964596585.1 uncultured Gammaproteobacteria bacterium
TGAAGAAATAAGTGGAGTTTCAGGACGAACTAGACGAAGATATGAAGGGCCAGGACTATTTGTGATAACTGGCAACATTTTTTCGACTTCGTGAGCGTCAAGGGGTGAAAATACCTGCATGTTGGGTAAAACACGCATAAGAGCAATATCTTCAAGCATTTGATGGGTGGCACCTAAATCGGCGCTCATTAGACCACTATGAGAACCAATAATTTTCACTTTATGCCGGTTATAGCAAATTGACTGGCGAATTACCCCCCAATTTAGGGCAGGAGAAAAACAAGAAAAAGAAGTTAAAAAAACAGTTTTTCCAGAAGCGGCCAAACCAGCGGCAACAGCGACAGCATTGGATTCAGCTATTCCTGCCTGAATGAAACGGCTATTAAAACGTTCTTTAAATTTTTGAAGATATAAAGAAGGATATAGGTCGATATCGACAACGTAAAGATTGGGGTTTTTTAGGGCCAAATTAAAAAGAGTTTCGCTGAAAGCGACTCTCATGGAAGAGATATTAGTATTTTTGGAGATCATGTTTGGCAGATAAATATAAATCTTGAGGGATTTTTTTAACATCGTGGTATTCAAAATTATTTTCTATTGCTGAAATACCTTTTCCTGAGATAGTTCTTGCAATAATGCATGAGGGATAAATAGTTGAATCTTTGGCTAATTTTAGTGCATTTTCCAATTCATAAAAATTATGGCCATTTATGGTCCTAACAGTCCAGCCAAAGCGAAGGTATTTTCCAGCCAATTCCTCAAGGGGCATAATGTCTTCGGTTTTACCTCCTAATTGAATGCCATTGCAATCAACAATATTAATCAAATTACCTTGGTGGTACTTGTTGGCAAAGGCAATCGCTTCCCAAATTTGGCCTTCATTATGTTCTCCGTCGGAAGTTAAACAAATAGTATGATGCTTGGGATCACCCAGAGCTAAACCAGCAGCAAAAGAAAGGCCCTGCCCTAAAGAGCCGGAGGCGTATTCAACTCCGGGGGTGTCTAAATTAAGGTGCCCCTGAAGAGGAGAGCCAAATTTGGCATAAGTAAAAAGTTTGTCTTTAGAAAAGTAATCTTGTTGGGCTAAGACAACATAAAGGGCAAGGCAAAGGTGGCCAGCAGAAAGAATGAAATGATCTTTTTTTAAGTTAAAATGGCCTGAATTATAGAGAGAAAGTATAATATCTACCGAAGAAAGAGCACCTCCAATATGGCCAAAGCCGACCTCATTGACAATTTCAAGAATGTCAAGGCGCATCTGTCTAGAAATGGGATACAGCGGATGTCTTTTTGGGGTAGTAAAAAGAGCCATATCTAAGTATAGGCTAAAATGTGTTAAAGTACGATACTGTGGATAATTTAGTAGAAAAATATCAAAAAAGCGTGGCGGGTTTTGTCCGGAAAAGGGTTGGTGACGAGGGACTTGTTGAAGAGTTAACTCAAGATATTTTATATGCTGCTTATAAAGCATGGCCAAGTTTTTCGGGTAAATCAAGTGAATTTTCCTTTATCTGTGGGATTGCAAAACATAAAATTACTGACTATTACCGAAAGAAAAGAATAAAAGCAATTTTGTTTTCAGTAAATCCAAAGTTTGAAGATATTGCATCTCAAGCTTTAGGTCCAGAGAGAGACGTATTAAAAGAAGAGTTAAAAATGGAAATAAAAAAAACACTGAAAGAATTAAGAGCAGATTATAGGGAAATCCTACGACTTAAATATATAGACGAATGGAAGAGTAGCCAAATAGCTCAAAGCTTGAAGACCAGTGTTAAAGCTGTGGAATCAAAGTTGATTAGGGCAAGACGACAATTCCAAAGCCTATGGGTATATGATAGAAAAAAGAGTAAAGAAATTATTCAAGTTGGGGACTCTGCTCGGCATTAGACAGGGATATTTTTTGGGACGAAATTTGTATGAACTTTTGAGAGAACCTTATTTAACATTAAAAGAATTGCGAGAAAAAAAAGATAAATCGCAGATATTTTTGATCAGCTTGACGGCCCTATCTCCTCTACTTGTATATTTATTTTTGAGAATAATTTACGACTTGATTAAGCATGGTAGTTTACTTTTGATTACAGGGCCCATTTTTAAGATAATAGTTGGTCTTGAGATTTTGATACTGGCTTATTTAAGTTATTGGAGCTTAATGGTTTTAGGAGAAAAATAATGGAAGTGCCTCGTTATTGGCGATTAAAAAAACAATATTACCGATTGGTGGGGGAAAATTGTCCTCACTGCCAAGAAAAGATTTTTCCACCTCGAGACATTTGTCCTCGCTGTAGCAACAATACTTTTATTTACCCTAAAACACAAGAAAATATTGATAAATATTGGAAAGAAAGGGGGATGTCGACACCTCAGAAGACGGAAAGTATAAGAGTAGATATAAAAGAAGAGTGAGTCGCGGGCGGGAGTTGAACCCGCCTGAACGGTTTTGCAGACCGCTGTCTAACCGCTTGACTACCGCGACAAAGAATCGGTTATGCGTGATTTTAAACTATTTTTAGTCTTAGTACTAGACTTTAGATATTTTTCTTCTCTGTAGAGGGGGTAGTGTGAGTGGGAACAATTATTTTGTAATCCATTATTTGACAAATAATTATTTTTATAAGATAATTATTTTATGAAAGAAAAAGATTATCATGGGCAAAGAAGAATGTTTTTTGTAATAGAGGGTGAATTAGTATTGCCAGAAGAAGGTTCGGATAAGTCGCATAGAGAGTGGTTGGAGTCAAAAGGATATGCCGAGGATGAAGTAAATAGAATTATTGATACAGAAGCAAGAGGAGTTTTAAACCCAAACGGAGAAATAAGATTTTATGTAGGAAATGATTGGAATGTAGACCCAAAAACGGAGAAAAAATTTTTTGAGATTTTGCCTGAGCTAGTTGCAAGATTTGGATTAACACCAGAAACAATTATCGGTGGAGGAGCTATTAAGGGTGAAATAGGTGAAGTATGGCAGGCAAGGAAAGTATATGGAAAAGTTGGAGATTTTATTGAATAATGAAAATTTATTTTAGGTTAGATTATACCTAGGTTGAGGAGAAAAAACGTGTTGAGTGCCTGGTTTTCGGATAATTAAAGTGGGGATTAAACCACAGTTTGACTCATTTTCTAAAAAAATACTTTTAACAATAAAAGGGTTGGACAGATTAATTTTGGCATCTTTTTTGAAGGGAAAAGTTTCACCAAAGCAAAAATTGTCAAAACAGCAACGAGAGCAGATACTAGCCATATCATTGCTTTTTTCATTCGGAGCTGCCGAAAAATAAAGTGTATTACCCTCTTGTCGGGGGTAATTAATTAGGTGTGCTTCAGCCATAGGTAATTTTAGCAGAAAAAGCCTGTAATTTACTACTTGACAAATAATTATTGTTATAGGATAATTTAATTATGAAAGAAAAAAATATTCCCTTAAAGGTAAAAGCAGTTTTATTACTAGGGGCAGCAACAACAATTGGTACTGCTGCTACTGGTTGCGCTAATCAGGAGAAAGTGTTTGAGGTTGGTGATAAAGTAACTATTGGTAACAATATTACGGGCATTGATGATTATAACCAAATATATAAGGACACCTGTACTTTAGAGGAGGGATCTACAGCAACTATTGAAGAAATAAGTTGGCTTAATTTGCCTGCTGAGAGAGTGGAATGCTTTGAAGATAAGGCGAGTGGTCGTAAAGAATGTTATTCTGTGCCAAACAGACCAACTGTGATTAGGTTAAATAATGGCGAATGTAATACTTGGGTTACTCTGGAAGATTTAGAGAAATCAACTGATTCCTTAGACAACCAGAAGTAATTATTTTTCCTCTTCGATAGATGCTTGGGCAGCGGAGAGACGGGCGATAGGTACTCTATAGGGGCTACAGGAAACATAATTTATCCCTATGTTATGACAAAATTTAATAGTAGCTGGATCACCACCTTGTTCACCACAAATACCAATGTGAAGATTCTTTTTGGTTCCCCTGCCTAAATCAACTGTCATTTTCATTAAACGGCCAACTCCAACTGTGTCTAAAGTTTTAAATGGATCTTCGGCAAGAATTTTATTGTCAAGGTAATCTTTTAAGAATTTTCCAGAATCATCTCGGGAAAAACCATAAGTCATTTGAGTTAAATCGTTGGTACCAAAAGAAAAGAAATCAGCCTCGGTAGCAATGATATCAGCAGTAAGAGCTGCTCGAGGTATTTCAATCATGGTGCCCAACTTGTAATGCAAATTAACGCCATATTCTTTGATGCTTTTTTCTATTATTGGTACCAGTCGGTCTTTGAGCCACTTATACTCGTTAAATTCGCCAACGAGGGGAAGCATAATCTCGGGAATAACAGTATCACCGGATTTCATTAATTCACAAGCAGCTTGGGCGATAGCTTTAACTTGCATTTCAAAAATTTCAGGGTAGCTAATACCTAGGCGACAACCACGGTGCCCCATCATAGGATTAAATTCATGAAGGGAATTGATTTTGTCGGTCAATTTTTCGACAGAAATATTCATAGCCTGAGCCAATTCTTCGATGTCAGCCCTTTCTTTGGGTAAAAATTCATGTAAGGGTGGGTCTAAAAGACGGATTTTGACCGGAAGACCTTTCATTATTTTAAAAAGCTCAATAAAATCATTTTTTTGAATTGGAAAAATTTTGGCTAGAGCAAATTGACGTTGTTCCAATGTATCAGCGAGAATCATTTGCCGAACGGCAAAAATACGATCGGATTCAAAAAACATGTGTTCGGTACGGCATAAGCCAATGCCCTCAGCTCCAAAATTACGCGCAGCTTGAGCATCGCGAGGAGTATCGGCATTGCTTCGAACTCCGAGACGCCGATATTTGTCGGACCATTCCATGATAGTGCCAAAATAACCTGACAATTCAGGATTTATAGTGGAACTTTCACCGAGAAAAACCTCGCCCGTCGATCCGTCAAGGGTAATAATATCCCCTTCTGAGACAACGATATCGTTTACTTTAAACTTTTTTTCAATCTCGGAAACAGTAATGGCTTCACAACCAGAGACACAACATTTACCCATACCGCGAGCGACTACAGCGGCATGA
This sequence comes from uncultured Gammaproteobacteria bacterium, assembly GCA_964596585.1. Taxonomy (GTDB): domain Bacteria; phylum Patescibacteriota; class Microgenomatia; order UBA12405; family UBA12405; genus UBA12158. The sequence goes on from CAZQUM010000020.1 coordinate 5,075, forward strand.
GAGGTCATACCACCGCGAGTGGTGAGAATACCCTCTGCAGCGTCCATACCAGCAATATCTTCTGGAGAAGTCTCGGCTCGAACTAAAATTACTTTTTTACCGGTTTCTTTCCATTCAACGGCAGTGTCAGCGCTAAAAACTACTTGACCAACACCAGCTCCGGGAGAAGCAGGTAAACCCTGAGCAAGCAGCTTAAAATTACCCTTGACTTTGGGATCAAGGGTGGGATGCAATAGTTGATCTAATTTTTCTGGCTCTATTCGGAGCAGGGCTTCTTTTTGAGTAATTAACTTTTCGTTAACTAGGTCAACAGCAATTTTGATTGAGGCAGGGGCGGTGCGCTTGCCACTGCGAGTCTGAAGAATGTAGAGTTTACTGTTTTCAATGGTAAATTCGACATCCTGCATATCTCGATAATGTTTTTCTAATTTTTCAAAAATAGATACGAGTTCTTTGTAGGCTGCTTCATTATCTTCTTTGAGAGAATCAAGATGTTTTGGAGTTCGAATACCAGCAACTACATCTTCACCCTGAGCGTTCATTAAATATTCACCATAGAATAAATTTTCGCCGGTGGCTGGATTTCGAGTAAAGGCGACACCAGTGCCAGAATCGGCACCGAGATTACCAAATACCATGGATTGAATATTTACAGCAGTTCCAAAAACTTTTGATTCATCAATATGGTTTAACTTGCGATAAGTAATGGCTCGAGTGTTGTTCCAAGAACCAATAACAGCAGCGATAGCTCCCCAAAGTTGGGTTAAGGCATCGTCAGGAAATTCACGATTTTTTTCAATTTTAAAAATTTTTTTATAACCAGAAACAACCTCCTGCCAATTTTCGGCCGTCATATCAACGTCCTCTTTTATGGCTTTTTTAGCCTTAATTTCGGCAATAATATGTTCGAATTTTTCATGGTCAATATTTTCTACCACATTGCTATACATTTGAATAAAGCGACGATAAGAATCCCAAGCAAAACGTGGATTATTGGTGTTTTTGGCAATACTATCGACAACTTTTTCATTTAGGCCAAGATTTAAAATGGTATCCATCATTCCAGGCATAGAGGAAGCGGCCCCAGAACGAACTGAAAGTAAAAGTGGATTGTTGATATCACCAAATTTTTTGCCAGTGCTGTTTTCAAGCTTTTTTAAATTAATTTCAACTTCTTTTTTTAAATTTTGAGGATACTTTCGATTATTAATATAATAATCGCGACAAACTTCTGTAGAAATAGTAAAGCCGGGAGGTACAGGAATGCCCAACTTGCTCATTTCAGCTAAATTGGCACCTTTGCCTCCTAATAAAAATTTTTGAGAGGCATCCCCCTCATTTTGGCCTTGACCAAAAAAGTAGACTAATTTTTTCATAGGTGATTTTATAATAAAAATCCCTCACTGGGGGTGAGGGATTTATTTAGCGATGATTAGATCATCACATCATGCCGTCCATACCCCCCATAGCACTCATGTCAGGAGTGGCGGGTTTTTTTTCGGGAATGTCGGCCACCAGTACATCAGTGGTGAGAATCATAGTAGCGACAGAAACAGCATTAATAAGAGCAGATTTTGTAACTTTGGCAGGATCTAAAATACCAGACTTAGTCATAGAGACAAATTCACCGGTAATGGCGTGATAGCCTAAATCCGAATCTTTATCTTTGCTTAAAGCATCTTTGATTTTGCCTAATACAAAACCTGGGTCTTCTCCGCAATTGAGAGCGAGCCTACGCAAAGGCTGTTCAAGAGCAGATTTGAGGATAGAGAGGCCAGCTTTTTCCTCTGAGGAATCGACTTTAATTCCATCTAAAGATAGAGCAGATTTTAGGAGAGAAACACCGCCTCCAGGGAGAATCCCCTCTTCAACGGCAGCTTTGGTAGCATCAATAGCATCTTTAACTCTTTCAAGTTTTTCCTTCATTTCTACTTCAGTAGCACCACCAACTTCAATGACAATTGCTCCACCGACAAGCTTGGCGATTCTTTGTTGAAAATTTTCTTTATCATAATCAGAAGTAGAAGTTTCTATTTGATTTCTGATTTGTGAAACCCGGGCATCAATATCATTTTTGTCGCCTGCACCGCTGATAATACGAGTTTTGTCTTTATCGGCAGTAACAGAGCCTGCTTGACCGCAATACTCAGAAGGATCGGCAGTTTCAAATTTAACTCCTAAATCTTCGGCAATTACTCTACCGCCGGTTAATACGGCAATATCTTCAAGCATAGCTTTGCGACGATCACCAAAACCAGGGGCCTTTACAGCGAGAACATTAAATGTGCCACGGAGTTTATTAACTACCAAAGTAGCCAAAGCTTCACCGTCGATATCATCAGCAATAATGACAAAATTTTTGGTTAATTTAACAAGTTTTTCCAAAAATGGCAAAACGTCTTGGATTGAAGAGATTTTTTTGTCAGTGATAATGATATAAGGATTATCGATAACGGACTCCATCTTTTCGGTATTAGTGGCAAAATAAGGGGAAAGGAAGCCTTGATCGAATTCCATACCAGAAGTTTCCTTGGTTTCTATTCCGAGTCCCTTGCCTTCTTCGGCGGTGATTAAGCCGTTACGACCGACTTTAGCAATAGCTGTAGCAATTTCCTTGCCGATAGATTCATCAGCGGCGGATATATTGGCTACTTTTTCGATAGATTCGAGATCATCAATTTTGATGTCCTTTTTCATGGAGTCTAGTTCTTTGAGAACGGTTGAGAGACCTTTTTCTAAACCTCGACGGATAATCATGGGATTTGCCCCAGCTGCTAAGTTTTGGATACCTTGATTAACGATAGCTTGGGCTAAAACAGTTGAAGTAGTAGTACCATCACCAGCAGCGTCATTGGTTTTGCTGGCAGCTTCTTTAACCAGTTGGGCTCCCATATTTTCATAAGGATCTTTGAGTTCGATTTCTTTGGCAACAGTGACTCCATCATGAATAACGGTAGGACTTCCCCATTTTTTTTCAATAGCAACATTGCGACCCTTAGGACCAAGGGTGGTAGCAACGGCGTTGCCTAAAATATTAACGCCTTTTAAAAGAGATTGTCGGGCTTCTGCCCCAAATTTAAGTTGTTTTGCCATATTTGTTTTAATTAAATTATTAAATTATTAGTAGAATATTATTTTATGATTGCCATAACATCCTCAAACTTTAAAATGAGGAGATTATTGTTGTCTTCCTTGTATTCTTTGCCGCCCCATTCACGATAGATGATCGTATCGCCGACAGCACAGGGAGCTTTGATTTCGTGTCCATTATCAAAAACTGGAGCACCAACAGCCAAAACTTTTCCAGATTGAGGTTTTTCCTCGTGGGATTCAGGAAGAACAATGCCAGAAGCGGTGGTTTTTTCTTGCTTTAAGGGCTCAACTAATAGATAACCAAGGACGGGTTTGATTTTACTTTGTGACATAAAAAGAAATTTAAACTTATAATTATCAGTCAAGCAGGTAGACTGCTAATATTATAGCCAAGAAATGAAATTGGTCAAGAGACAAAAAAATAGTAAGATAAAGAAAATGCTTAAATTGACAAAAATTGATGATTTAAAATTTTATTACCGAAGTAATGACCGATTTATAGGCCAAAGAATCGCTTTGGATAAATATGAAAAATATGAAACGGCATTGTTGTTGTCACAAATAAATAAAAACAGTATTTGTGTGGATGTGGGGGCCAATATTGGATACTACACTTTGTTGATGGCAAGATTAGCAAAAAAAGTTTATGCCTTTGAGCCAGATAAAAAGTCTTTTGGGATATTAAAGAAAAATGTAGAAGAAAATGGGCTGAAAAATGTAGTGCTTGCTAACATAGGGGTAAGTAATAAAAGAGGGAAAAAATACTTAGTAAGGGACAAGGATAATTTTGGCAATAGCCGAATTAATGATAAAAATGGTGAAATTATTTTTACCGATTCTCTTGATAATATATTAATAAATGAACAAAAAATTAGTTTAATTAAGATAGACACTCAGGGACATGAGCCGGAGGTAATTGGGGGGGCTAAAAAAATCATTAAAAGCAGTCGACCGATATTGTTTTTGGAATACACTCCTAGGGAATATAAAGATAAAAAAATGATAAATTTTTTGAAAAAAATTTATGACAACATTTTTAGTATCAGCGACTTTGCTGAAGCCCCTTGGCCAATAAGAAAGGGGGTAAAAGTTGACAAACATGGTTATAGCGATTTATTTTTGAAGGAAAAAATGAGAATTGTTGATTATTGGACAATGCTAAAAAATGTTAATTATAGAAAATGGTTAAAGGGTATAATGAATTATGGGAAAAATAA
>CAZQUM010000021.1:0-9106 GCA_964596585.1 uncultured Gammaproteobacteria bacterium
AAAATTGGTTTATCTAGGTGGGTAAAATGCACCAAATCGGGTTTTAAGGCGCTGATAAAGGAAGGTAAAAATAGCTGTTCTTTTAATGAATAATGTCGGTATTTGCATATTTGGTATTCAAACGAATTGCCTAAATCACTTTTTGCTTCAGCGAATAATTCTGGATAAACCAATAGAGTAAATTTGTACTTCTCAAAATCAGGCAATTTTTTTAGAGCTATTAGTAAATTTTTGGTATAGCGACCCAGACCAGTGTGTTTTGGACCATAAAGTCTAGCATCGATTACAATATGTTTTTTTAATTTCATAGGTATTTTGCTTTAAAAGTACGATATTTTTCAAGTAAATTTATACCAGCCCAGATAAAGGGACGTACAATTTTAGGATAATTATTAATTAAATTGTTTTGGTAAAAAATACGCATGGCTTGAGTGCTGGCGAGAGCAGTTTTTAGTTTAGTGCTCCTTTTTGCAGAGGATAATTTTTTAGAGTGAGAAACAATACCTGAGGATATTCCTTGGTAGTGATAGGCTTTGGCACCGGGATAAAAATAAAGATTAAAAGAATGTTTTTTTATTTGCCAACAAAGATCTAAGTCCTCGCCATAAAAAAAATAGCTTTCATTCCACCAGCCAATTTTTTCTCCTACAGAGCGTTTGAGCATTATAAATGCGCCGACACAGGCATCTATTTTTTGGGTCTTAGAAAAATCTAAATGACCAGAAAAATAGCCGTTAAAAAATTTGCTTTTGGGAAATATTTTTGGCAACCCAAGGCCAAAGAAATGCCAAAATGAGTTTAGAGGGGTGGGAAAAGAACGGTGCGATTCTTGTTGGGTTTTACCGGTAATTGCCAAGATAAGATTACAGGTAGCAGCATCGACTTGTGGATTTTTTTTAAAAAAGTCCAGCATTTTTTTGAAGGTGTCAACCTCTACTGTGGTATCGGGATTTAGAAAAAGAAGGTGTGTGGAGTTGGGGTTAGCGCTTTTTAGGGCGTAATTATTGCCAGCGGAAAAACCAAAATTTTTGGGTAATTTTTTATAAATTAAATTAAATTTTGATGATGATGGGTACCTTTTTTTGGTAATGTCAAAACTGTTGTCAGTAGAGGCATTGTCAGCAACAATTACCTCTATGTGATATCGGTCTAAATTTGACTTTAGAATACTATCAACACATTTAGATAAATAATTTTTAGAATTGTAATTAAGGATGATTACTGAAAGATCTATATTATTTCTTTTCATCAATGTGGTCATAAATTTTGTTTAGCCCTTCTACACATTTTGCAAAAGAATAGTTATTTTTAATTAATTTACGAGCGTTGTTGCCTATCTTTTGGCGTAATTTTTTATCATTAATAAGTTTAAGAACATTTTTGTGAATGTCTTTACTGGGGCAGACAATAGCATCCTGATAATTTTTAAATTTAATACTGCCCATGCCGCCTTCGGGAGTAGTGATCACCGGTAATCCAAAGGTCATGCCTTCTAAAAATTTATTTCGGGTACCACCACCACTACCCATAGGGGCTAAGAGTAGCCAACAATTTTCGTAGTAGTATTGCGGGTCGTGTGGTTGTTCATCAATATCAGCTTCAGTGATAATAATGTCCTTTGAGGCATATTTACCAAAAAAATCTGGGGCAAAACGACCAACAATATAAAGTTTACAATCTGGGACATCCTTTTTAATTTTTTGCCAATATTTATCGAAAATTAATTCTACAGATTCCTTATTTTGCATCCATTTCATGTTTGAGACACCAAAGAGGATACTAGGAAATTTTGATTTATTTGTTTTTCGGAGAGCGTCAATGTATTTTTGATCAACACCATTTTCAAAATAGCTGATATCTTTCCGTCCAGTAGTTTGGGAAATAATTTTTTGATCTTCAATACCAAAAGCAACCACGGTGTGAGTATTTTTCCAATAATAGGTTTCCCAATGTTTCATCTTGGCAACATCAATTTTGAGAAATGGAGTTAAAAGTTTTTTGAAGCCAGTAAGACTATTGACGTAATGTTGATAAACAGCGTATTCAATGGTTAAATCAACCAATACTACCGGAACATCAGTCTTGGGAATATTGGGCATGGGATAAAAGCAATCACAATGGATGAGATCAAATTTTTGAGTATCAAGTTCTTTTTGGATAGCTTTTTTAAATTCATCAGAAATATAGTTTATGACTAAAAATGGATATGGACTAATGGCTGATTTTAAAACTTTTTTAAAATCCCATGTTTTGCCTCGCTTAACCACAATTACCTTTTTACAATATTGGCGGATATCTTTTACTCCTTCTTCATCACGGCTAAAGCAGATAAGGGTAATATCGTTTTTTGGAGCTAAATATTTAATGGAATAATAGGAACTTCTCTGTCCACCTGATTGAGAAAGCCGTGGAATATAAGGAGTAATCATTAGGATTTTTCTTTTGTGAGTTTTTGTTTTTGTCATGATTTGATTTCTAAATTTTGATAATAAAGACCCATAATTATCCAGATAGTATAAGCCACCTTGGATGCTTCGAAAATATCAATAAAAACAGCATTGGCCCAGACACAGACAGTGGCGGAAAGAAAAATTAGAGCCAATTGTGATTGAAAGGAAGTGGTTTTTTTGCCGATATATGGTAGGGTGCGTATAAAAAAATAGACAAAGATGAGAGTAAAACTAATAAATCCAAATAAGCCAGATTCTCCTAAGAATCGGAGATAATCGTTGTCGGTGGCCAAGGTGATAGAACCTAGACCAGTACCAGTAATTGGGTTTTTACGAAAGGCGGAAATGGCTCGTGGCCATTCGACATTAAAGCGTATTTCACCAGATCGGGCAACACCAACATCGGCGTCAACAGGAATAAATTCTTCTACGGGTGGATGGCGAAAAACTGTTGGTGTAATTTTTATAACTTTGCTGGGAAGGGTGCTGCTAATAGTAGGAGTAGGACTAATAGCTGCGGGGATGGTGGGAACAGAACTGGTTCCGGGTTGGGAGATAGTGCTTTTTAGGGCGGGGATAGTGGCTATTAGTCGCTGGCGGAGATCTTTGGAATTGACAATACTAAGTGTGACTAAAAGCGAGATGGGAATAATCCATAAATATTTTCGTAATAATATTAAGGCTAAAATAATTGCGCCCCAAAAGGCAAAAATGGAGATTCGTGAAGCGGTTAGGGTTAAAATATGAAAAGCCAATAAAAATATCAGAAAGGAAGAAACTTTAAGCCACTTGTTTTTGACAATTAGAGCGACACAAAAAATGATTACCAGTATGACACTTAGATAGGCAGCTAGGTCATAGTGTCCAGCAAAGGTAGAGCTAATTCTGGTCCAAATATTCATTTGAAGCAACTGCCCTTTTGAAAATTCTTCGTTCATTGTGGAAATGACAGGAAAATTAAAATATCTTTGACCATAACCGTAGATAACAATTCCCAAGACAGTAAAAAGCAGAAAGAGATAAGTAAATAGAAAATCACGACGTTTTTTGATGGCTTCTAAGGTTATAAAAAAGACTGATATATATTCAAAGCGACGAAATAAATTTAAAAGCAGCATTTGGGTTGATGTGCTTTGATATATTAAAATTGCATTGAGAGTACTAACAATAATAGCGATAAAATAGGCAATAAACAGTGGTGTAATTTTATTTTTAAAAATAGGAAAATGATGTTTAATTTGATAGAGAAGCCAAATAAATAGAGAAATAGCCAAGACTATATCGTCAATACGAATAGCGACATAGGTTGACTTAACACTAAAAAGCGGAAATTTGGGATACAGAGGAATAAAGCAAATTAGTGTTGCCAATAATATCCGAAATATATTTATATTTTTGAGCATAGTTTTTGATAGCCTGGGATTACTAGGCTTCTTAGAGCGGCATTTATTTTTAACATATTTCTGACTAATTGATATTGATTTTTTGCTTTATGTTTTTTGAAAAATGCTAAAACTCCTTGGTATTCACGTAAAATAGGGTCGCTCTTTTTTTCAGCTGATGCGCCACCTAGATGAATAATTTGGGGACCGACTAAATACCATAGTTGTGAGTTGGGCAAGGCTTGCTTCATTCGATATTGCCATTCCATTTCTTCACCATACATAAAAAAGTTTTCATCAAAGCCATGAGTTTTTTTGACTATAGAAGCTCTGACTAAAAAAAATGCTCCGGTAAGCCAATCTTGTGGGTGGTCGTGTTTGTAATATTTTTCACGAAGGTAAAATTGAGGCGGGTGAGGGTGGAAGGGTTTGATGATTTTGTTGACAAAGGGTAAATCATCAAGGCCCAGTGACCAGGTAAAAACATTGGATAGATTAGGAAAATAACCACCACTTGGCTGGATACTCTTGTCTTTGTTTAGTAGTTGGGCGCTGCAGCCATGGGCTTCAGGATGAGAGGAAAGCCAATTTAGGCTTTGAGAAATGGCTGAATGAAGAATAAGAGTGTCGGAATTTAAAAATAAAAGATAATTACCCTTAGCAATTTTAATGGCTTGATTATTGGCTTTGGCAAAACCGAGATTGGAACGATTAGTAATTAGATGAGTAGTTAATAGTGAGGAAGTAAGTAGTTTGGTGGAGCCATCGGTGGAGTTGTTGTCTACTACGATTATTTCATAGGGAATATCTTTTAACCCCTTATCAGTTTTAATAGATTTAAGGCAATTTAGGGTAATATTTTTAGTATTATAAGAGACGATGATAATGGACAATAAAGGTTTAGGCACGTTGTTTTTTAAAGAATTTTAGATATAAAGCAATAACCCCAATGAGAGCAATTTCGGTGGTAAAAAATGTCAGTAGGCGGCTGGGAATAGAAGTAGGAATTACTTTAATATTAATCTTGGAAAGGTATTCACGGTCTTCATAAACGAGTTTATTTTTGTTTCGATTTTCTGGTTTGGTAAAAACATCATTTTGCCATTCGTAGCCGTTGATATAAATTGATTCTTTTAGGGGGAGATGAAATTCTTCTAGATAATAGCTTTTCATGGTATCCCGAAAAATGGATTTGGCCAATTCGGGCGGATGATTTATGCGGATTAAAAATGGGCCATAATAGATAGAGCGATAAAAATTGATTACTTCTGTCCGGGAAAGATTGGTGTAATAGCCAGAAACATTTTTCATTTGAATAGTATCTCCGGGTTCTTGTGATCGAGTTGAATCGGGTAAATCTTTTAATTGAGGGGTTGGAGATAATAGATATAGCAGAGCTAAAAGATTGAAAATTATTAGAAAAATTTTTATTGCTTTTTTCATTATTGAAAAAGTGTAGGACGGCCCAAGCGGTAGCTGGGATTTTTAAGCTGACGGGAAGAAATTTTTTTGGCGGGCACACCTCCCCAAATTTCAGAATCAGGAATATCCTTGGTAACGACAGCACCAGCGGCAACTACAGCTCCTTTTCCAATTTTTACCCCGGGTAATATGATGGCTCTTGGGCCGATAAAGACATAATCTCCGATAGTTACAGGGGCAAAGGAATTGCCAAAATTAGGGTCATTCAAATTGTGTTCATCGGTATAAATTAGGACTTCACTGGCAATATCAACATGGTTGCCAATAGTTAATTTTCCCCTACCATCCAAAAAAGCTCCATATCCGATAATAGTGTTGTGGCCAATTTGAATTCCTGAAGGTTTAAAAAAATTAGCACCTAGATGAATGGTGCTATCAAAGGGCATTTTGATACCAGAGATCCAATAAAATAATTTGCGAAGGAGATGGCTGGGTATAAAGGAGACTATCCTTAATATTAAAAGCCAAAATTCAGCAAAAATAGTTAATAATCGATTAAAAATTTTTGGAATAATATTTTGGAGAGTAATTTTTTGGCCAATATATTGATTCATAAGCAAATTATACCCTATTAAAGACAGAAATTAATTGTTTGGCTGAATTATCCCAAGTATATTTAGTGGCATTGATAAAGCCGTCTTTTATTAATTTTGAACGAATTGTCTTTTGAGTTATTTTTTTGAAGGCATCTGTTAGTGTAGATTCCTGTTGAGGATTGATAAAGAGGGCACTATTGCCTAATACTTCGCTTAGAGATGGAATATTGCTGGCAATGACTGGACAACGTCTAATTTGAGCTTCAATAGCGGGGATACCAAAACCTTCATAGGTGCTTGGGATAACGAGAGAAATGGCCTGTGAATAGAGGCAATCCTTTTCTTTTTCGCTAATGTAATCGGTAAAAATAACTTCGTTTTTTATCTTTAATTTTTTTAGTACTTTTTGGATATCGTCAAAAAGCCAGCCTTTTTTGCCGGCTATAACAAGTTGGTGTGAGGGTTTTTTAGTGCTTTGATCTTTTAAAAAGTTGGAAAATGATTTGATCAAAAAGGGGTAATTTTTGTTTGGTTTAAGGGTGCCAAGCGCCAGAAAATAGGGTTTAGTAATTTTAAATTTTTTCAAAACTTGTTGTATTTCTACAGTAGAAACTTTTTTGGGAGAATTGATGCCGTTGTAGACAATAGAAATTTTTTTGGGTGGAATTTTATACTCTGCTTGAAGTTCTTTTTTGGTGAATTGAGAGACGGCTACAATATGAGTGGCTAGTTGGAGAGAATTTTTGGTCCAATTAATTAATTGATAGAGATCCTTTTTGGTAAATTGATCCTGATATTGAAGATAACCGATATCATGGATGGTAGGGATAGATTTGATTTTTGAAAAGGCAGGTAAGTAATGTCCGGGTGAATAAAATAAGTTTAATTTTTGGGGGTTAAAAAGTAAATGAAAAGGGAGGGCAATTTTGGTCCATAACCTTTGAGGCTTGAGTATAATGTAGTGCCAGTTTTTATTTTCTGGTGGCATATCAGAGAGAGGAATTGACTTAAGATAAATGAAAAAATGATTTTCACGGTTGAGTTGGTGGAGACTATGGAGAAGATTAAAAGCATATTGACCACTGCCGGTACGGCGGGAAACATTGGCTTCATTGCCGTCGATGCCGATAATCATGCTATTAGTTTACTATAGAGTTCTAAAGTTTCGGAAGCACATTTTGACCAAGAAAATAATTTGGCTTGTTTAAGTGCGTTAGCAGCCAATTTTTGACGGTAAGCTTTGGTGGAGAGTAATTTTTCGATGCCGGTGGCAATACTACTTACAGAGTGAGGATTGACTATAATTCCGCCTGTACCTGCAATTTCGGGAAGGCATGAAGTGTTGCTGGTTAATATAGGGACTCCAACAGCCATAGATTTTACAAGGGGAAGGCCAAAGCCTTCATAAAATGATGGATAGGCCATAAATAGGGCGGCAGCGTGAAGAGCTACCATATCTTTTTCGGGAATATATCCAAGGATTTTGATTTGTGGGTGTTGGACGGTAGAGATATCTTGACCCCAGCCGTATTTGCCACTGATAGCCAACTCAACCTTACTTTTGGGATGTTTTTTTAGATAGCGGCTAAAAGCCAATATGAGTTTTTTTAGATTTTTACGGGGTTCGCGAGTGCCTTGAGAAAGGATGTAATTTGATAAACCATATTGTTTTTCAATGGTATTAATTTTCTTTTGTTGTGCTTGTGGGGGGAGTTTGTTGAATTGAAAATATTTGTCCTCGGCAGCTTCATAAATTAGTTGACATTTTGATTTGGCAATTTGAGGAAACACCTTTAGTAGGTCATCTGCGGTGTTTTGGGAGACGCAAATAAATTTTTGACATTCCCGTGCGGCCCAGTACATTTTTTGCTGATGAGTGTCAATAATTTTTTTAGGTAACCAATGGGGATATAAAAAAGGGGTTAGGTCATGGACGGTGCTCACTAATTTTGCTCGCAGAGATGGAGGTTGAGTCCAGTCTGATGTATGAAAAATGTCGCATTTACCGATAAAAAATTCAATAGGAATTATGTGAAGACGGTTCCATAAAAAGCTTAAAAAAGTGAGGGGTATTTTAAATTGGTAAAGCTTAACCCTTGGCTGTTTACTTAATTTTCTGATTTCCTCAGGAATTGGTAAACGCATTGAAGTAAAAAAAAGTTTGTAGGTGTTTACTTTGTCCTTTTTGAGAAGATAGCGGACAAGGTTTAGAGTATAGTTGCTAACACCGGTGCCATAAACTACTGAAGAGACATCAATACCGATAATCATAAGTTTATGTCGATTTTATCATTAACCGATAGTCCCATTTGCTGACTTTGGCCAGCATTGAGTTCGATGACATAGAGACTGGGACGGGAGGAGGTGTATTTTTTTAATTTTGAATCAGCTACTCCTGGTTCAGGTTGGGCGCTATAAATATCTGAAATTTGTTTGTTTTGATCAATAAATATTATGTCCAGAGGAATGAGAGTATTCTTCATCCAAAAAGATTGAATACTAGGTATAGGAAATTTAAAGAGCATACCACAATTTTGGCATAACTCCTGACGACCTCCCAAGCCTTTTGCCAGCAGATAGGGAGTATCAGCAATTTCAAGTGTAAAGTTTTGATCTTTTATTTTTTGCTGAAAACTTATAGTGGGTGAAGATTTAAAGGAAAATAGTTTAGAAAATGAGAAGATTAGAAGCAGAAGGGCAATAAAAATAATCAGATATGCAGTTTTTGACATAGCTTTTCTCCTATTTTATCCCAAGTATAGTGATTTTTGAGATAAGAAGATGAGGAGATTAGAAGAGAAGAAGTAATAAGAGTGGGTAGTTTGAGAATTTTGGAAGCGAGGTCCTGAGGATTATTTTGTTTAAATATTAGGCCAGCTTTGGTTTTATTGATTATTTCAATTGAGGCGGGGATGTCGGCGGCAATGACAGGGCGGTTTCGAGCAAGCGCTTCAATGAGAACTAGACCAAAGGATTCTTGTGTTGAAGGGGAAATTAGGACGGAGGAGTTGTCTATTATTTTTGATAAGGAGTGGTTTGGGAAATTAGTAATTATTTTTATTCGTTTTTTAAAAAGTAGGGGTAAAGAATTAATTTTGTTTTCAATTATAGGGAAGTATAGGGTTTTTTGTCCGGCTATGGTCAGGTGATAGCTGTGGGGAAGTTGCTGGAAGGCTTTGATTAGAGTGTCTAGGCCTTTGTGGGCGGCAAAGGAACCGATGAAAAGAAGATGAGTAAAAGAGTGGTTGGGTGGTGG
>CAZQUM010000022.1:0-1830 GCA_964596585.1 uncultured Gammaproteobacteria bacterium
AGTGGAATTATTACCAATAAGGGCGGCCAAACCTCTCATGCAGCCATCGTAAGCAGAGAACTGGGAGTACCCTGTGTTGTTGGTACCGACAAAGCCACTAAAATTATTAAGGAAGGAGATTTAGTAACAGTTGATGGTACTAAGGGAAAGATCTATCAAGGACAATCACAAACCATAAAAACGGCATCCCTCAAAAAAGCTCCTCTCAAAAAAACCGCCACTAAACTATATGTCAATTTAGGTGAGCCAGAATTAGCAAAAGAAATAAGTAAAAAGGATTCTGATGGTATCGGCCTACTCAGAGCTGAGTTTATGATTGCCAATATCGGAATTCATCCCAAAAGAATGATTCAAGAAGGCCGCGAAAAAGAATACATTCAAAAACTAGCCGATGGTCTCATTAAATTTTGTAAAAATTTTAATCCCCGACCAGTTATATATCGGGCAACTGATTTTAAAACTAATGAATATCGCTATTTAAAATGGGGCAAACTCTATGAACCTGAAGAGCCAAATCCATTATTAGGTTTTCGTGGAGCTCTACGTTATATCAACTCTCCAGATGTATTTAATATGGAATTAGAAGCCATCAAGCTTGTCCGAAATAAATACAATTTAAAAAATCTTTGGTTGATGATTCCTTTTTGTCGCTCTCCTCAAGAGTTAATAAAAATTAAAAAACTTATTAATGATGCCGGACTCCTACGTAGTCCATCCTTCAAACTCTTCATGATGGCGGAAATTCCCAGTAATGTTATTCTTTTAGATAAATTTATTGATGTTGGTATTGATGGTATTTCTATTGGCAGTAATGACCTAACCATGCTAACTCTAGGCTTAGATAGAGATAATGCCGAAGTTGCCAAAGAATTTAACGAATTAGACCCAGCAGTACTATGGTCTTTGAAACGTCTGGTTACCAAATCTAAAAAACGCGGAATTATGGTAGGTATTTGTGGTCAAGCCCCTAGCAACTATCCAGAACTTGTTCAAAAATTAGTGAAATGGGGGATTTCTTCTATTTCTGTTTCACCTGATGCTTTAAATCAAACTCGTGAAATTATTGCTTGGGCAGAACAAAAAAGACTTAGCTAAAAACAATCACCACTTCACCTCTTTTTTCTCCGTCCCATTCTTTTTTTATCTCCTCAAACTTTTTTGTCATCTCTCTCAAAATTCTAATCTCTACCTTTTCTCCATATATTTCTTTTATTTCCTTAATTAATTTTTCCACTCTCAATGGTGACTCATAAACCACTTTAGCACCATTAATATTTTTATATTTTTCTAAAATATTTTTTCTTTCTCCTGTTTTTTTTGGTAAAAAACCTAAATATGAAAAACGACCCATCGGCAATCCTGACAAAACAAGGGCATTTACAACTGCACTAGGCCCAGGTAATGCTGTATAAGCCAATCCTTTATCTTGGCATTTTTTTACCAACAACCAACCCGGATCAGAGAGAAGGGGAGTGCCAGCATCTGAAATTAATCCTACTTCTTTACCAGCTTCCAAACTCTTAATAATATAAGTAATTTTTTGTGCCTCAACTTCATCATAAAAAGAAACCAACTCTGGTTTATTTATAATTCCCAGTTCCTTCAGTAAAAATCCACTCTTTCTTGTATCTTCACATAGCAACATATCGATATTCTCCAATATATCAATACTTCTCAATGTTATATCTTTCAAATTACCGATAGGTGTCGATATGATGTAAAGCATTGTTAATTAAATTGACGAATAACAGCCACCACTCTACCTCTAATTTGAACATCGGTAACATACATCGGACTCATAGATGAATTAGCTGGCTGTAATCTAATTCG
>CAZQUM010000022.1:1840-8831 GCA_964596585.1 uncultured Gammaproteobacteria bacterium
TTCGATTGGCTTCTTGGTAATATCGCTTTAAAGTCGCAAAACCATTTTTTAATACTGCAACTACTATATCGCCATTGCGGGCTTCTTTTTGTTCCTTCACCACGACAAAATCCCCATTTAATATTCCATCGTCCATCATTGAATCACCCTTTGCTTGAAGTACAAACGATTTATCTTTTGAATTTACTAAGCTTGACGAAACTAACAAAGTAGCATTAGGATCAGTGTAGGGCTCTATAGGTTCACCACAGGCAATAAAACCTAACACAGGCAATTCAATATTGTCACTACTTTTTTTATTTTCATCATCTAATAATTCGATACCTCTTACCGCTCCTCTATAGCGACGAATTAATCCTTTTTTTTCTAAAGCAGATAAGTGTTCATGCACTGTTGCTAACGATGACAATCCTAAACTTTGAGCAATTTCAGTCAAAGTTGGGGCATAACCGTACTTATTTACTGAATTAGTAATCAAATCTAGAATTTCCTTTTGTCTTTTGTAAATCACAGCTGGCATGAATTTATCTTACACGAATAATACCCGAAGTCAACTAAAAAAATGATAAGATAAATTATGTTTTTTTTATTAATTATTTTTCAATTTTTCTTTTCTCAAACACCTCTATTAGCTGTCGATGACAATTTTATTATTAATGAAAATATTGAATATTTTGTCGGTGAACAGGGGAAAGCTAACGTCAACCATTCAATCACTATTACCAATAAAAATTCACAAAAGTATCCTAGCGAATATCAATTATCTTTCAAGGGCTACCGGCTAAATCAGCCCACTGCCACAGACAATGGGGGCAATGCTCTTAAATCTTTTAAAGAAGAGAATCAAACAGCTATTTTTAATTTAAAATTTAATCAACCCAAGGTCGGTCAAAATCAGCAAAATAAATTTAACCTAAGCTATATTATCGATAATTTTGCCATACATAAAGGTAAAACTTGGGAAATTTTATTACCTCAACTTAATTCAAACAACGAGGTTTCTCGCAAAATTATTACCCCCATCTCCTTTGGTTCTCTTTCTTTTTCCTCAGCCCCACTTAAATTTGAATCTAGTACTTCCAAAAATCAAATTGTTATAGACAGCCAACAGCGAGACAAAGTATTAATTATTTTTGGTAATTATCAACTTTTCGATTTCAAACTTAATTATTATCTAAAAAATAATCATAACCAGCCGGTTACCACTGAAATTGCCATAATTCCCGATACTCATTCTCAAAGCGTGTACTATCGTCAAATCGAGCCAGCTCCAGAAAACATTAAAATTGACCGCGATGGCAATTGGCTTGCTCAATATACGCTTAAAGCCAAGCAAGAGCTAAATATTACCGCTACTGGACAAGTTAAAACGGGTTTTGAATTACCTCAAACACTAGAAGAGAAAAATGTTTATACCCAAGAACAAATTTTCTGGCCCGTTAATGATTCTAGAATCCAGACAATTGCCAAAACCCTTGACAGTCCAAAAAGTATTTATGACTATGTCACCAATACCCTTGAATATAATTACGATCGTTGGGGAAGTGATGGTCGTTTAGGTGCTCTTTCATCAATCAATGAACCTAAAAATTCTCTATGCACTGAATTTACCGATCTATTCGTTACTTTAGCTCGAACAAAAAATATTCCCTCTCGGGAAATCGAGGGTTTTGCTTATACCAACAACCCTGAAATTAAACCCACTGCTCAGGGTGGGGACATACTTCACGCTTGGCCAGAATTTTATAATTCAAAAACTAATTCTTGGCAAGAAATTGACCCAACTTGGGGCAACACTACGGGCGGTATTGATTTTTTTAATAAATTAGATCTTAATCACATTACCTTTGTCATCCATGGTTATGATAGCCAATACCCATTACCTCCCGGCTCATATAGACATCCCAACTCCAATAAATCTGTTGAAATAAATTTTGCCACCGAAGAACTTATTAGCCATCAAGAATTACCTCAGGTTGTCTTTCAAAAAAATAAATTACTATTCAATAACCCCACCCCAAATTCCATAAAAGGACTATTTCTTTCTATCCCAAAAATAAATTTTTCTCAAAATATCGATACAATTATGCCTTACTCATCAATCTTAATAGAACTTCCTCGACTCAGATTTCAACAAACTCTCAAGCCCTCTATACGCACCCTTGATATAGTTTTAAAAAACAATGAAGATAAAGTATCCACCCAAATATTAATCTATCCTTCATATTTCATTAACTTAGGAATATTAATAATCTCCGGACTGATAATTTTGTCATTGGGCGGTATAATAATAACTAGTAAAAAAAATGAAAAAAATTCTTAAATATACCCTCTATCTCAGTTTCGCCTTAATTATACATAACGAAATTTTTCACAACCTTTCTTTCGACCCTCGAGTGCAGAGCATTATTTTAGTAGCTGTAATTTTAGCTCTTTTTGAATTAATTCTAAAACCAATCATAAAAATTTTATTGCTGCCCATTACCTTTCTTACTTTAGGATTGGTCAGAATTTTGATCCAAACCCTTGGTTTATATCTCGCCTCTTTTTTGATTAGTGGATTCTCCCTCTCTTCTTTGACTATTTTTAATCATACTTTAACCGGTTTCTTCGCCTATTTATTTAGCTCCTTCTTCATCAGCAATCTTCTTTATTTTTTCAAAAAACTATGAAAACAGCATTTGTTATTATCCAAATTGTTTTATCTCTTATTCTTATTGCACTGATTTTCCTTCAATCTAAAAGTACTAATGAAAATAGCCTATTATCCGAAAACCCCCCAGAAAAACGAGGTTGGGAAAAGGTCACTTTTAATCTTACTATAGTTATTACTCTCCTTTTTCTTGTTTCTTCCCTTCTTCTAATCAGAACCTAATGTTTACTAAAATCCGCTTCAAGCTGGAAATTATCTATCTCTATCTTAAACGACATTGGCTAATACTAACTATTCTTGCGCTTACTTTAATTATTTTTTTTCTTTTCCAAAAAAATATTATTTCTATATACAACCAATATTTTCCTAAAAAAGAGAAAATAGGCATTGAGGGTCAATACAAATATTACAATCTACCAAAAAATATTGGTCAAAAGATTTCCTATGGACTTACCACAGACAATCACACTGGGCATTTTGAAAGTTCACCATTAATTGAAAAAATAGAAATTGATGAAGAAAAACATGAATATGCTTTTACACTTAAAGATAATCAACGCTGGCATTCAGGTAAAGAATTGGTTGCCAAAGATTTTAATTACCAAATTCCCGGACTCTCTTTTTCTTACCCTTCTTCCAAAAAGGTAATTGTCAAATCGGAAACTGCTTTTAGTCCAATTTTATCCACACTCAGCCAACCGTTAATTAAAAAAAACCTAGACGGTCTAGGATCTTTTACTGTGAAAAAAAGTCTTATGGCAGACGGTTATTTAAAAAGACTCGATTTACGCTCAACTGATAAATTATATAGTTATCGTTTTTACCAAAGCGAAAATGATTTAATTAACGCATTTAAAATCGGTGAGGTCGATACTATAGAAATTACTACTCTACCCAATGAATTGGAAAAATGGTCAGATATAAACATTAATAAAAAGGTTCAAACCGACGAAAAATATATTGCAATCTTTATCAATGTCAGTAAATTTCCTGAAAAACAATTCCGTCAAGCTCTTGCCTATGCCACCCCCAAAACTACAGATTTAAATGATCGAGCCCTTTCTCCTATTTCTCCAGATTCTTGGGCATATAACCCCTCAGTTAAAAACTACAATTACGACAGAGAAAGAGCCATTGAATTTTTTTCAAAAAACAAAATCGATACTATTGACCTAGCCTACAATGATCAACGACTTGTCTCCTTGGCCGATGACATCAAAAAAAATTGGGAAGATACATTGGGAATTAATGTAAATGCCAAGCTTACTACTCAGATTGACACTCAAAACTACGACACTCTCCTTGCTTATGGCAGCATTACCTCTGATCCTGACCAATATCTTTTCTGGCATTCTACCCAAAGTAAAACTAATCTCACAAAAATTAACAATCCTCCTATTGATAAGCTGTTGGAAGAGGGGAGACAAATCTTCGACATTCAAGAACGCAAAAAAATTTATCAGGAATTTCAAAAAATACTCTTGGAGGAGTGCCCAGCCATATTTTTAAAATTTCCAACCATTTATACCATTAGTAGAAAATAATGAACCCAAAAAAAATTTCCCCCCTAGGTTACTTTCTAATACTTATTTTATTCACTTCTCTCTCATACGCTGCTTGGCTTTTCTACCAAAGTATCGACTGGCAAGTATTAGATCGACTTGAAAAAACGCCTCTAACGCTACCAAGTTCTATACCATCACCAGAAAACTAAATGTGATCTTCATGGTCAGCTTCCGCCTCCATCCTTGTTGCGTGGACAACGCCACTTTTATGGTGTGCGGGGCTATATACCGTATACAATTTTAGTTTTTTATCAGCTGAAGTATTTATAATATTATGTTCTGTTCCAGCTGGAATAACTATTGCTGACCCATCCCTAATTTCATATTCCATACCATCAGCAATCACTTTTCCTTCACCCTCATCAATTCTAAAAAATTGATCCACTATTTCATGCACTTCTACGCCTATTTCCTCGCCCGGATTTAAACTCATTACCACTAATTGACTATGTTGGCCAGTCCAAAGAACTTTTCTAAAATTATCATTTTGAACTGTTTCTTCTTCAATATTAATTACATAAGGTTTTGTATTCATAAAACTCCTTTCTAAAAAAATAACTGCTTCTTACATAATAACACTTTATTTGCCATTCTTTGAAATTGCATTTTTTGCCTAAAAATGCTATAATATATATAGTCTAATCATAGTGATCCTGTACCTATTTATCTTTAAAAAAGGAGCGTGCTCATGACTAATTTTACCCTAAAAGTCGGGAATAAAATCATCGACTCGGAGCAAATATATACAATATCTAATATAAAAAACGATACAATCTATTACACATCAAACGATAATTGTAATTGTTCTATTCCTCTAAAAAATTTATCCATCGCTTGCATTCGTCCTTTAATGTCAAAAGAAGATGTAAATCTTTTGTTAAAACAACTTTCAGAGAAAAAATCACTAAATCCACCATCAACAATAAAAAATAGCCAAAATAATAATAATTACTTTAATGAAATCCTTTACTCAAATGATCCTGACAAAATATGTAAATTGCTAGTTTATTTTAACCAGCTCGAAAAAGAAAACCCTCTTACAAAAAGCGATCAAATAACTTACGATCGGGCTTTAAATCATTTAGCAAACGAAATATCTGCAGTCTCAAAAGTGCCTCTAGACCAAACCAAGAAAAAAATCTTGTCAATCCTAAAATAGTGAAAATAATTACTACCTTTTAGCCCGATATTATTTTTTCAAACATTAATTTAGTGTCTTGAGTTAATTCATCAACGCCAATCTTATAGACCACAAAACCTTCCTTGCTCGCAAAACTATACATTCCTGGAAATTTATTTTTATAAGTATTAAGTGTCAACCTTGAATAACCTTTTTCTATAGAATATTTTACAATTTTCTCATACATTTTTCGCCAAACACCACTTTTTCTATATTCCCCCAAAACACCAACATTCCAAATATGAAGAGCATCCTCTTTCTTGTAACAAACTGCAAATCCGACAATTTTCTCATTGATAACAGCCGAAATTAGTAATCCATTATTTATTCTTTCCAGCCATAATGACTTCAGATGATACCTCTTCTTTTCTTCTTCGTTTGGCTGGAACATCTTTTGAGCCACTTTCAAAACCTCATCTAATTCATCAATTTCATCTATATGTAGGATAATTTCATTCATAGTTAATTCTATCAAAATACTCTTTATTTTCTTAACCCGTCTACTTAAACTGTAAATAGTATAAGATAAATAACATGAAGAAGTATCAAATTTTGGATATTAAAGGTTCATATGAAGATGTTGGTTTAGCCATCGGAGAAAGTTTTAAAAAAGAAATTCAGGAAGATATAGCAAAAAGAAAAACTGAAATACCAAACTATAATTTATATCTTGAAAAATCAAAAAAATACCTCAGTTATACTGAAAAAATATTTCCCAATCTAATAAATGAAAGTAAAGCAATTGCCACAGCTGCTGGAGTTAGTGTAATTGATTACTTCTTTATAAATAACCGTGAAATATACGATGAAAGCGAACTTTATGATCTTGACCACGATCATTGCACAACAGTCGTAGCTTTTGGAAAAGATGGTTTAATTGTTGGCCACAATGAAGACTGGTCGATTGGTGCTCAAGATAATTTGTACATATTAAAAGCAAGTATTGGAGATATTTCTTTTACTAGTCTCAACTACAAAACAGAGATAGCTGGCGTCGCAGCCTCAATGAATAACTATGGATTAATCCAAACAATTAATGATTTATATCAAACAAATCAATTTGGTGTCCCAAAAAACTACCTTGCAAGAGCCATTCTTGAATGTAAGACTCTAAATGAGGCAGAAAATTTGATTAAAAACACCAACAAAGCTTCAGGATTCAATCACCTTCTAGCTCAAGGTAACGAAGCTAGAAATGTTGAAATTGCAAATGATACTGTAGCAGTAGACAAGATAATCCAAAAACCCTATGTTCACACAAATCATTACACTTCTATAAAACTGCAATCATTAGAAAAATTCCACACTAAAAACTCAGAGGCAAGATTTGAAAGAGCTGGGGAACTATTAAAAAACTCAATGGAATTTGAAGACATTAAAAATCTACTTAGTGACACAAAAAATATCAAATTTCCAATTTGCAGAGAAGACGCCACCATCGCTTCTGTAATTGTTATTCCACAGAATAACGAGTTTTGGGCTAGTTATGGACACCCTCTTAAAAATAAGTATTTCAAATATTAAAAAGAAATATTATATTTGTTGCCCTGCATGGATTCGAACCACAATACTCAGCTCCAAAGGCTGATGTCC
>CAZQUM010000023.1:0-8161 GCA_964596585.1 uncultured Gammaproteobacteria bacterium
TATCTATGATATTAATTTTTGTATTTTTATAAAAAACGGATGTATTTTTCGATAAAATAGTAATTCCTTTTTCTCTTTCCAAATCGTCGCTATCCATAATTCTTGTCATTTGCATCTCATTTTGATTTTCCCTAAAAGAGTGGGTTTGTTTTAGCATTGCATCCACCAAAGTTGTCTTACCATGATCTACATGGGCAATTACAGCTATATTTCTGATATCACCGGCAATTTGCATCCGTCGATTTTACCACTAAAATACTCATAATGAAAAGCTTTTTTATTCTTGCCTTTGGCACACTATCTCTCCTTTTTTGTTCCTATTTGTTTTTTCGTTTTCGTCCAAATTTACCCCAAAAACATCAAATTCAAAATATTGTTGAAGAAATTGCTCCAAAGCCAACTGAAATTATAATAGATACCCAGTTACCAAACCGTCACCTGATTAGAACAGCTTTTATTCCCCAAGCTCCCGAAAAAAATTGGGATCAACCTTGGCAGGATGCTTGTGAAGAAGCTGCTCTTTTAAATCTTTATTTTTATTATCAACAGCAAAATCCAGATATTCCTCAAATACTTTCTGCTTATCAGAAGCTTTTTGACTATCAACAAGAAAAGGAATGGGGAGGGGATATCAACCTTTCCCAAATGGCCTCTATGTCCGCCGATTTATGGGATTATCAAACAAAAATTATTGAAAATCCTTCACCCAACGATATAAAAACAGCTATTTCCCAAGATATTCCGGTGATAATTACCGCCAACGGCAAAACTCTATTTAAAGAAAATAAAAATTTCAAAAGTGGCGGCCCCTGGTATCACTCTCTTGTCATTCTTGGCTACGATGATGACCAGCAACAATTCATTGTCCATGACGTCGGTACTCGTTTGGGTGCCTATTTTCGTTATAGCTATCAGACCTTACTTGAATCTATTCATGATTTTCCTACCTCACTCAAAAAAGAAGATATAAATCAAGGTACCCCTAGAGTACTTCTTTTGTTAAAATAAATAATGAAAATTTTTATACTCTTGTTGACCATGCTTCTACTCTCTTCATGTGCTACCAAAAATAATACCCAAATACCCCCTAGCCCCTCCACCTCTGCTCCAGATTCTTCTTCTATTACAATTTCCCCTAGTAAAGGGCAAAACAATATCGAAAATATGGTCGGACTAAATACAAAAGACGGTCAAATCGTCATTAAACTTTATGAAAATGAGGCTCCAAATACCACTGCCAATTTTCTAAAAAAAGTCAACGAAGGCTTTTACAATAATCTTACTTTTCATCGAGTAATTGAAGGTTTTATGGCTCAAGGAGGGGATCCTACCGGTACTGGCGCGGGTGGAGGACTGCAAAAATCCGAGTTAAACCAAATCCCTTTTCAACGGGGCAGTCTTGGATTAGCTCGAGGCAGCGATACCAAAGAATTTAGCAACGATTCTCAGTTTTTCATCTGTTTCGCTACTGAAGGCTGTCAACATTTGACTGGTGATTACGTTAATTTTGGAGAAGTTGTTTCTGGATTAGAGGTTTTGGATAAAATTGTCCAAGGTGACAAAATTATTTCCATGACTACCGACACCAAATGAAAAAAATAATCATTATTCTCTTTGTTTTAGTTGGTATCGGCAGTTATTTTATCTTTAAACCCCAAAATCAACCTTCAGATCAAAGTTTCCCCGACTCAGAAGCAGATTTACTCTTATTTTCTAGTCAGAGTTGCCCTCATTGTCAAAAAGTAGAAGACTACATTGCCGAAAATGACCTTAACTCTCGCCTAAAAATAGCAAAAAAGTCAATTGATAATGATTCCCAAAATCAAAAATTGATGCTTGAAACTGTCGCCAAATGTCCGGAAATTGATAGTTCACAGGGTATCGGTGTACCTTTAGCCTATAGTGAAGCAGAAAATAAATGCCTCTATGGAGACACTCCAATCATTAATTGGCTAGAGGGTAAGTGATACACTAATTTAGTGGCTAAAAAACTCAAAAAACGCGAATTCCATCTTAGTATAGGGGTAATTATGCGTTGGCTTATTTTTGCTTTTTTATTTTACCTAGCCATAGGCTATCTTTCAGTTAACCGTATTAATCTTCCATCAGCTTTAAAACTAGACTTACCATTATCCACTTCCTCAGCTATAATATCCGAAACTGATACTCAAAACCTTCAACAAAAATTTACCCATTATCAAGACCAGCTTGAATCTTATCTTGGAAATCAGTGGGCAGAAATAAAAAAAGGCATTATCACCAAATTATATGACGATATTATAAATAGTATAGACAAAAAACATGAAGCCACAGGATCTGCAAACTAAACTTGAATTTATAAAAAGTAAACTTAATTACTCTCTAATTTTAGAATCTGAAAAAGAACTAAAACTAAAAAGTCAGGATCAGTCTCTTTGGTCTAACCCTTCTGATGCTAGCAAAATAATGCAGGAACTTTCCGATCTTCAAAAAACCATTAGCAGTATTTCTGCCCTCGAAAAAGAATTAAGCGACCTACTTGAATTTACACAGCTTTTAGAGGAAAATCCCGATCCTTCCCTAGAAAAAGAACTTTCTGATCGTATCAGTATTACCGCTAAAGATATTGAGGAACTAGAACTAAAAACATATTTATCTGGTAAATACGATAAAAATGATGCAATACTTTCAATTCACTCTGGCCAAGGAGGTACTGAGGCTATGGATTGGGCCTCTATGCTTCAGCGTATGTATCTCCGTTATTTTGAAAAAAAATCCTGGAAACACGAACTTTTAGACATGACCTTGGGTGATGAAGCCGGAATAAAATCCGTATCATTCAAAATCAACCACCCCTTTGCCTATGGCTACCTGCGCGGAGAAAATGGGGTTCATCGCTTAGTCCGCCTGTCGCCCTTTAATGCCGACCAGCTTCGGCAAACCTCCTTTGCCAAGGTGGAGGTGTCGCCCGTAATAGAAAATAGTGCTGACATCAACATTCATCCCGATGAAATTGAATTTAGTGCCTTTAGAGCCGGTGGGCACGGTGGCCAAAATGTCAACAAGGTGTCTACTGCAGTTCGAATTGTTCACAAACCTACTGGGATTACCGTTACCTGTCAAAGTCAGCGTTCTCAAGATCAAAACAGGCTCATAGCCATGCAAATGTTAGCTGGAAAACTATGGGCACTCAAAGAAGCCGAAATGAATGCCGAAAAAAAAGATATAAAAGGGGAAAATGTTCTTGCCGGTTGGGGACATCAAATTCGCTCCTACGTCCTTCACCCATATAAAATGGTTAAAGACCTGAGAACTCAATATGAAACTTCAGATACCACGGCAGTGCTAGATGGAGAACTGGATGCCTTTATTAGTGCAGAACTAAAATTATGAAAACAATTTCTAAAATATTCTTATCCATCTTTTTTTGTTTCTTGTTTCTCACTGTATTTATTTTTTTTCAATGGTCCCGACAAACTGCTTTAAATTCCAAATACTGGCGTAGTACATTATTTAGCGCTATAAAAACTAAAAATCAACCGACCTTAAATGTTATGCTTTTGGGCCTTGATAAGCGTGATGACGATTTAGAACAAAGCTCAGTTACCGATACTATAATCTTGGCGCACATAGATTTTCAAAAAGGAAAGGCTCACCTTTTTTCTTTGCCTCGTGATTTATGGGATTACTCCTTAAATTCTAAAATAAATGAAATATATCCAAATTCCTTAAAATTAACCGACAAATACGAACAAATTAATTATATTAAAAATAATTATGGCCGTATAACTGGCCAAAAAATTGATAATGTTTTAATTTTAACCACCGATAATCTAAAAGAACTGGCAGATTTATTGGGGGGTATTGACCTGTACTTAGAAAACTCTTTTATAGATCATCAATATCCCAATCCAGATTATATAAAAAATCCATCACCAAATATTCCTATCTATAAAACTGTTGAGTTTCAGGCTGGCTGGCTTCATTTAGATAGTACCAATATTACTGAGTTCGTCCGTTCCCGAAAAAGCGCCGATACTATCGCTGATGGTGGTACTGATTTGGGCCGAATAGAACGCCAACAACAACTTATCACTGCTCTTTTCAATAAATTAAAAACTGATATAAAACCCAAGCTCCTCCCCAAGCTCTATCAATTTTGGCAAGGTCTAGATCATGATTTTTATGATTCAGAAATTATAGCTTACATAATAAAAAATTCCAAAACATTACGTAATTTTCAAATACAACGCCACTCATTGCCTGCCGGAGAGGATCCCGACAAAGACCTTTTTTACCATCCCCAAAAATTCATCAACAAGCAATGGGTTTTTCTAACCAAGGATCGTGATTTTAGTAATTTGCATCAGTCAATTCAGGATAAAATTAATGAGTCCTAACTATCTGGCAATCCACCAATACCGTCTTGATAAATTATTTTCCTTAATTCAGTCTCTAAAAATTCCCCCAAAAGCTCGGGTTTTAGATCTAGGATGCTATCCAGATTTTCTTCTAAAAAAACTCAAAAAATCTGGTTATGAAAGTTATGGAGTAGCCTCGGTCCAAGAGAGTATGTCTCAAAAAAATATTGACATCCTAAATTTGGAAACGGATAATTTACCCTATAAATCAAATTATTTTGATCTTATTATCCTTAGTGAAGTAGTCGAGCATTTGGGTACTGGTATCAATCACTTATACTCAGAAGTTACTCGTTGCCTAAAACCTAGTGGCTTTTTTATTGTCACTACACCCAATGTCCTTCGACTGCATAATTTATTTTCCCTAATAATCGGAAAAAATATCTATTTCCCGCTTTTCCAATTAGAACAACCCCACAATTTTCGCCACCAAAGAGAGTATGCTCTTTCAGAGCTAATTTCCTTTGCTCCAAAAAATCTGCTAGTCAGTCAGAGCCAATATTTAATTGCATACCCACCTTTTCGGCGAAAAGTATCACAAGAACCCTTTTTTACCCGACTTAGTAAATGGCTGCTTTATTTTTTATTGCTTATATTTCCCAGCCGTCGCGATACGCTGGTAGTTGTATTTAGAAAAAAATAACCTGCTATACTGGATTATTAGTATTTATCCAAATATGGATATTCCACATATTTCTAAAAACCCTACACCTACTCACATTAGCCCTACACTCACATCAAAATCAGGGCCATCAGTTAAAATTATTTTAATAATTCTACTGTTATCAATTCCCACAGGCTTGCTACTTTCCCGCCTTGCTCCTAAAAAGAATTCCCCTAAAACATCTCCTTCAATCCAAACTAAGACAGACACAATCAGCACTGAAAGTATTCAAAATAAAGACGAAATTCAAGTTGATAAAATATACGGCAATTCATCCGCTGAATTTACTGATGCCGCTATTGGCACCATTGAAGCGGGGAGTATTAATGGAGTCGGCACTCACATTCTTGAACGAGAAGGAGGAGCAACTCAACGGGCTTCACTTACTTCATCCACAGTCGATCTTGATTTATTCGTTGGCCGCAAGGTTGAAATTAAAGGTCAAACCAACGCTTCCAACAAAACTGGTTGGTTTCTCGACGTTGGCACTGTCAAAGTCCTAGAATAAAATGAAAATAGTATTTGATAAAGTTTCCAAAAACTATGGGCTAATCAATGTATTCAAGGACTTAGACCTAAAAATTAAACCCGGTGACTTTGTTTTTGTTACCGGTCCAAGCGGATCAGGCAAATCCACCCTAATTAAACTAATACTCAACCAAGTAAAGCCCAATAGCGGTGAAGTAATAATTGACGATTACCATCTAGCTGTCACAAAAGATAAAAAAGTTATCGATAGGATACGCAAAAAAATAGGAGTAATATTTCAGGATTTTCAATTAATCAACGATTTAACCATTGAAGAAAATATAGCCTTAGCTTTGGATATTGTTGGTTATCCTGCCAGTAAAATTCCTTCTCGTATTGATGAGGTTGTCAAAACGGTTAAACTCCAACATCGTTATTTTCTTTTCCCTTCTCAGCTTTCTGGTGGTGAGCTACAGCGAGCCTCTCTAGCCCGTGCCTTAGCCATTGAGCCAGAAGTAATTTTAGCTGATGAACCCACTGGAAATCTTGATCCAGCTAATGCCTGGAATTTAGTAAAAATTCTTCAGGAAATTAATGAAAAATTTAACACCACCATTGTTATGACTACCCACAACCTTGATTTTATTGAATCACTCGATAAAAAAGTTATTCATTTAGGTAAAAATGAGACTAGCTAAGCTTACCCTTCATCATATTCGCCGTTCCCCCTTTCAGAGCCTAATCGCTTTTATAACTGTTTTTCTTTCCTTTTTCCTTTTAAATTCTTTTATTTTTTTGAATCGTGGCCTTAGTCATGTTCTCAATTATTTCGAAACCAAACCGGAAATTACTATTTTCCTCAAGGATGGTTTAGATGAAAGTGCCATAAATTCTTTGGAAGAAGAAATCAAAGCCATTCCGCAGGTTAGGGAAATTAGAAAAATCTCCAAAGAAAAAGCTCTTGAATTATACAAGGAAATGAATAAAGACAATCCACTTTTAACTGAAATGGTTACTTCCTCTATTCTTCCTGCTTCTATTGAAGTCTCATCCAGCGACCCCCGTGTTCTAGAGGTTATTGCTCAAAAATTTACCTCAAAAAATGAAGTTGATGAAGTAATTTATCAAAAAGATGTTGTCCAATCCCTACTTTCTTGGACTAAAATTGCCCGTATATTTGGTTTTACCTTAGTTATCATCTTTTTTACAATTTCATTTTTAGTTATTTTTACCCTAATGGGAATGAAAATTACCAATCGAAAGGACGAAATCAAAATTTCCCGGCTTCTCGGAGCCTCCACCTTTTATGTAAAACGACCTTTTTTGCTTGAAGGGGCAATTTATGGTTTTATTGGTAGTTTCCTTGGCTTTGTGATTAGTTTTTTAATTATCTACAATTTGCGTCAGCCTATTAATAATTTTTTTAACCCTATTAATTTTATTCCCAAATTTAGTTTTATGGAAATTGTCATCATGATTATGGAAGTGCTTGTCGGTGTCATCATTGGTCTTAGTGCGGGTTGGTTGGGAGCTAAAAGATATATTAAATGGTAAAAAAGATACTACTTCTTTTACTAATATTTTTCTCCTTCTTTACTTCTCCTGCCTACTCTCAGAGTGCAGAGGAGTTGGAAAAAGTAATCTCTGAACTTTCCCAGAAGCTAGCAGAACTGAATAAACAAAAAAACACACTTAGTAATCAAATCAAGATTTTCGACACTCAAATTGCCCAGACTGAATTGAAAATTAAGCAAACTACTTCCACCATTGGAATATTAAAGAATGAAATAGCAGATTTAAGTGTAAAAATAGGGGATTTAGACGTGTCATTAAACAACCTCTCGGCAGTATATATCCAACAAGTAGCCCAAAACTACAAACTAGAAAAAAGGTTGCCATTTATGGGCTTGTTAAATTTCACTTCTCTTAACAATTTTTTACAAAATTATAAATATATTTCCGTACTACAACAAAATAGCCAAAATACTCTTGTGGAAATGGAAACCAATCGTACAAATATGGATCTTCAAAAACAAGCTAAAGCCGAAAAACAGGAAGAACTTGAAAGTCAGGAGAAAAAACTTGCTGCTCAACAAAAATCACTTGATGAGCAAAAATCTTCTAAAAACAAACTCTTGGTTGCAACAAAAAATGATGAAAAGACCTACGAAAAAAAACTAGCTGAAGCTCAAAGCCAGTTAAATTCACTACGGCGATTTTCTGATTCCGCTGGAGGTAGTACATGCCTTGACTCTTCTCCAGGCGGCGGTAGCGATGGTAATTTTTACTCACAAAGAGACCCTATTTGGTGTAAGAAGTTTATTGGTAATTCCAGCGATACTGTCGGTTCAGTTGGTTGTTTTATCAGTAGTGTCTCTATGGTTTACAAAAAAACAGGTAATTCTTCAATGAATCCTTTGGTTTATGCTTCAAATTCCGATAATTTTTTTGGTAATACTGCATACATGAGCACCCCCGTAGCCCCTTCTGGATATACTTATCGGCAAGTGCCTTTTAGTGTTGAGGTCGTTGATAAAGAAATAAAATCAGGGCGTTATGTTATTGCTCAAATGCGTGCTGCAAACATTGCTGGAATGCATTTTATTGTACTTATCAGTGGAGAGAACGG
>CAZQUM010000024.1:0-4400 GCA_964596585.1 uncultured Gammaproteobacteria bacterium
AACAATTTTTTTACAAAATCAGTAGTTTCTTGGGAAAAAACTACTGAAGATTGAATTGGTGTATTTTGATTTATATGAGCCATAACTAATTTTCCATTATTGGCTAAAGTATTAAAAGCTTGCACCATTTGCAATTGATTAACAGCAATTCCCTGACCAAAAGAAGCGGTGGCAAAATCTATGTCTGACCAATAGTCTTTTAGAGGTGAAATTGATTCACCCACTAATTCAACACCAGTTTTTTGATTGAATTTGAGACGCTGGTAATAATCTAGAAATTTATTTAACCCCATAGCACTATTTATATTACTCATGCTGATATTATCGGAATTTTTGATGGTATCAAAAAGATTGGTATCAGGATGAACTTGCTTGTCCCAATTGTTGATTGTGTATTCACCGATTTTACGAGGCTGGTTGCAGTTGGCACAGCTCCAATTTTGATTAATACTATTTGAGTCTAGTGCAGAGGCAATAACGAGAGGTTTAAAAATAGATCCCGGCTCAAATAAATGAGCAATATTTTTTATAGTAAAGCTAGCGCTAGGACTAGCCTCGGCTGTTGCCATAGCTAATATTTCTCCGCTTTTTGGTTCAAGAATTATCAGAGAAGCAGATTGAGCTTGGTAGGTATCAATGCCAGTTTGGAGGGTGTCTTGGGCTATCTTTTGGATTCTTCTATCAATGGTGCTGTTAAGATCTTTACCGTCCATTTCATTTTTTTGCCAGTTTTTTCGTGTTAACAATCCAATTCCGGTACCGTCAACTACATTTCTTTTAAACCCAACTTGACCACTAATTTGTTTGGAATATTTTTTTTCTAAATTTAGAATTATATCTTTGGCTAATTCCCCTTCTGGATAATAGCGACGCTGTTTAAGCTCAAATTCTAATCCGCTGGTTTTAGAAAGGAGTTTTTTTTCAGAGGTATTGAATTCGCCTTTAAATTGAAGCCATTTTTGATTCGGATTTCTGAATTTCTCAATTAATTGAGCATTTTGGGTGGCAAAATCACTTTTTATTGTAGTGATGTCTGCAAGAATTTCATCAAGATCTTTTTTAAAATTTGGCTTGTATAGGGCTAAACTATAATAACTGTAACCAAGACTTAGAGGATACTTATCACGGCTAAGAACTTTACCTTGGTGTGGAAAAATTTTCACAATTTTGTATATCTGAGATAGGGCTTGTTCGTGTAACTCTCGCCCGGAAATTACCTGTATGTAAAATAATTTGCCTAAAATTATGGCAAATATAATATATAAGCAAATTAAAAGGAATTTAGGGCGTGACTTGTCCATTGATGGCAAATTTGGAGGTGTAGTCTATTTCTAAACTTTGGTTGTCAATATTTAATTGTTCGTATTTTTGACTTAAATGAGCATATTGCTGATTTAAGTCAATGATACTAATTGAATAATAAATAGAAAATAATATTTGAAAAATAATTAGAGCAAAGGCAACTGCAGCCAGACCTCTGTTAATTGTCATTATTTAAGAAACATCTAAACATAGCTGAACGAGAGAGAGGATTTCTTTTTACTTCGCTGTATGATGCAGAAAATTTTTTTGATTTGATTTTATTTTGTTGGAGATAGTTTTTAACAATCCTGTCTTCTCCTGAATGAAAGGTAATAATACCTATTTTACCGCCTTCTTTTATTATTTTTTTAGAGGTAACTAATAGTTTTTGAAGATGATTAAATTCGTTGTTAACAGCGATTCGGAGAGCCATAAAGATTTTAGTGGAGGGATTTATTTTTGAACGATAATGTTTTTTTTGATAATAGCCATTGATTATGCTGGCAAGTTGGGTGCCGGTAGTTATGGGTTTTTTTTGACGGGCTTGAATTATTTCAAAAACTAGTGGTTTGGCCAATTTTTCCTGTGAATATTTTGTAAAGAGATTGTAGAGTTGCTGTTTGTCCCAAGTGTTGATTATTTCTTCAGCGGTTATTTTTTGTTTTTGGGGGTTGAGACGCATATCTAAAGATTCAGTGTCAGCAAAAGAAAAACCACGTCGAATAGAAACTTGTTGGTTTTGACTAAGTCCAAGATCGGCAAAAAGTGCATCTAAGGGCACTTTTATATGTTGGGGGTGGATTTGATTTAGATTGGCAAAATTACCTAGTATTGGGTGAAATTTTTTATTATATTTTTCTTTTTTGACTCTATCGGTGGCAATTTTTAAATTAATGGGGTCGGCATCAAGACCAAAAACAGTAGCTCCCTTTTTTAGGAATTCTATAGTGTGTCCAGCATTTCCTAAAGTACAATCAAGGATAATATGACCTTTTAGAGGTTGAAAAAAATTTAGGACTTCATCAGAGAGGACAGGTTGATGATAAGTCATGATTATAGAACCGGATTTATGACAAATTCGGCAGATTTATAGTCGCGATGAACTACATAGAAGGGCGAGTTTTTGGACGGTTTTTGTGAAAAATTTTCTTCAGGCCATGTAATTTGATTGCCAGCTTTTTTAACATCGGCACTACTTTTTAAAATAAATGGAGTTTCAAAAGTGGCTATCTGATTATCTTTGGTGGTAAAGATAAAACTCAAGTTGCCCCCAGTAACACCTGCGTCGTATTTATATTTGCAGCCGTTAGTACAGCTTTCGGTGCCAAGAAGAATTTTACGTTCAACTTTACCGTTTTGCAGATCTGAACTTTCAATAACACCCCCGGCACCTTTTTCTATTTGAATATTGCCGTCGGTGGCAGTGTAGGTTAATTCATATTCTATTCCATGGATTTGTTCTGTAATAGAATTTATTGTTAGTGTTAATTCATGACCATCATTTCGGGGAAAAAGGGCAATATTGGGTCGATCAGTTTCAGAAAGTTCGACTACTCTGGGAGCTGGTGTTGGAGTAATTGTTTGGGTTGGCTTTTTTTTGCCACAGGCTGATAGGGTTAACATTGCAGCCGCCAAAATAAGAAGATATTTTTTCATGTCTTTAGTTTAACTTTAATGATAGCCAAGTGTCAATTTTATCAATATTTAGACGGATTTGTTTCATGGTGTCTCTATCTCGAAGACTGACGGTATTGTCTTCTAAACTTTGATAATCGACTACGATACACCATGGAGTACCAATTTCATCTTGACGACGATATTTTTTACCTATATTACTGCTATCGTCGTAGTCAACAGAATACTTTTGCGAAAGGTTTTGATAAAGTTTTTGTGATAATTTTAATAATTCTGGTTTATTGGCAGCTAAGGGGAAAATAGCAAGTTTATAGGCAGCAAGATGGGGATTAATTTTAAGAACAGTACGGATATCGCCAGATTCAGTTTTCTCTTCCTGATAAGCATCAAGGAGTATAAAAAAGAAACTGCGATCAACTCCTCCAGAAGTTTCGGTTATCCAGGGAAGATATTTTTCCTGAGTGACGGGATCAGTATAAGATAAATCCTGGCCACTGAATTTGGAGTGTTGAGTTATGTCATAATCTGAACGCCAGTGTATTCCTTCCATTTCGGCCCATCCCCAAGGGGCATGATATTCAATATCAAAAGCCTTTTTAGCGTAAAAAACCAGCTCGTTTGGCTGGTGTTGACGGAAGCGAAGATCGTCTTTTTGATTAAATAATTTTTGATACCATTCCATCCTTTCTTTTTTCCAATAATTAAAATATTTATCCATATCGTTTGGGTGACAAAAAAATTGTATATCAGCCTGTTCGAATTCACGAGTACGGTAAAGAAAATTTTTTGGAGTTACTTCATTTCTGAAGGCTTTACCTATTTGAGCAATACCAAAAGGTATTTTGACTCGAGTTGAGTCAACGATATTTTTAAAATCGAGGTAGATAGTTTGACAGGCTTCTCCCCTTAAATAAGCATGAAGTTTTTCACCTTCAACAACTCCTATATCGGTTTCAAAAAGAATATTATATTTTCGTTCTTCGGTAAATTGTCCGCCACATTCGGGGCATTTTGACTGATCGTCCAACAAATCCGGCCGGAATCTTTTATGGCATGACTTACATTCGACCATAATATCGGCAAAATTTTTGACATGGCCCGAAGCTTCCCATACTTTTGGATGAGTAATAATTGAACCGTCGATACCGACAATGTCGCGGCGGCGGATAACATTATCAGTCCACCAAAGATCTTTCCAGTTTTTTTTCATTAAAGAACCAATCGGTCCATAATCATAAAAACCCTGAACACCGCCATAAATTTCAGAATTTTGAAAAATAATTCCCCGGCGTTTACACAGTGCAACGATTTTTGAAACCTTATCATTTTGATCTGAGTTCATAGGGATATTATAACCTGTCAGTTTAGTAAATATTTTGTTTGATCATGAGAATTGATAAAAAAAATTGTGGCTTTGCTATGATGGGAAATAATAGTTAGACCAAAGGGACTATTACTTAGAT
>CAZQUM010000024.1:4410-8006 GCA_964596585.1 uncultured Gammaproteobacteria bacterium
GGAGGTAAATTTCCTATCCAGCGGTGATATTTATCTGGTATTGAATACCTAATTCTTTCATTGATAATTTTTTGGTCAATGCCAGTAATTTCTTGAGTTTGCGAGAGTCCTTCTCCCCAATCAATAAGGGTTCTAGGAATAATATAATAATCTCGGACTATAGGTGTTTTTGTATCTTCACGAACAATAATTTCATAATCTGGTTGATATTCTGGATATAGATAATCCCAGTGCCAGATTAATTTCCACTGATTTTTAACTTTTTTAAGATTAAATTGACCGTGATGCTCAATATTGCCATATTGGGTAATAATTTGAGCTACATAGTTATTGTTTTTATCAAGCCGATAATTAATTTGATAGGTACCTATTTTACTGAAAAAATTTTCCATATTATCAATAAAATATTGTTCAGGTATTTCTTTTCTTTGTTCTTGGGGCAGAGCTCGGTATAATTGTCGGTAATTTCGGGTATTTAAAAAGGATATTGTAGTTTCAAGAGTGCCAGTATTTTTATTAATAGCTAGCGATTTGAAGAAAAATGGAATATTAAGTAAGGCTATGGCAAAAATTAAAACTAAATATTTCTTTTGAAAAAAATATACAATAAATATACAAAATATAGGTATTAGCGGCATTAAATAACGAGGATAAAAGGGAATAATACTGTTGATAAATAAGATTGTAGTAGAAAATAGAGCTATATAAAGTAAAGATTTATTTTTATTTTTGAAGGCGAAATAAAATGCAACAATTATTAAAAGGGTACCGATAGGAAGAAGCGGAGACCAATCACCTAAGGTACTTAGTGTGGCATCTTTCCAAAAACCAAGGTATCGGTTTAGGAAAATGCCTTTTATTTGATTCAGTTTGTCGATATAGTGGCTGTTTTGTGTTCCTAAATAAAATGATATAGTTTTTTGATGTAATTTTATCCATGGTATTGGGTTTGGATGCTTTAGAAAATAGGAAATATAGGAGAGGATGTAGCCACCGAAGACGCTGGCGGTATAAGTAAAAAGTGTTTGAATTTTTTGCTTATTTTCTTTGGTAAAGAGTAGTATAAAAAAACTAAACATGCCAAGAATTGGGGTATATACTCCTATCTTCGCACCAGTAGCAAAGCCTAATAATAAGCCAGAGAAAAATATATCCTTTATATTTTTTGTTTGATAATATTTGTGAAAAAAGTAAAGGTGAGATAAAAAAAAGAAAGTTAATGGCAAATCTAGCATAGTTTCTTTTATTTGGGTGGCAATAAAGGGGGAAGAAACAAATAAAAGAATGCAGGATTGTATAAGTACTTTATTTTTATTGAGAATAATTTCTGAAAATTTATATAGAACAAAGATAGAAAGGAAATAAAAAACTAAACTTACAATGTAAGGATTTCCGATATATTTTTCTGCAATACCGTAAAGTAATTTAACTAAGGGCGGAACTTCATAATTTATGTTAAAAGGATTTTCACCGTTAGCCAATTGGTAACCAACAAATTTATATAGATCTCCATCTCCAATACCCCGAACACTATTAGGAATATTCCACTGTGAGTGATAATAGTAATTCTCATAATATTCGGGCTCATATTGATAATAAAAAATCCACCTAGAGAAATATAGGGTTAAGGCAATAAAAACAATATTTAAAAAAATTAAAATTTTTAATAAGATGTCTTTCACTAATTAGAGAATACACTACTACTAATTGGTTTTTCGAGAATAGATTCAAAATATTTACGGAGGAGGAATTGAGTCTGTTGGTATTTTTTTTGTTTGTAACTTAAACTTATTTCTGAGGGTAGACCATAACCCAATTGTTGAATTAGGTTGATTTCACAATCAATAAATTGAGAATAATTGTCTTGAGAAATAGCTTTGGTGGCAACGGTCATTAATTCATAGGCTGCGGTTGAAGGCTCTGATAGAGGTAATAATTGGTTGACGACTTCATAAAAGAAAAATAGAAGAGCGTATTGAGATAATTTTTTTGGATTGTTTAAAAATACTTCGATTGCTTCCGATTCAGACAACCAATAAAAATTATTTTTTTGGTAGAGGTGGCAATGAATAAGATTTCCAATTTCTAGATGGCCGAGACGCCGACTTTTAATTGATTGGGCACCCTTGGCTATACAATTTATTTTGCCTAAAGATTCAGTAAAAAGTGTTACTAATAAATCCCCTTCTTGTCTCTTTCTTCGGTTGAGTACCAAAGCTTGAGTGTTTATAAAATAGGGATTCATTAAAGAGAAAGTCGTATATTTTTGTCTCCTGACCAAGAAAATTCCTGATATTTCTGGCCGTTGACTACTAATTCATAGTCAACAGACTTGGTGCCGGGCTGTTTTTGCAAAAGAAGAGTGTAATTTTTTTCCGGTTTTACTGAGGATGTATATTCTAGGGTAACTTTATTGCTTGAATCAGCATAAAGTGGATATTTGTCTCCATAAAAGCCTTCAAAAACTTGTTTGCCCAGTTCTTCATATTTTACTGGCTCGATTTCTGATCCAGTTATTTTTGTTAATTCACTGCCTATAGGTACGTAAAATCTAAATAGGTTTCGGTAGGAGGAAGCATTTAGACAAAGACCGCTAGTTCTTTCTAAATTACAATTAGAGGCTTTGGAGGGGTTTGTATAGGTAATTGTAAATTTATGTTTTATTTGCCCATTTTTTGAATCAAGTTCATGTTTAATTTTTTGGGTAATAAAAATATTACTTTTGGCTGAAGCAAAGTTGGCATCATTGAGGTGGAAATAATCAGTTTGAGCATCACTTTGAGTGATTTGACCAGCGATGTTGGTAGCTTCAGCTGCTTTTTGCAAATCTTCGTCGGTAAAATAAAAAAGAATGTGTTTTTGATAAATATTATCAAAAAAGGCTTGTGCCAAAGCAGGCATTTTTTCTTTTTCTGAACCCAAAGAGTTGGCTAAAAGGGCGTGCATAACTGGACCCAAAAAACCTTTCCTGTCGGCTTCAATGTAATTACGAGGGCGTCCAGCAATCCATTGGAGGTCGTAAATAACTTTGGGACAGCCATCACAGCGAGGATCGGGATCAGCGGTAAAGGTTCCAACTTGAGTATCTAATTTACCCAATACTTTTACAATATCGACTAATACTTTTGTGTCGAGGGCAATTACAGCATCGAATTTAGTTTTACTCCCCGTAGCCTTGTAGTATTGCTCTAAAAATATTTTGGCGTCAGTGGGAAAATCAGGTGATAAATTAGAATCTCTTAGGTTTAAATATGGTACATTGATGTGATAAGTCTTGAGCAATCGAGGTGCAGGAGTGGTGCTAGAAAGTCGGTCATCTAAATCATAAATATTACTGGCAACTCCCGGACTTATTTTTCCATCTTTCATAGTCATGGTGGCATAGGCTGTCCAAAAGCCACCGCTAGGTCGGAGTTCTCCGTCATTTTGAAAAATTATTAAATAATTTCTAGGGTTATCTTTTCCCAACAACCAAGATGTTTTGTTGAGAAGCGGACGGCCCTCGTGAAGATATTTTTTTATTTCAGAAAGACTTTCTTGAAGCTGGTTGTAGCCTTGTTGGATAGCAATACCTTGGTAGGTTTCAGGATAACGCT
>CAZQUM010000025.1:0-7651 GCA_964596585.1 uncultured Gammaproteobacteria bacterium
TCATGCTTCAGTATCTCAAAATACCGATTATTTAATTAACAACGAATTAGAATCCAACTCATCAAAGTTTATTAATGCCAAAAAATTTGGCACCAAAATTATCAACGAAGAAGATTTAAATAAAATGCTAAAATGACTTAGCTTCGGTAAATATAGCAGAATACCTATCAAACTGCTAACTTATATATCAAATTAAATAAAACCTATCCTTAGACAATATATAAATATAAAAATATATAAAATAGTATCAAAATGAAACTAATCTTAGGCCTTGGTAATCCGGAAAAAAAATACGAATCCACCCGTCATAATCTTGGATCATTTATCTTGAAAAAATTTATCCTTTCCAAAAATTTACCTCCTCTTCACCTTCAAAAAAAACTAAATTCCAGAGTAGGGGAGTGGTCTAAAAATATTTTAGCCACACCTACCGAATATATGAATAATTCAGGAATTTCCGCAAAAAAAATATCTTCCTTTTACAAAATTCCTCCTGAAAATATTTATATTATTCACGATGATCTTGATTTACCAGTGGGGGAGTGGCGACTTCAATTTGATCGGGGGGCCGCTGGGCACAATGGCGTCAAATCTATTATTGATCATCTAGGCAGCAGAACTTTTTGGCGTTTGCGTATCGGTATTGCCCATCCCCAAATTAGCCAGTCTGCAGAAGACTATGTCCTCCAACCCTTCAACAAGGAAGAAAAAGAACAAATTAACAAAATTATTCCCGAAATTCTTGATAAAATAGACCAAATGGGCCTTTAGCTTATCTGGCAGAGCATAGCATTCGCATTGCTAAGAGGGCGGTTCAAGTCCGCCAAGGTCCACCCATGAAAAAAACCACCCAACCAACACCTATATCTGAAACTTTAACCCTGTTTAAGGAAAATTTTGATAAAAGAAAAAAATATGTCAAAAATGAATATCAGGCATATGGTTTGGAACTTGCCGACGAACTCAACGACTGGGACCACAAATCTCTCTACATTCGTTTATGCAAAAATGAAGACCGAAAAATGTTGGAAACTGCCCGTTATTTCGTCAAAGACCACAATCCAGGAACCGTCAAAAACCGGGCTGCTCTTTTTATGTGGAAATTAAAGCAACTTCGCTTGAAAAAAGATCAAGATAGGCTATAATGCCTCTGCATGATTTTTTTTAAAAAACATCGAAATAAAATTCTTTGGGGGGGGCTAACACTCTTAGCCTTATTTTTTGTCTATTCTCGAGTTCAGGCAAAAAGACTTGATAAACCAGAAAATTTTAATACTGCCAAGGATACTATTATTAAACCGGAATATAAAAATATTAAAAAAGAATTAATTCTTTCTGGTTCTATCTACGCTCAAGATATTGCTGAAGTCCGTTTTCAAACCAGTGGTCGACTTGCTTGGGTAGGAGTAAAAGAAGGGGATCCTGTAAAAAAATGGCAATCTCTAAGCTCTTTAGATAAACAAGAATTACGAAAACAATTGGAAGTCTCTTTCAACAATTATCGTAGCGAATTATCCCGTTTTGACGACACTCAAGATAAATACAAAAAGGAAAAAGAGGCTCTTATCCTTACTGACGAGATGGAACGAATTTTAGTCCGTTCTCAAAACTCACTAGACAACTCCGTAATTAATTATGAATTAAATGATTTAGCCGTTAAATACGCCACTATTTGGAGCCCAATTAATGGCATTGTCACCAAAATCGAACAACCTCATCCTGGAGTAAATATTACGCCCGCCAATGCCACAATCACCATTATTGATCCTAATTCAATTTATTTTAAATCCGAAATCGATGAAGCCGACATTCCAAAAGTGAAGATTGGTCAAAAAGCCACACTTAGCATTGATATCTATCCCGAAGAAACTATAACTTCTCAAGTTACCCAAATTGCCTTTTTACCCGTTACTGGTCAAAGTTCCACTGTCTACAAAATCGATTTTCAATTGCCCACCAATAATTCTGATCTAAAATACCGTCTAGGAATGGGCGGTAATGCAACTCTAGTTTTAGAAGAAGCTCAGGACGCTTTAACTGTATCCATTGATGCCTTGCATCAAGAAAATGATCAATATTTTCTTTGGATTAAATCAAACGGAGGGAATTTAGAAAAAAGAAATGTTCAAATCGGAATTGAAAATGACGAAGATGTCCAAATTTTAGAAGGTCTTTATCCTGATGAACAAGTCGTTATCAAAAGCAACTAAATCAAGAATTCCTGTTCTTGAGCTCCGTCATATTGTTAAAACCTATACCACTGGAACAACCACCTTCAATGCTCTAGATGATGTTTCTCTTTGTATCTATCAAGGTGAATTCATCTCCATCACCGGCCCTAGCGGTTCTGGAAAATCTACCCTAATGCATATAGTCGGACTCCTTGATAATCCTAGCTCTGGCAAAGTCCTTCTTGAAGGTCAAGATATTTCTCATTTTAATGAAGAAGAATTAGCCAAAACCCGAAACATCACCCTAGGCTTCATTTTCCAACAATTTAATTTACTAGCAAAAACTTCTTCTCTCGAAAATACCATTTTACCTCTACTTTACTCCGATGTTTCCAAAAAATTACGAAATCAATTAGGAATAGAAATGCTTAAAAAGGTTGGCCTTGAAAAAAAAATAGTCAATACCCCAGCCCAACTTTCTGGCGGCCAACAGCAACGAGTTGCTATAGCTCGAGCACTAATTAATAATCCCAAAATTATTTTAGCTGACGAGCCTACAGGCAATCTTGATTCTAAATCCGGAAAAGAAATAATTGAATTATTCCACAAACTTCACCATGAGAATAGGACCATTATCTTAGTTACCCACGACATGGATCTAGCCAAACAAGCTCAAAGAATGGTTATTATTAAGGACGGTCACGTCACCAACCAAAAATGTTAAAACCCTCTTTTGAAGATTTAGTTAAAAGCAGTTTTCGTTCAGTTTTAAAAAATAAGAGCCGAACTATCCTGACTTCTCTTGGAGTAATTATCGGTGTCACCTCTGTCATTTTACTAACTTCAATCGGTAACGGCCTAAAAATATATGTCAATAAACAATTTGAATCTCTTGGAAGCAACACTATATACGTTAGTCCTGGAAAAATATTCAGTGAAGAAGGTGGTGGATTTGATAACAGTAGTGTCAGCTCTATTATAA
This sequence comes from uncultured Gammaproteobacteria bacterium, assembly GCA_964596585.1. Lineage (GTDB taxonomy): Bacteria > Patescibacteriota > Microgenomatia > UBA12405 > UBA12405 > UBA12158. Next base: position 3,154 of record CAZQUM010000025.1, read on the forward strand.
ATACTTCTTTTACTCAAAAAGATATCAACGATCTTAAAAAAAACCTTCGATCCAATATAATCCTACCCGTAACCTCAACCGCTGCCGAGGTTAAGTCAAGTAATTCCAAAAAAAATACCAGTATTGTTGGCACCAACTATCTTTATGGACCAAGCAACAATGCTTCCCCCTCAAATGAAAATGGTCGTTGGTTTACCAAAGAAGAGGAAGATAAAGATAATCCGGTGGCTATTTTAGGAGCTGATATTGCCAAAGAACTTTTCCCAAACGGCACAGCCTTGGGTAAAAAAATCATTATCAAAAGTAAAAACTTTAAAGTTATTGGAATCATCGACAAAAAAGGCTCTTCTTTTGGCGGTCCCAGCCTGGATGACAATATTTATATTCCTCTATCTTTAGCCTTCAAAATTACTGGAAACGAAAATGTCCAACAAATAATTGTAAAGGTTTCCGATAAAAATAAAATTGACAGTACCAAAACAGAAATAGAAAAAATATTATTAAAAAAATATGACGAAGAAAAATTTTCTGTATTTGACTCAGCTCAACTCTTAACTTCTATCAATGCTATTATTGGAACCCTAACGATTGCTCTCACCGGTATTGCCGCCATTTCTTTAGTTGTAGGTGGTATCGGCATTATGAACATCATGCTGGTTACAGTTTCCGAACGTACTCGGGAAATCGGATTGCGTAAAGCTATTGGAGCCTATCCTAACGCCATTCTTCTTCAATTTCTTTTTGAAGCAGTAATCCTATCGGGGATCGGTGGTCTTATCGGTATAATTTTGGGCTCTATTGGTACTTTTGCCATCAATAATTTTTTTCCTGCAGTGATTACCCCGGGCTCTGTCATTCTTGCATTTGGAGTTTCCTTTTTGGTTGGTATTATTTTTGGTGTTGCCCCGGCCAAAAAAGCCAGTCAACTATCTCCTATCGAAGCACTTCGATACGAATAAAATAATTTGTTAATATTATTCTAGTGAACCGTGAATTTAAAAAACAATTACCTCCTTATTTAATTATTTTTTTACTGACTGCCCTCTTCTGGATTTTCCACAAGGTAGTTTGGTATCAATTTATTTTTCTTTTTCTGGGATTATTTTTAGGATCGCTTTTTTTAGAAATAGATCACCTTATTTATTGGTTTTATCTCTTCCCTGAACCAGAAGAAAGTCGTTTGGCAAAGGCTGCTTGGAAAAAAGGCGATTTCAAATCACTATCAAAATTACTCGAATCTACTCGTCACAAACATACTAATTTAATTTTTCATCACTATTTTTTCCAAATTATTTTAATTCCTATTTCTTTTTTTGTTTTTACCTCTAGTTCCAATATTTTTATAAAAGCTTTTACTCTTGCCCTCAACCTTCACCTCCTTATAAAAGTGTATTTTGACTATAAAGAAAATCCCGAATATCTCAAATCGTGGCTTTTTGCCCGAGAAAAAAAACAATTGCCCAGCGATTACCTTAAATATTATCTTTACATCTTTCTATTTTTTAACTTAATTTTTAGTCTTTTACTAATTTTATCCCGATGAGCGATATTAACCCCCAATTAATCAAACAAGCAAAGGTTTATCTTTCCCCTTCACAGGATGCCCTAATCAATGATGTTGCTACTGTTTTAGATTTAATAAAAAAAAACCATATCAATGACTATTCTTTTTTAGTTGCACCAGTTTCCAAAGCTTACGAAGGATATTTAAAAGATTTTTTCTTAAAAACCAATGTTATTGATAATTACAGTCACCAAAGTGATCGTTTTCGTGTAGGCAAAACTCTTAATCCTTCTTTGCGCTACAAACGATTTTCTATTTACCAAAAACTAGCTGATATAAGCCCAAAAGGAGAGGAATTGGCGGAAAAACTTTGGACTGCTTGGAAATACGGTCGTAATGAAATATTTCATTATTTTCCGAATAAATTAAAATATCTTACCCGCCAAGAGGCTGAAGATCGGATAAAACTGCTATTGGATGCCATTATTCTCTCTGGCCGTTTTTACAACGATTACCTCAACGATATTTTGTTATAATCTACCTCATGTCAAAAACAAAAGTTGTCCTTGATCAAAATTTATGTATTGGATGCAATACCTGTCCCTTAATCGACCCCAACACCTTTGAAATGGACCAGTCCACTTACAAAGCAAAAGTAAAAAAACAACCGGAAATTATCACCGAAACTATTAATGCAGCTATCTCTTCTTGTCCAGTTCGTGCCATTTCAATAGTTGAAGAAGAATAATCAATGTGTTTTAATTTTCAATATGTCAAAAATAAAAAAAGTTGCAGAAACAAAATCTTTTGTTAAAATTCCTACCCCCGTAGCCCTTGTTCTAGGCCTCTTACTATTAGCCTCCTCATTTTATTCCGGTTATTCTTGGAAAAAAAATCAAAACCCAATTGCTGCTTCCGATTCCAAAGTCTCTGTCTTTGCTGCCAAAAAATCTAGCAAACCCGAATTAAAATTCTTTGTTATGAGTTTTTGTCCTTATGGTAACCAAGCCGAAGATACTCTCCGACCGGTATATGATTTACTCAAAGATAAGGCAGATTTTACTCCTCAATATATTTTCAGTAAAATTGACAACTTAGCCAGTTATTGTCAAACCAGCAACGGCGACTCTAGCCAATGTGCCACTTATGTTCAAAACGGCTACTTTACCAGTGAGGCTCAATGCCAACAAACAATTGCCGATAGTATCAAAACATGTAACGATCAAAGTAACTATATTAAAGCCGATAATGGCACCATGTATTCCTCTCTTCACGGCCGAGTAGAAGCCAATCAAAATGTTCGCGAAATTTGCGCTTGGAAATTGTCAGAAGATAAGACACAATGGTGGGATTTTCTCGACAATGTCAACCAAAATTGTACCGACAAAAATGCTGATACTTGTTGGGAAGCCCAAGCAAAAGCTGCCGGATTAGATAGCGTCAAAATCACCGAATGCTTCAATAATGAAGCTATCGATCTCATTGAAAAGGAAATGGTAATCACCGACAAATACGATGTCAGTGGTTCACCGACCTTCTTAATCAATGAGGTACCTTTTCCTCCCGAAGATGCTTATACCCAAGATGGAAAAGGTGTTCTTAAAATCGGCAAAAAAACTGCCACCCAAGACCGCTTCCGCACTCCAAACGTCATCAAAGAAGCCCTATGTACTTCATTCGACAAAACTCCCTCAGAATGTAAAGAAGAGCTTCCTGATCTTACCGGTCAAACAGTTCCCCAAGGGGGTTGTTAAAAATATAATTTAAATTTTAAAATCCCCCAACTGGGGGATTTTTTATGTAGTAAAATACTCCCATTATGAAACTAAATTCCCACCAACTTCGAAAATCTAGAGTAGGGGAGTCACAAAAAAAACAAAAGCTTATCAAGCGCAATCCTCTCGTTCTAGTCCTCGACAACGTTCTTGATACCTACAATATCGGTTCCTTTTTCCGTTTGGCCGATGCTCTTGGTGCTCAAAAAATATATCTCTGCGGACCGGTCGTCACCCCCCCCAACCTTAAAATTCATCGTGCTTCTATTGGTACTTGGAAATGGATAGAATGGGAGCATTTTAGCGATACTTCTGATTGTTTAAAACAATTAAAAAAAGAAAAATATCACTTAATTGCCTGTGAGCAAGGGAAAAACACAACAAATTATTTAAAAACTAAATACTCCTTTCCTTTAGCTATCATCGCAGGCAGCGAATCAAAAGGTATTTCTAAAAATATTTTAAAAATGTGCGACCAGATTGTCGAAATCCCCGTCTATGGCATCAATATTTCCTTAAATGTTCTTATAGCCACCGCCATTATCGCCTTTCAATCCTTGTCTCAATTTAAAAAATAGCCTATCTTATGGCCAATTTTTTAATTATTTTTGACCTATTTTGATATAGTTTTTCTTAAAAATATTCCCTATCCTTAGGTAAATTTTGCTACTTGTAAAGCTAATTTTATCTGTTAGAATAAAATTGTACCTAAAAACTGTCAAAAATTTATGGCTGATCCACAAAAATACACATCAGAACAAATTGTCGTCCTCGAGGGTCTTGAACCGGTCCGAAAAAGACCTGCCATGTATATTGGATCAACAGATATTGGAGGATTACATCATTGTTTAACTGAAATTATCGATAATTCAATTGATGAAGCCTTAGCTGGATTTGCTAAAAACGTTTGGATCATTGTACATTCTGACAATTCTGTCACTGTCGCCGATGATGGACGAGGTATTCCGATTGATATTATGCCAAAATACAAACGTCCAGCAGTTGAAGTTATTATGACCACTCTTCATTCTGGAGGCAAGTTTGAAGGAGCTGCATATAAAGTTTCTGGTGGTCTTCATGGTGTTGGAGCTGCTTGTGTCAATGCCTTGTCTAGCGATTTTCAAATTGAAATTCGTCGTGACAACAAAATCTATTACATAGAATTTAGCCGTGGGAAAATCAAGCAAAAACTAACCGAAATCTCTGAATCTAAAATTAC
>CAZQUM010000026.1:0-4186 GCA_964596585.1 uncultured Gammaproteobacteria bacterium
GTATGACCACCCTTGCCAGAACCGATACCTCGACCAACTCTTTTGGCGGATTTTGCGGTATTTTTTTTGAGTGTAGATAAAATAGTTTCCATATTATTTTTGTAAAGTCTCTAGGGCTTTAAGAGTAGCCCAAACATTGAGTGACTTATTTTTAGAACCGATAATTTTACTAGTTATATCTTTTATACCCGCAAGTTCAACAACTGAACGAACTGGGCCACCGGCAATCAAACCACTTCCAGTTTTCCCCGGACGAAGTAAAACCAAAGCACCTTTAAATTTTAAGGTGATCGAATTGGTGATAGTACCGTTAACGATAGGAACTTCAATAAGAGACTTTCGACCACGGTTGATAGCTTTTTGAATGGCATCAGCCACACTTTTAGCCTTTCCATGACCAACACCGACACGGCCTTTTTTGTCACCGGTTACAACTACGGCGGTAAAAGAAGCTTGATTGCCTCCTTTAGTCTTTTTGGAGACACGTCTGACTTCGACAACTTTATCGGTAAATTCGGGAATAATTTTTTCTTCTTTTTGAGGATCCATCATAATTAAAATTTTAAGCCAGCCTTACGAGCGGCATCGGCTAAGGCTTTGACACGGCCGTGATAACGATAAAGGCCGCGGTCAAAACGAACAAAAGTAACTTTTTTATCAAGAGCAGCTTTGGCAAGAGCCTGACCGACAGCAGAAGCTTGTTCGGTTTTAGTACCCTTAGTTTTAATAGTTTTAGTAGAAGCTGAGGCTAAAGTTTTACCATGTTTGTCGTCAATAATTTGAGCCCATAGATGATAATTACTTCTAAATACAGAAAGTCGAGGAATACTAGAATTTTTAGAAAGTCTACCTCTTACTTTTCTAATGCGCCTTATTTTAGAATCACGAGTGAAAGCCATATTATGCTTTAGCGGTTTTACCGGCTTTTAACTTTATAAACTCATTGGCATAACGAATCCCCTTGCCTTTATAAGGTTCGGGAGTACGGATTTTTCTGATATTGCTGGCAATTTGTCCAACAACTTCTTTGTTTGTTCCAGAAACGGTAATTTTGGTATCTTCGGCAACGGAAATAGTAATTCCATCAGGGGCAGTAATATAAACTGGGTGAATATAACCAGCTAAAACAGTCAATTTATTACCGTCGACGGAAGCTTTATAACCAGTGCCACGAATTTCCAATTCTTTGGTCCAATATTCTTGAACTCCTTTAACCATATTTTGAAGGTGGGCTCGAGCTGAACCATGATTGGAACGGGTTTGCTTATCTTCGGAAAGTCGAGAAAGTTTTAGTTCGGAATCTTTAATCTCTGCGTTAATTTTTAGAGGTAGAGTATATTCAAGGCTACCCTTAGGACCAGTAACGGTTAATTTCCGATCTTCAATCTTTATCTGGACTATTTCAGGAATAGTAATGCTTTGGCGACCTATACGAGACATATTATTACCAAATTTCAGCAACCAGTTCGCCGCCAACTTTTTTGGTAGCTGCTTCTTTTTGAGAAAGAAGACCACTGGATGTGGAGATAATGATTAATGAGTTGGGAGTTTTTCCCCAAGGAATGGAAGTTGAAGCACAATAAAGACGACGGCCGGGGCGAGATAAAATTTTAAGATCAAAAATTCGTGGTTTGACAATAGTGATAAGTCGTTTTTGATCATCTATAGAAAAATCTTCAATAAAATTATGCTTTTTTAGTTTTTCCAAAATAGAAACAGAGTATTTAGATAAGGGCGCAGTAATAATATCTTTGTCAGCGCGGCTGGCGTTTTTTATTCTGGTGAGTAAATCGCAGGAAAGTGAAGTAATCATATATTTACCAACTGGCTTTTTTAACTCCGGGAAGAGCGCCAGCGTTGGCTAATTTTCTAAAACATAAACGACAAAGACCGAAAAAACGAATATAAGATCGGGGACGACCACAAATTTGGCATCGGTTGTGATAGCGATGCGCATATCTTAGCTTTTTAGTTTCTCGAACTATTTTTGCGTTAGTAGCCATAATTATTAAGGCTTCTCAAAAGGAAAACCCAGGGTTGATAATAACATTTTTGAAGCTTCAATTGAAGAGGCAGAGATGCCAATAGTAACTTGAACTGAACGAATTTTGTTTACGGCATCAAGATTTACTTCAGAAAAATAGGTTTGATCATGAATGGTTAGATTGTAATTACCATCTTTATCAAAGGCGCGAAGAGGCATTCCTTTAAAATCACGCAGGCGGGGTAAGACTAAATTAAAAAGTTTTTGAAGAAAATCATACATTCGTTGGCCACGGAGAGTAACTTTATAGGCCATAGGTTCTCCTTGGCGAAGTTTAAAGGAGGCAATGGATTTTTTAGATTTAATTAATCTTGGTTTTTGTCCAGTAATAGCGGCAATTTCTTTTTCTGCAGTTTCCAGCTGTTCCCGATTGTCACGACTATCGCTGATACGATAGTTAATCACTACTTTTGTCAATTTAGGTAAGGCGTTGGGATTTTTCAAGTCTAGGGCCGTCATCAACTTTTTATTTATTTCTTGAATATAGGGAGAATTCATAATTATTTTTTGGAAGTAATAATTAAGGATTTACATTTTTTACAAATTCGTGATTTAGTGTTGTTTTTAGATATTTCATAAGCAACACGAGTTTTCTTTTGGCAATTAGGACAAATTAACATTACTTTTGAAACAGCTAAAGGAGCTTCTTTTTCGACAATACGTCCTTTTTGACCTTGGGAGGCTTTAATATGTTTTTTGACAATATTGAGGCCTTTTATAAAAATTTTACCTGATTTAGGGAGGGTTTTAAAAACCTCTCCGCTACGACCACGGTCTTTTCCTAAAATTATTTCAACTTTATCACCTTTAATAATTTTCATAGTTAATAAACCTCCTTAGCCATAGAAGCGATCTTATTGAAACCTGCATCTTTGATTTCCCGAGCAATTGGTCCAAAAATACGGGTACCTCGGGGGTTTTTTTGAGAATCGATAATAACAGCAGCATTATCAGAAAAACGGATATATGAACCATCGGCTCGACCGATTTCTTTTTTTGTGCGAACGATAACTGCTTTCACTTTTTCTTTCTTTTTAACGAGTGAATTTGGAATGGCTTCTTTGACTACAGCCAAAACAGTGTCACCGATTTTGGCTTTTTTGTGACGAAATCCAACATATACGTGTATCACTTCGAGGGATTTAGCTCCGCAATTATCAGCTGGTTTGAGTCGGGTTCTGAGTTGAGGCATATTAATTTTAAGATTTTTTAAGAATTTCTAAAGTGGTAAATCTTTTTAATTTGGATAGGGGCCGAGTTTCTTTTACTTTGACAGTGTCACCAACTTTGGCATTAAGATTATTTTCGGCATAGATTCTCTTGTGTTTCCTAACAATTTTGTGATAAAGGGGATGGCGGTAAGTATAGGCAAGAGAAAGCACAATAGTATTGGTCATCTTGTCAGAAACAACGACGCCTATAAATGTTTTACCTATGTTATCGATTTTATTTTTCATTTTGATGTAAAAGAGTTTGCACTAGAGCAATCTCGTGACGAATTTTTTTAAAGACAGAGGTATCTTTTTGATTGCCAAGATATTGTTTACTCTTGGACTCAATATAAGTCTTTTTTAAATCTGCTAGAGCCTTTGTAAGCTCTGCTTTGCTCTTTTGTTGGTAGGCTATTTTATCAGTTTTTTTCATTGACGTTTAACTACACGAGTAATAACAGGTAATTTGGCAGCAGCTAATCTGAGAGCTTCTCGTGATTCGGCTTCAGGTATACCGGCGACTTCAAAGAGAATTCGTCCGGGACGAATCACAGAAACATAACCTTTGACATCACCTTTACCGGCTCCAAGGGGGGCGCCAGCACCTTTTTGAGTAAATGGTTTATCGGGGAAAATGCGAATCCAAATACGACCATTTCTCTTGGTAGAATGAGCAATGGCTCGACGGGCGGCTTCGATTTGATTTGCAGTAATCCAGCCACAAGACATAGCTTTGAGACCATATTCACCAAAGGCGACTAAATTACCCTTGGAATTACCTCTCATTCGACCTCGGAATTGTTTTCGGTATTTTGTGCGTGAAGGTTGTAACATGGTTTTTCTTTATGCTAGGCATAGGTAAACTTTAACGCCGATATAACCCGAGCGTGTTAGGCAAGGAACTTCAGCATAGTCAATATTGGCTTTAATA
>CAZQUM010000026.1:4196-7240 GCA_964596585.1 uncultured Gammaproteobacteria bacterium
AAAGAGGAACTTGACCTTGGTGAAACTTTTCCTGACGACTAATTTCAGCACCGTTGATACGTCCAGAGAGAATTACTTTTATTCCCTTAACTCCGGCGGTCATGGCTTTTTCAATGGCATTAAGGACAACTCGACGATATGGCATACGCTTGGTTAGTTGGAATGAGATTTTTTCAGCAATTAATTTTGCTGAAAGATCAGCATTTTTAAATTCTTCTACCTGGATGTCAATATTGATTTTACTTTTTTTGCCAATAATTTTCTGAACTTCATTTTTGATATTTTCTAATTCTTTACCACCACGGCCAATGACTAAACCGGGTCGAGAAACAAGCAAAATAAGTTTTATTTTTTTTGCAGAACGTTCAATTCTAATGGAAATAATACCTGCAGAAGCAAGTCTTTTTTGTAGATTTTGTCTAATTTTATAATCTTCCAAAAGGATTTTTTTATAATTTTTTTGATTGGCAAACCAAGAAGAAGACCACTGTGTAGAATCAGAGTGGGTCTTGAGTCTGAATGTAATAGGATTAATTTTTTGTCCCATATAAATTTATGCCGTTTGGCCTTTTAAAGTAATGACTAAACGACTATGACGTTTGATAATAATGCCACGAGCAAAACGGGAGCCGTGAGATTTATCCATGCGCTTAATTTTTTGACCTTCATTAACAATGATACTGTCAAACTTTAGGCTGCTTTCGGAGAGATTATAATTGTTTTTAGCCGAAGATACAACTGTTTTGATTGCTTTATTCAAAATTCTGGCAGCATTGGTGTTGGTAAAAGATAATTTAACAAGAACTTCTTGAGGTGATAATTTCTTGATAGAATTGGCTAAAAGTCGAAGTTTTCGTGGGGAAATTTTGAGATTATCATTGCGGTAGACACAAATCTTAGTTTGAGGAATTTTAGTTTCCACTGTGGGTGGAGTAATTTTTTTAGATACTGCTTTTTTGACTGTAGTAGTGGGTTTTTTGATAGTTTTAGCCATATTTTAAGTCTTTTCAATAACGCGTTTAACAACACGGCCGTGACCTTTGAATGTTCGGGTAAGAGCAAATTCACCAAAACGGTGTCCAACCATGTCTTCAGTAACGTAGATTTCGATAAAGCGACGACCATTATGGACAGCAAAACGATGACCTATAAAATCAGGAGAAATTTGACTCCCCCGAGCATAGGTTTTAATGACTTCACCGCCCTTATTTTTAGCAAGTTTTTTAATTAAATTTTGGTCAATATAGGGACCTTTTTTTGATGATCTAGCCATATTATTTGCGTCGTTTAACAATTAAACGGCTGGAGGCCTTTTTGCCCTTTCGGGTTTTCTTGCCCATTGCCACTTTACCCCAAGGAGTTTTTGGATTCATTCCAATTGAGGAACGACCTTCTCCACCACCATGAGGATGGGAACTGGGATTTTGAGCTACACCTCGAACGGAGGGACGAATGCCACGACGGCGAGAATCTCCAGCTTTTTTTAATTTTTTATTAGAATGATCACTGTTTCCGACTTGACCAATAGTGGCACAAGCAGTACTAGGAAAAACACGGAGTTCGCCACTAGGTAGTTTTATGGTTACTTTGGTGGCATCAATTGATTGTATAAAGGCGGCAGTACCAGCAGATTTTATTAATTGAGCACCTCGACCGGGTTGAAATTCGAGGGCATGGATGGGAACACCGACAGGGATATTTTTTAAAGGTAATTTATTGCCTTCTTTTATAGGCGCATTTTCTGAATAAAGAACCACATCTTTTTCTTTGAGACCAGCGGGAGCCAAAATATAACTTTTACTACCGTCTTGATATGAGAGGAGGGCAATATTGGCACTACGATTTGGATCATATTCAATGGCAATTACTTTGGCTTTAATGTCCAATTTATTTCTTTTAAAATCGATTAGACGAAGAAAACGTTTGTGCCCACCACCACGATGGCGGATAGAAATATGACCTTGAGCATCACGGCCTGAGTGTTTTTTCTTAATTTTAAGTAATTTACTTTTCATTTTTCAAAGTTAAAAGATCGATTTTTTGATCTTTTTTGACAGTAATAACAGCTTTTTTTAAATCAGATTTAAAAATAGGGGTTCGAGTTTTCCAATTAGACTTAATCTTGCCCTTGGTAATAAAGATATTGACCGAAAGCGGTTTTATGGCAAATAGTTTTTCAAACTCAGAGGCGAGTTGAGATTTTGTTGCCTTTTTGTCAACTACAAAAGTATATTTGCCAACATTTTGATTGGCGATTGACTTTTCGGTGACTAAAGGACGTTTGATTAACATATTACTTTTTGAAGTTGTTTAACCGAAGCTTCGGTTAAAATTAAATATTTATTGCTAGCTAAAATATAGCTATTAAGAGATTTAACTGAAAGGAGATTAACTCGCTTTAAATTGCCAAAAGCTCTTTTAACCGATTGGTGAGAACGGCTGGTAATGATAGCAAATTTTTTGGCAGAGGCCAAGGACTGGTTGTCTTTTTCTAGCTTTGAAATAAAATTAAGAGCATTTTTTGTTTTTGGTTCAATAGTAGATATTTTATCGACTAAAATAATTGACTTATTTTTGGCAAATTTAGATAAAAGAGAACGAAGAGCTGCCTGCCGGAGTCTTTGAGGCATTTTCATTTTTGGAAATTGGTTGCCTCGGGGAGCGTGTGCTGAACCGCCTCCAACAAATTGAGGGGCCTTAGCAGTACTATGACGAGCTCTACCCGTACCTTTTTGGGCATACATTTTCTTGGTGGTGCCAGCTACTTCTCCACGGTGTTTAACTACTGCATGAGCTTTGCGTTGATTATTTTGGTAAACCCTAATAGCTTGTAAAATTAAAATATCGTTGATTTTAGCTTCAAATATTTCTTTGGGCAAAGTGACTTCTTTAACTACCTCTCCCTTCAAATTGTAAAGATTAGTTTTCATATTAGTTTTTTTGTATTAATACCCAAGAATTAAAATGTCCTGGTACTGACCCGGAAAGATATAATAAATTTTTTTCGGTGTCGATTTTAATAACTTTGAGATTTGAGACAGTAA
>CAZQUM010000027.1:0-6259 GCA_964596585.1 uncultured Gammaproteobacteria bacterium
GGGCAAAACTTACTTCTGGCAACGATCAGATTTTCCTTTCTACTCATGGCGGTAAATGTATTCGCTTTAATGAAACTGATGCTCGACCCATGGGTCGACATACCCGTGGCGTTCGTGGTATCAATTTAAAAGACAACGATTACCTAGTCGGCATTGGTATAGTGCCTCAAAGCATCGCCGCCATTAAACAGGAAAAAACTAATAAAAATTTCTTCCGACATCTCTTGGTTATTACCGAAAACGGTATTGGTAAACGTTCTGACGTTTATCTTTATCCTCTCCAAAAAAGAGGTGGTGTCGGAGTAAAAGTTGCCAATCTATCCGCAAAAAGCGGTAATTTATCTGCCACTGCCGTCGTCACCGAAAATGACGATCAAGTTCTTTTTGTTAGCCGTAAAGCCATTACTATAAAATTGCCATTAAAAAATATTCCCAAGCTATCTCGCAACACCAAGGGAGTAATTTTAATGCGTCTCAATGCTGATGATAAAGTTTCTAGCATGACAGTTTTACCCAAAAAAGAACTGGATACGCCTCAAACAGAAAAATAATTTTTAAATTCAGTAACTTTTATTACGCATTGAGTAGGGGAGAATAGCCATAATAATATAGGATATTACTATATCAAAATTATAGGATAGTAATATAATTTTTGAAGAAATTAGCAGAATATACCTATTTCTGCTAATACACATTGAATTTTTAAAATCTGCGTAAATTACGGCAAAATTAAATTTTTAACAGAGTGGGGGAGTCCTCTAAAGATTTTTTTATGCCTCTGCTTCAAATATGCCGTAATTATAGGCCTACTCTTTATTTCCCGAGTGAAATTTCTCATGTATCTCTTTCAATCGAGCATCAGTTACATGAGTATAAATTTGAGTCGTGGCAATATTTTTGTGTCCCAATATTTCCTGTACTGAACGGATGTCAGCTCCAGCCCTTAGCAAATCAGTTGCCATTGAATGGCGAATAGTATGAGGAGTAGCTGCCACCGGCAACTTTGCCAGCCTTACATAATGCTTCACCAATCTTTCTATTGATCTTGCTGATAACCGCATCTTATTACTATCAGCAATCATTTCTTGTTTGCCACCATAGCGTATAAACAAAGCCTCTTCATGATCGGTTCTGCTTTTAAGATATCTATCCATATATTTTGTCGCTCTATTGCTAATAAATACTACTCTAGCTTTACCGCCCTTACCAATTACTCCAAATTCACGTGTCTTTAGGTTAATTTGTTCCCGATTTAATCTTACTAGCTCAGATACCCGTAAACCAGTTGAAAATAATAGTTCCAAAATAGCCCTATCTCTTAAACCAACTTTAGTGGACAACAAGGGCTGATTTAATAATCTTTCCATCTCTTCGCTCGTTAAAAACTTTAATGAATGATCCTTATTCCTTGGTACTTCTATTTTTTCAGGTTGCATTACATCATAATCGTTTCTAACTAGCCATTTTAAAAATGATCTCAAGGCAATCACATAATAACCCTGAGTGGCTATTTTCATTTGCCCATTAGTACCCGGCAATCTCGATAAATACAACCTAAAATTTCTGACTATATCTGGAGTGATATCAGTCACCATCGGATTATTGTTTCCCTGAGCCTCAAAAAAAATCTCTAAAGCAGACAAATAATGCTGATAATTTCTGATTGTCAATTTGGAGCAATTCTTTTCTATTTCCAAATACTCTAAAAAACGCCTAATGGCTGTGCTTAAATCCAAATTCATAGTTAATCGTAACACAAAAAAAATAAAAACGTTCGTTTACGGGCCTCTGGTGAAGTCATATCTATTTTATGCCTAACTATACGTATTTTTTAGCAGGGGAGTCGAATAAACAACTCTAAAGCTAAATAAAAATTTAGAGAACAAACTTCAGTAGAGGAATTTAACCCCTAATTAGAAAAGTATTGCAATATTTTTCTAATTAATTAAAGATTTAAAAATAAAAATTAAAAATTATTATTAGACCACTTCCCCAGCCTATTTTTTAATAGTAGTCGTAAAAGATACATTGTACGACATTGTAAATTTAACTTCCCTCCCAGAGGGGAGAAGCTTAATTATTCATGTATAAAATTCAAATACATTGTCATTAAATTCATTCACTAATATAACTCCAGCCCTTCCTCAAAGACCACTTCTCCGTCAAAATAGTGATATAGTTAACCATTTCTTACTTTTCCACATAAACTATATCATACTATATCACTACCCTATCCTATAATATTTGTGAAAATTATAGGATATATCGTGAAAACTCTCCCCCACTTCCCCACTCCAAGACCTTATACATAAATTTTATTCTTATATCTATTTTTTTATATCCTATTCTCCCTACGTCAACCCCAATCTGTTGCTAGAATTGCCGCCAATGCCGCTGCCAATCCAATATAAGTAAAGGTTAACACCACCCCCCTAAACAAACGATCACGAATTTCTGCCTGTATTAAGCCAGAAATTACATATATAGCTGAAACTAAATAGACTGATCCTTTAAAAATACCTACTGGCCAAAAAGATAATATAGCTGAAAATTCCGCCAAAACCACCGATGGCACTATTATATAAGGCCATCTCCCCTTTTGTGCGCCATCATCCGGCAATTCTATAGCCACATTCCAATAATGATTAGCAAATATAGTCATCCCAAATAAAAATGTAATCAGCATGTTCGCCCAAAAAGGCAATTTAAAAGATAGCATTGAATCAAATAAAAAGAAGCAGGCTAGCAATGTTAGTATTACACTTACAGTGTAAGCCGCCCGATAAAGAGGCACTGTCCGATAACCGATTGCCACCAAAAAAACATTTTTTACCAAAAACATAATATATAAAATATTACCAAAGAATAGGCTTAATATAACACTATAAAATGTATTTGCCGGTATCAGGGCTGCAAATAAGCCAAAGCCCAAGGTCCATATTGACGGCAATAAAATAGTCATTATCTTCGTATCTACAGCACCTTCAAAAATAATCCCTAAACCAAACCAAAAACAAAAAATTACTGTTCCCAATAACAACAGCAAGCCATAATAGCTTGATTCCACGGGCAAAGATAAATAAAAATAAAAAGCAAAAGCCCCTATCATCGAAGAAATAAAAAATCTTAATCTTTTAGACATAATCAAAAGCTGCAAAAACATTAACTATATCATCCTTTTCTTCTAACTCTTCAATTAAATCTAAAATATTTCCCAGCTCTATCTCATTTCCCAACTTCACCGGATTTTTACTTTTATAAACTAAAGCAGCACTCTCCATCCCTATTCCCTTCTCTTCCAAATATTTTTTAATATTGTTCAATTCTTCTACTCGGGTAATTACCTCCTTTTCATCTAAATCAACTACCCCCAAATCAATCAGTGCCAGCTCCAATTCCTCGTTCATTTTTTCTTCCAACACTATCTCCCCTACCTTATCAAATAAAAAGGTCACACTTCCATTTTCACCCAAATTACCGTTGTAATTTCTCAAAACCAACTTTATTTCGCTTAATACTCTATTTTTATTATCAGTTTCAAACTCTATCAACATTGGAATTCCATAAGGGCCATAAGCTTCCATTAGCCCTGAACTTAAATTATTTTTTCTTTCTTCAAAACGATTCAATAATCGATCAATGTTTTCCTTGGGCATATTAACTGCTCGAGATTTTTCTATAGCTGTTTTTAGGGCCATATTTGAATCTGGATTAGTATTTCCCCCACTCTCACGTATTGCCGTTAAAATATCTTTAGCCGCTTTGGTAAAAGCTTCACTTCTCTTTTTATCCTGAGACCCCTTCCTATTTTTTATATTTGCCCATTTAGAATGCCCTGACATAGTTATTATATTTTATCATCGTTGAATACACTTTACCCAAACTAACCACCAATTCCTCAGGTCCCAAAATTGTTAAGTTCAAGCGGGAACAATTAAACATTTTTCCCAAAAAATCAGCATATTCTTCTATATTGCTCTCCTGGCTGGTGCTTATCTCACAATTGTCCTTAGTAGTAGTATTTTCTATCCCAAACACATTTACTCCCTGCCAATTTAACCTGTCTGCCACAAAGGACCCCAACCCATTTTCCCCACTGCCATTTAATACCGTAGCCTTTATTTCTTTGTCAATAATACTGCTTAAAGCCATATCTCTAGGCAAAACCTCATCTAATTTTTCTTTTTCTAAAATTAAACTTTTGCTAATAACTTCCGTTTTATATAACCAATTTCCTTGCCCTAAAATAAAACGAATCCAATTAACGGGTCCCAAAGCTGACCATAAAGACCAATTCTTCCAATTATCCACATCCTCAATCATGATTATTTTCTCTGGATATATTCCTAAATTATAAAAAAACATTTTTTTTATCCCCTCTTCGCCCTCACCATCTTCATATATTTTTTTTACCCTATCCGCCTTATACCATCCCCTCCCTTCAGGAAACCACACTTCAACCTCCCTGTCCAATTTAATTAAATTAATCATTTCCCTTTCTGGTGATATTGATAAAATCCCGATGTCCTCAGCTGATATCAATCCAAAAACTCTATCTCCTGCCACAAAGTTCTTCTTTATTCCAAAATATAATAAAGAAATTATTACTAATGATAAGATTATTTTCTTCATAATTGTTCTAATATTTTATTCAAACTATCTGGCAGCTCTATCTCAAAACTATATTCATCAAAAGCTATTTTTTTAGCCACCAAAAAAGGACTTTTCAATCCCATTAACTCGTGGCCCCTGTATATTTCATCTCCAACTAACGGCCACCCTAGATAACTAAAATGTACTCTAATCTGATGAGTACGTCCACTCTTTAAATCCACTTCCACTAAACTATAATATTTATTATTAAATAAATATTTTTTTAATAATCTAAAACAAGTCTCTGCATTTTTACCATCCTCTCTAACCGCAAAACGTCCAAATCTATATCTTGAACGACCAATTGGCACCTTCATTTCCCCCTTTTCAGGTAGTTCTCCTTCAATTAACGCCCAATATATTTTTTTTATTTGTCTGTTTTTAAACAATTTGAGTAATTTTTCCCTGTATTTACTATTTCTGGCTACCACCATCAATCCCCATGTTCCCTTGTCCAAACGATGCACTATCCCCTGTCTTGCAAGACCGTTGTCACCATATTTTTCTTCCAACCACTCTTCTACTGTTCCCTCTTCAGATTTTCTACCCTCCTTGGTGCAAGTCACCCCTGCCTCCTTATTTAAAATTAAAAAATTATTATTTTCAAAAACTACTTTTGCCTTTTCTTCCATATAAAATATATTACCTGTAGAATTCCTAAAAATATAAGATAATCATTAATATTATTATAGATGGTAGTAAATGGTATACGCCAGTAATCAGTTACCGCTCCCTTAATCAACCTTTCCAATAAATTAAAAAATCCACCCAAAAATACAAGTAACCATCCCCAAACTCTTTTATCTTGCCACCATAAATAAATACTGATCCCCAATAAAAACAGCTGAATAGCCAAAATTCCCGGGATGTTTAAACCAAAACTAACTCCTTCATTTATCATTCCCCGCTTTCTTTAGCACAGTCAACACACAAAGTACTTTCCGGCTTAACAGCCAACCTATCAGTATCTATCATTTTGCCACAACGTTCACATACTCCATATTTTCCAATTCGTAATTGACTTAATGCCTTTCTAATCTGAATAATTTGTTTTTGAATAAAATTTACCTTTACTGTATTTTCAAAATGGTCAATTTGCTCATCTAAATCTTCCTCTGTGCCATTACTATCTCTCTGGGGATGGAAAAAGGGGTCATTAGATTTTAATTCTTTTTCGCTTTTTTTTAGATGAAGAATTTTCTCCTCTAAAAACTCTTCCACCCCTTTAGTTACCTTACTTGGAAAATTTATCATATCCAAGCATAAACAATCCACCCACAAAAATCAAACTGCTCATCGCTCCCCAGCTTTTATTTAAAATACCAAATATTAGGCAAAAACAAATCATATACCAAAAAAACATAAATCCTTTTCGACCGCTCTTAAACCATAAAAAAGACCTATATTTCCGCTTTACCGGTAAGGTCAAGAACATCGCTAAAAACAAGGACAGCATTAGGCGCCAATTACCCATTACCATTGCAACTATAAACAATAAAAATCCTAAGCTAATCAGATTATCTTCCATAAATGGCCATATCTTCCACCCTTTATCCCTTGAAATCAAAGCCGCCGAGGTCAATGTTTCCGCCCAGCTCCAGCAGGA
>CAZQUM010000027.1:6269-6726 GCA_964596585.1 uncultured Gammaproteobacteria bacterium
CAGACCATAAATTAAATTGATTTATTTTCCAAAATTCCAGCCAAGGAATTATCGAGTTCCACTCTCCAAGGTGACTCAGGCCAAAACCCACCCTACCTCCAATCAAAAACAACATCAACGCCACCCAAGAAAAGGCCACAATTTCCTCATCTTTATAACTTTCCTTCATTGTCCGCCAACTAATATAGTGATAGCCAAAAGTAGCTAATATCAATAAAAAAATATTTATCATAACTTGGTGCCGAAGGTGGGAATCGAACCCACATGACGTTGCCGTCACACGATTTTGAGTCGTGCGCGTCTACCAATTCCGCCACATCGGCAATTTAAATACCTCTTATTATCTCACAAAAACTAGCTCTTTTTCTCGATATCAAAAAAACTTACCTGCTTACCATTGAAATATAAATTAAATTGACCTGTTGGACCGTTACGATGTTTTTCAATCGAACAACTC
>CAZQUM010000028.1:0-1085 GCA_964596585.1 uncultured Gammaproteobacteria bacterium
TTCTCTTATGTAACCGCACTTTTTGCTGGTTTAGTCTATGGTACCGCTCCTTTAGTAGTGCTTAGTGGACGTATGATACAAGCAGAAAATGGAATAATCCCTTGCCTACTTTTAGTAATGATAGCTCTAAGTCTATATCTTAAAAATAAACGGGACTATTGGCTAATTATTGCAGCCATATTCTCAGGCATAGCTACATTATTCAAATTAACTGGGGTTATGTGTTATTTACTTACCTTTTTTACCCTATTAAACCATTATCGAAAATTTAAAGGAAACTTCATTAAAGACTATTTATTTTATTTATTTATATCTCTACCAATTAGTTTTTTGTTTGTAATATATGGGTTATCTTATGGCGCTCAGAATTTCGTTAGTATATTTACCTCTAATTCAAATCGTTTTTATGGCATTGGTCCTGATGCCATACTAGAACTAATCCGTAATCAAAGGTTGACACATCATAAGTTTTTACCAGAGACATTTATAATATTTGGTTGGATTTCATTTTTCATTTTTCTTGCTAAAAATCCCAAATTAAATTCAATCAGAATACCAGTCTATGCAATAGTATCTTATTTAATAATATATCTTTTGTTTGGTAGTCAGCCATACGGCTGGTATACCTTTCCTTTTTGGCCTCTTTTGATTATTCTTTTGTCCGCGCTAATAACATCAATTTTTTCATCAACACAAAACAATATTGTTATTTCCCTGATAATTTCCATTTCCTTATTAGGCTCAAATATTTCCCGATTGATGGGTATATTTGAATTTCAACCTTATGCAAATATCTGGCGTATTCTCATATCCGGATTAATTTTACTATTTTCAGTACTGTCTATTCTAAAAAAACAAAATAATTGTCTGCATAGAAATACATACGATATTGTTTCAGAATATCATCCCAATGGTGACCCTGATAGGTATAGCACATACTGTGAAGATTGTGGAAAATTGATTTCTTCTTAATTGGCGGTAACGTATGGTGCTTGTAGTAGTGCATAATTAAGTTATGAACTATCAATGAAATAAGGTATTTTTAATATTATAAATAGCTGCCATTGTTAAAGATATAGTTATAA
>CAZQUM010000028.1:1095-6186 GCA_964596585.1 uncultured Gammaproteobacteria bacterium
TTATATTTATCGAAAATCGACATCAATTTTTGGTGGCACAATATTTCATGAAATTTTTTTTTAAAAAATATTGGCCATATTTATTATTAATATTAATTTCGATAGCATTTTTTTGGAAATTTTTTCTTAAAGGTTTAATACCTTTTCCGGGAGACATGTTGGTCGGTGCCTATTATCTTTGGCTTGATCATAAATGGGGCTCATTTGTAACCAGTGTACCTATCAAAAACCCCGAAATAACAGACACTTTTTCACAAATATATTTATGGAAAAATCTAGTTGCAGAGTCTATTAAGTCCTTAAAATTACCTTTATGGAATCAATATTCACTATCAGGTTATCCATTATTAGCAAATTTTCAATCTGCCTTTCTAAATCCATTTAACATATTAATGATAGTTTTCGGCCCTATTAATGGTTGGGGATTAATGGTTTATAGCCAGTTTTTGTTTTCTAGTATAACCATGTACGTATTCCTAAAAAGAATCTATAAGAAGAATTTTCCTGCTTTAGCTGGAGCTACCGTATACGCCTACAGTGGCTTTATGTTTGCTTGGTCACAATTTGCCACTGCTGGTTTTGCCATGATTTGGCTACCCATAATTTTTCTAAATATATTTGAATATTTTAAAAATAAAAAAGTAAAAAATCTGCTTTACCTTGCTCCACTATATTTTTTATTGATGACAGCTGGTCACTTTCAGGCTCTAGTTTATGGCTTTATTTTTTCTGGCCTATATTTTGTATCAAAATATTTATCTCAAAATTGTAAAAACATTAAATCAATTTTGTTTTTTTCGATATCAGTTTTAATAGGGATTCTGCTGATGGCCATACAACTTTTACCCACACTCGAACTGACAAAATTATCTGTTCGTTTTTCAGAGAATTATATCTCTCAATTTAATTTTGGCCTACTATCATTAGATAGAATAATCACTTTATTTGCACCAGATTATTTTGGTAATCCAAATACCATGAACTTTTGGGGAACTCACAATTATTTTGAAACCATAGTGTATTCTGGAGTTTTATCCATTATCACCCTAATCTTTTCTATTTATAATTATCGCAAAAGCAAAGATGAAAAGTTTTTTATAATAAGTGCTATTGTTGTTCTTTTCCTTTCATTCAATACATTTTTTGGCAAATTAATTTACACATTAAATTTTCCGGGTTTGTCTACTAGCGCAGCCGGTAGAATAAATATGATTTTTGTTTTTTGTGTTTCCGTTTTAACAGCTTATTTTTTTAGTCAAATTTCCATACATAAATTTAAAAATACTTTCAGATTTTATTGGGGATATATTGCTTTTATTTTTATTATTGCCCTTTATACATTGATCATGTTTAAGACAACATCAATCTACCCCAATTTACAGCAAAAATATCATATCGGTTTAAGAAACCTGGTTCTTCCAATTTCATTTACCGGTTTTATATTCTTTGTTCTGGCTTTTGTAAAAAATATAAGACTCAAATCAATTTTAATTCTATGTATTATTATTTTAGATTTATTTAGATTTGGTTGGAAATATACTCCTTTTGTTAGCAAAGAATATTTCTATCCCCAAACTGAAACTACTAAGTTTTTACAAAACCAAAAAGATATTTTTAGGATTGAAAAAGAAAAAGGGCCGTTAATGACTCCAAACATTTGGACGGCTTATAATCTATCAAGCCCCGCCGGA
The DNA here is from genome assembly GCA_964596585.1 of uncultured Gammaproteobacteria bacterium. Lineage (GTDB taxonomy): Bacteria > Patescibacteriota > Microgenomatia > UBA12405 > UBA12405 > UBA12158. The sequence continues at coordinate 2,787 of CAZQUM010000028.1, forward strand.
TATGACCCGATGAGTTTAGATAGCTACTCCAGATTTTATAAAGAATATCTAAACAACGAAAAAAATATTATTAATACTTCTCGCTATTCTGAAATTGATAACTATGATGCTCAAAAATTGGGGGAGGCAAATGTTAAATATTTATTAGTGCTTAAATATGATTCCATAGACAAAATATCTCCCGACGGAAATCATTTGAACTACAAAATTAATCTTGAAGATTGGACTAAGATATATGAATATGGAAGCGTAGTGGTACTAGAAAATACCGAATTTAAGCCTAGAATTGAAATTAATAACCCTGAAGACCAAAAGACTCTTAGCAATATAAACTATAGTGCCAATAAAATTAGTTTTAATATCATTTCTAGTAGTGATAATCAAAATATAATTATTAGAGATACTTGGTATCCTGGCTGGAAAGCCTATGTTGATAACCAAGAAACAAGAATTGATAAATATTTAGATATCTATAGAAGTATTAAAGTAAGCAAGGGAAAGCATTTAATAAAGTTTGTTTATAAACCTTATTCCTTTTTTTTAGGTTTAAAAATAAGCATATTTTCAGCTATAATTTGGTTAATCCTTTTTATAAAATACAAAAGTAAGACAATAGATGAAAAATAAAAACATTATAATTATTGCCATACTTGTCCTTTTAGCCTTTTTTTTCTCCTATAAAATCCTCGAAGTTCCTACTGGCCTAACAGTTGATGAAGTCGCCCTAGGCCATAATGCAACCTTAATTTCTCGTACAGGTCACGACGAAAATAACCGGTTTTTACCAGTTTTTGTACTTTCAAATGGCGGTGCTGACTGGAAGCAACCTCTACCTCAATATTATTTAGTACTATTATTTAAATTATTTAAACCATCGCTATTTTTACTTCGTTTTAGTTCTGTTCTTATCACTTTGTTAAGTTTTTATTTGATTTATCTTTTGTCAAAAAAGATATTTTCCAGCTCAAAAGCATTTTTTACTACTTTTATTTTTATTACTGTTCCTATTTTAATGATTCAAAGCCATATGGGATTAGACAATACCATCCCTATACCTCTCACTATTCTTTGGCTATATTTTCTCTATTCATATTCAAAAAAAATAAACTATACACATCTTCTATTGTCAGGATTATTTTTAGGTCTGTCTTTCTATAGTTACAAAGGCATGCGTGCAGTTTTTCCAATTTGGTATGGGGTTACTATTTTATATCTAATAGACCTACAAAAAAATATTTTTAAACAACTTAAACCAATAATAATTTTTAGTCTTTCATCTTTGCCTTTTTTATTCATTTCCCCACTACTTAACCATTTTTATCCAGGTGCTATTTTCGGCGGAGCAAATCCAAAAATAAGCTCATTCTATGATTTTATTTATCCATATATATCGACCTTTGATTTGGGTTTTCTATTTGTAAAAGGCGACGCTACTTTATTTCACTCAACCCAAATCCATGGATTTTTTCTATTATCAACTTTACCTTTATTTTTTCTAGGCATATATCAGGCACTAAAAGAAAATAAATTTTCTCGATTCCTTCTACTTACATTTTTTACTGCCCCCTTTTTATATGGCACTGTATCCTCAGTCCATAGAGCCAGTCGTTTAATATGCCTTGTACCAATTTACGCTCTAATTTGTACCTATTCTTTAACTCTAATAAAAAGAAGGTCATCGTTACTTGTTATTGTTCTGTTGATTTTAGCTAATTACGTAAATTTTCTAAATTATTATTACAACGACTATCGTAAATTGAGTGCAAATATTTTTGGAGACTTAAAAAGCCATGAATCCTTCAAATATTTAAGTCAGGAATCTATAAAATTAAATCTAACTCCATATGTTGCCCAGAATATTTCTGATCCGTTCTTCGAGAGCCTGTATTTTCCTACTGGAATAAATAAAATTCATCAAGACAATCCCTCTCCTTCTAATTCCATACTACTGACACAAAGAGAAGAAATTCCACAAATGTCAAATATTCATGCCGACATACCTTTTTATCAAATTCTAATCAATAAAGATGAAATTTAGACTTTCCATTATCATCCCCACATGGAACACTTCTACAACCACTCTCAAATGTGTCCAAAGCCTAAAAAAATATCTCAAAAATTTTTCCTATGAAATCATCATTGTCGACAATGCCTCCACCGACAAGACTGAAGAAATATTTAAAAAAGAAAAGGGGATTGTATATATAAAAAATAAAACAAATTTAGGTTTTGGAAAAGCCAATAATATTGGCGCTAAAAAAGCCAAAGGTGAATACCTCTTTTTTCTTAATTCAGACATGATAGCTATCGACGACAGTCTTGTTGATATGTTTGAGTATCTAAAAAATAATCCCAAAATTGGACTTATTGGTCCTAAATTTTTAAATACTGATAAAACTCCACAAGGCTCTATCTTTCCGCCTCAAACTGCCCTAAATGCTTTTAAGGAATACTGGCTAATGCAAAAGACATATTCAAAATACTTTCCAAAAACTAACAAGCCTACAGAAGTATATTCTCTTTCTGGTGGAGCAATGTTAATTCCCAAAAAAATATTTAAGGAGGTTGGCGGCTGGGATAAAAGATATTTCATGTATTTTGAAGATTTAGAACTATGTCGACAGCTCAGAAAACATGGCTACAAAATTTATTATTTTCCAAGGTGTCAATTCATACATCGCCATGGTGCTAGTGGTAAAAAATTAGCAGACTCTCAAAACCAATGGCGTCGTCTTATACCCAGTTCAAAAATATATCATGGTACATTCAATCATTACCTGCTTAATTTTATTATTTGGTCTGGGCAAAAATGGCAAAAATTAATAAGATAAAAATCGGAAAATTATTGCTTTTCGGTCTTTTGATTAGATTAGTTTTATTAATAATTTCCAACTATCACCCCGATCTTTTAAACCATATTGACTGGGGTATTAGATTTCTTGATCTTGGGCCCAAAAAATTTTACGAAAATATATTTTGGGATGTATCTTGGGCGAACCAACCCTTTGGGAGTATTCTTCTATTTGCTTTAGCGGCTCAAATTAAGAACATATTATTTAGTTTTATTTTATTTCTCAACAATACTTTTTCGTTTTTCCCCTCATTTGTTATTCCATTTTTAGAAACAAATTTACACGCGTGGTTAGTCAAATTACCCTTTATTTTGTCAGACATCGGTATTGCTTATTTAATATATAAAATAGTCAAAAAATATAAAGCAAAATATGCCATTTTGTCTTCAATGATTTTTCTACTAAATCCTATTGTTATCTACAATTCAACCATTTGGGGCCAAACTGATTCTTTAATAAATTTATTAGCTCTTAGTGGAATTTATCTTATTTTTGAAAAAAAATATTTCTCCGGTATTTTTATTTTTCTTTCAACATTTATCTTTAAA
>CAZQUM010000029.1:0-6098 GCA_964596585.1 uncultured Gammaproteobacteria bacterium
TAAGCGTGGCATATCATACTCAGGCATAATCCGACAAATAACACCCTTGTTACCATGTCTTCCCGCGATTTTATCGCCTTCTTGAATACGGCGTAATTGGGCTACATATACTTTTACAATCTTATTAACACCTGGGTCAAGTTCATCATTTTCATTCTTACTGAGAACCTCAACTTTGATGACAACTCCCCCTTCACCGTTGGGAACTCGTAGAGAGGTATCTTTAACTTCACGGGCTTTTTCACCAAAGATGGCTCTTAGCAATCTTTCTTCAGCGGATAATTCCTTTTCGCCTCGAGGTTCAACCTTACCCACTAAAATGTCATTTGGGCCAACAGAAGCACCAATCATAACGATGCCGTCATCGGTTAATTTAGCTAATTCTGCTTCAGAAACATTGGGAATGTCTTTGGTTAATTCTTCTGTACCAAGTTTGGTTTCAACAACATCAGCTTTGTATTCAAAAATTTGAATATTGGTTAAAACATCCTGTTTGACCAATCTATCAGAAATTAAAAAAGAATCTTCATAGCCTAATCCATCAATGGATGCATAGGCAACTAAAAGATTTTTTCCAATAGCAAGTTCACCGTCTTTAGTTGAGGGACCATCAATAATGGTATCGCCTTTTTTAACCTTATCGCCTAAATTGACAATAACTCTCTGATCATAACAGGTACCATAGGGGGAGGTTCTTTCAAATTTTGTTAAAGGATAGGTGGTATCCCCAATAATTACTTTACTGGCATCAACATAGCTAACAACTCCAGATTCTTTTGCAACAACAGCTCGATCCATGGCTAAGGCAACAGGTGATTCCATACCAGTACCAACTATAGGAGATTCAGGTGAAATTAAAGGAACTGCTTGTGTCTGCATGTGAGAACCCATAAGAGCACGAGTAGCATTAAAGAAGCAGAAGCACCAACAATTTCATTGGGGACCATGTCAATAAATTCAACATGGTCTATAGAGCCTTCTAAAAATTCTCCTTGGTATCGAATGGGGACCCATTTTTGCTTGATGATATCGTTTTCTATTTTAATTCCTAAATGGGTAATGTGATAGTTGTATTCATCGTCAGCATCCATGTAAACAATATCATCAGAATAAGTGTAGTCTTTACCTTTTTTAACTATTTTTCTAAAAGGGGCTAAAATAAAACCGTATTTGTCAACTTTGGCGTAAAGAGCCAGATAACTAACTAAACCAATATTTGGGCCTTCAGGGGATCTAACAGTGCAAATTCGGCCATATTGTGAAGAGTGAACATCGCGAATAGAGAAGGCGGCTCTTTCTCGAGTAAGACCGCCAACACCCACTACAGTAACCCTGCGCAAGAGATCAAGCTCAGAAAGAGGATTGGTTTGGTCTAAAATAGCGGAAAGCTGGTTGCTTCTAAAGAAGGTATTAAGAGAAGAAATAAGAGGTTGGGGATTAATCATTTGAGAAGGGGATGGTTTTTCTTTAGTGGAAATCAAACTCATCCTTTCTTTAACCATACGTTCAAAACGGGCCATGGCGGGACGGAGAGCAATCTGAGACACTATTTCACCACAACGGCGCAAGCGGCGATTAGCTAAAGAATCAATATCGTCAAATTGTTTTGATTCACCTTTTTGAAGATTGATTAAATGACGGACAGTTTCAATTAAATCTTCATTTTTTATTACCCAATTATTTTCATCTTCATCGTTGAATTTAAAATTAAATTTCTTGTTGATTTTGTAACGACCAACATGGCCCAATTCATAAGTTTTTAGATCAAAAAAACGATCATTAAAAAATTTTTGAGCATTTTCGAGGACTACTGGTTCACCGGGACGGAGTTTGCGATAAAATTCCAAGATGGCTTCTTCTTGAGTTTTGGTGGGATCAGCTGAAATGGTGGCATTGATATATTCTCCGAATTCGGAAACAAGTTGTTTGTCGGAAAAAGCACAGGCAGCGCGGAGAACGATAGTGGCAGGCACTTTCTTTTTACGGTCAATACGGGCAAAAATAACATCTTTTTTACCAACAAAGAATTCTAACCAAGAACCGCGAACTGGACGAATCTCCGCATTGCAGAGAGTTTTGCCAGTGGCAGCATCAACCTCACCAGTAAAATATACACCGGGTGAACGGACCAACTGGTTGATAACTCCCCTTTCAATACCGTTGATAATGAAGGTAGCATCATCGGTCATAGTAGGCAGATTGAGCAAAAAAACATCTTCTTCTCGAACGAGAGAAGTGCGTCGATTGGTTAATTTTACTTTTGCATAAAGAGGAATGGTGTAATTTAGCCCCTTAAGTTTGGCAATTTCAGGAGAAATGGTAGTTTTCTCAAAAAAGAGATCATTGATTTCCAAGAGCCAGTTGTTGCCGGTGTAATCGGTAATGGGCGAAATGGAATGGATGGTTTCAATAAGTTCTTTTTTGAGGAAGTGGTTCCAGGATTCTTTTTGGACTGATAAAAGGTCAAAATTTGGGATGTTAGGGTATTTTTTACCCCAATTTATTCTTTTTGCGGAAGGCATCTATAGGTTTAAATTATATTAAAAGAAACGACGAGTTATGTACCAACCGCTCGCCAAATGTGGAGATTATATACCTAATTTAAGCGTGGTGCAAGAGGGAGTTTTCTCGTATATTATTCGGCAACAGTCGGACTTGCGGTGGCAGTAGATGTTGGGGACACTTCAATCGAAGATTGAGTGGCAGGACAGGTTAATCCGCTACAGCTAATTTGAAGATCCTCTCCACAAACACAGGTATTACAACCATCAGTGGCCTCAAATTGTTGGCCAATAGTAAAATATTGATCATTAAAGACACAATAATTGTCGGTTTGTTGACTGACAATAGGAGTAATACTGGGAACCTCGTTGCTATCCACTGGAATTGTAGAAGATGATTGAGAATTAAGAAATGAGCGAATAACCAATATTAAAACAACAATAAAGGCAAAAAGGGAAAAGAAAAATAAATATTTGAAAAAATTGTTTGATTTGGGTGTTTCTGGGGGTGGATTTATACTCTCCGAAGGAATTTCAGTATCAATTATTGGATTACTGGCAACAGGTTCAGGTTGAGGCTGGGGTTCGGGTTGGAGTTGAGGTTCGGGTTGAGGAAAAGTAGGAGGTAAGTCTGATGGGGGGCTGTCTAAAGTATTAACGGGCTCTTCCACAAGAGTAGGTTCAACCTCAGTTAAGGGAGCACTTTCTGGTTCGGGAGGGTTTTGTGGGATTTCAGGGTCAGAATTATTGTTTGCTAGATCCTGAGAATATTTATTGAGGATATCTTGATAATTTGGGTCGGTATTAGTGTCAGTCATAAACAATCTTCTCATTTTTCAAAAAAAGGTGCAACCATTGACATTTGGGAGAGAAAAATCTACATTTAATCATGAAAATAAGGGTATTGTTCTTGTGTATTTTGATGGGTTTCTTTTTTATTTTAGATGCTAAAGTTTTTGCCGGTTCTTTTAATTTAAAATCTATTAGTGGTGTAGATACTAGTGGTAAACAGCTGTCACACTGGTGGTATTCGGGCACAAATATAGTTTTTAAGGGTGAAGCGATACCGGGAAGTAGTGTAGAGATTACAATTGGCGATAAAACTGAAACTGTTAGTACTGATGCTACTGGCGACTGGAGTTTTAGTGCTGGAAGTCTTGCTGAAGGTGATCACCAAATTGCCTTGTTAAGTGAAGGCTCTAAAATAGATTTTACCCTAACCACTGGTGTTAATAATGTTAAGTGGGAGACGGTAGGAAGTGGTGAAGGAGAGGCCTTGCCAACAGCGGGCACTGCTTGGCCGGGAATGATTTTGTTGACTATTGGTGTGGCGGCAATATTGGCTGGTGGTAAAATGTGGAGTGTCGGAAAAAGTTAAAAAAATATATCTAAAAACTTTTGGTTGTGCTCAAAATGAATCTGATTCAGAGAGGATTAAGGCCTTTTATTCCCAAAAAGGAGCAGAATTTGTAGATGGGTGGAAAGAAGCTGAAACAATTATTATCAATAGTTGCGTGATTAGAGAATCAGCAGAAAATCGGGTTTATGGATTGATAAATGAAATAAGAAAATGGGAATTAAAAGCTATGGGGAGCAAAAGAGAAATAATCTTGACTGGATGTTTGGTACCAATTTCTAAAAATAAAATTAAAGGTGTGAACAAAATGTTGCCAATAAAGAAAATAAGTTTTGATTTAGATCCAATCAGAAATAAAAATAAAGCAGCTTTGATTACTATTAGTTCTGGATGCAATAATTTTTGTAGCTATTGTATTGTCCCCTATTCACGAGGAAAAGAGCATTCCCGAAGTATGGGGGATATTTTAAAAGAAATTGATAAAGCAATTGAAAAAGGTTTTGAGGAAGTAATATTGATTGGTCAAAATGTAAATTCTTATGGAAATGATTTAAATCATACTTCAGTGGTATCTATGGGTAAAAAAAGAATTAAAAGCTTATTTCCAAAATTATTAGAAGAGGTGGCAAAAAAAGAATTGAAGAAAATATCTTTTGTAAGTAGTAATCCTTGGGATTTTTCGGATGAATTGATCGAAGTAATTGCTAAAAATAAAAATATTGATAGATTGCTGCACCTTCCTTTTCAATCAGGTGATGATGAAATTTTGAGAAAAATGAATCGAGGCTATACCCAGAGGGAATATTTAAATCTTGTTAAGAAGATCAAAAATAAAGTTGAAGGAGTAAGATTTTCGACAGATATAATTATTGGTTTTCCGGGAGAAGATGAAAAAGCATTCGAGAATACAAAAAAAGTATGTAAAGAAGTTGGTTTTGAAATTGCTTATATTAATAAATATTCTCCAAGACGAGGGACAGTATCGGCAAAATTATATAAAGACAATATTCCGATGAATGAAAAAAAGAGACGATGGAAGATATTGAATGATTTAGTAAATAAAAAATTACCTTAGATATTTAGCCACGTTAGCATTGTGTTCATCAAGAGTTTTGGCATAATGGATTTGGCCAGTGTTATCGTGAATATAATATATATAATCAGTTGAAGAAGGGTGGTAGGCAGCGATGAGAGAATTTAATTCGGGGTTACAAATCGGTAAAGGAGGGAGTCCAGAATTTTTGTAAGTATTAAAAGGAGATTCAATTTTTTTGTCGTCAGAACTAATTGGCAGCCAATATTTTTCTGGTTTAAAAAGTGAATCTTTGGCGTATTGGATACTAGCATCAACTTGTAGAGGCATGCCTAATTCGAGACGGTTAATAAGAATACCGGCAACTATTTTTTTATCGTCTAAATTTTTTGCCTCCCTCTCTAATAGAGAAGCTAAAACAAGAGTATCTTTATCATCCAAAGAGGTTGTGGCAGATTCGGAAGCTTCTGCATTTTTTTTATCAAAATTTTTTAACAAGATATCGATAATTTGCTGGTTAGTATAATATTGAGGAATTAAGTAACTATCGGGATAAAGACGGCCTTCTAAACCAGTAGCGGTAATAACAAAGTCTGTATTGGGAGCGAATTCTTCAAGGCGAGAACCCGGAATGATTTTTAGCCAATAATCTGTACTGCCCCCCTTAGAAATACGGTCAATCATTTGGAAAAGATTCATTGAGTCATATAAATAAAAGGTGCCAGATTGAAGTTTTTTATTTAAACCCTTGGTGTAGCTAAAAAGTATAAAGGCATAACGGCTTTTTATTAATTGGGTTTTTTCTAATCTAGTGGCAATATCAACTAAACTATCACCTCGGTTTATAACAAATGCTTTTTTGTCTTGACTGGTGCCAGCGGGGCGAGAATAAAGGTAAAGAGACAAGCCAAAAACAATTGGAATTATAGCCAGAAAAAACAGAACAAATTTTTTCATCAAATTTCGTCAAAAAGAGCCCGGCGATAACTATTTTTTTTGGGGTCGTAAATAAAGATACGACCACAACGACAGGTTACGGTTGTTTGACCACGGACAATTTTTTGAGAACCTCGTTTGAGCTCCTCACCACAACCGCCACATCGGCCTTGAGAAATTAACCAAGCTTGAATGGGAGCAATAAGAGATTTGAACATAATTTTTATAAATTTATAACTCTGTTGAGAATAACTGCGGCGGCAATAGAATC
>CAZQUM010000030.1:0-6005 GCA_964596585.1 uncultured Gammaproteobacteria bacterium
GGCTAAAAGTATATCTCCTTCCCCCATAGCTTGTTGACCTTTAATTTTAATTTTAGTCAATATCCATATAAATAAAGAAGCCAAAATAGCACTTATTATTTTTCCAGCATCCATCCCTGTTAAAAACCAGTGAATTATTCCCAATCCAATTAAGCTAAAAGTTGCTTCATCCGGCACCGATAAAAAATAAATATCGAATACCGCCTCAAACATCATCACCGCCAAAATTAAAAAAATTACTATCATCATTATTTCTCCTCTTTGAGAAAAGAGGGAAGTAGGGAGTAGCTTAAATTGACAAACAAATATTATTCCCATCACCAGCTCCACAATTGGATAAGAAATTGGCAATTTTTTCCCACAACATCGGCTTTTCCCTTTATAAATCAAAAAAGAGAGCAGGGGAATGTTGTCATAGATTTCAAGAGGTTTTTTACAAAAATCGCAATAACTTCGTTGATTTTTTAAAAGTGATTTTTTATGTCCCAGCCGCCACACCGCCATATTAATAAAACTCCCCACACTCAATCCAAGAACAAAAACTAAAAAATCCATAATCTATTGTACTTTAAAACCCGCCTCATCGGCGGGTTTCTCTGTTTTTAATTTCTTATCTCTTTTTACTCTGGTACACACATCATGTTAGCCTTTTCATGATTAGGTACAAGGTCTGCATCTGTCCATGAGTCAGCTAATTGACAAGTTTCACTTTGTCCACTTATACCTTCCCCTGCAGGATCTAAACATTTTAGCTTAGCACCCATTTCGCCAGATCTGTTTGCCTTAGCCTTGGGAAAAAAACAAACATAATTAGTGTCCTGACCATTGGTGTAAGCGTAAAACATGTCAATTGCTTTAACACTTTGCTTAAATGGAGCTTTCCCTAAAAAGGACTCCTTTATTTCTGAGGTTTGCAACAAAGGAGAATCAGTACTTCCTACACCATCGCTACCAAAACCCTGTCCAATTACTCCGAAAGTCGAGGTATTTCCTTCCATTATCCCTCCACTACCTTGAGGGATAGTTTCTCCTCCAGCCAAAATTGTAGTATTCCACGGATATGCATTCTGGGAAGCAAAGTAACGTTCATAAGCGCTCAAAACCTCTGCCGCATCGTTTTTGAATTGAGCATCCCTCGCCTTATTAGTCTGTTCAATAGGATTAAGCGTCGCCAATATAGCTACTGACAAAATTGCAATCAAGGTGATAACTATCAAAAGTTCCACCAATGTAAAAGCTTTTTTCATGGTTTTTATTTTTTAAAAATTATAATAACTTATAATCATAATGCCTGTTTAAAATGATGATGTCAAGGTATAAATAGGCATTATGACTGCCACCACCAAAAATCCAACCCCAATTCCCAATATCACCATAATCAAAGGCTCTATAGCCGAAGTCAAAGCTTTTACCGCCTCTTCAGCCTCCTTGGCAAAATATTCCGACACCCTCAACAATACCTCATCCAATTTTCCCGTCGCCTCACCGGTAGAAATCATCTGATTAACTAACGGTGGAAAAATACCCGTATTTTCAAAAGAAATTGCCACCGAAAAACCTTTTTGCACCTTTTCGGCAATATCCAAATATGCTTTTTCATAAACTAAATTCCCCGCCACCGACGCCACAATTTTTAAAGACTCAACCAAAGTTATTCCTGCCGTCAACAACATCGACATGGTTCGGGTGGTGTTTGCCAAAATAGATTTTTCACTCAAGCGACCAATAATTGGAATTTTAATCAAAAAATTATCCCGTTTATAATGAAAATTTTCGTTAGTCATTCCTGCCTTATAGGCAAAATACAGAATTACAGCCAAAACGGGAAATACAAACCAAATTTTAGTTACAAAAGCAGATACGCTCATCAGAGCCTGGGTAATAGCTGGCATTTTGGCGGTTCCAAAGTCAGCATACATTGAAGTCATTTTGGGAACGACAAAAATCATCATCACAAAAGCTACAATAATCATGGCAACTATGACGATGATTGGATAAATCATTGCTCCCTTAACTTTTCCTTGAAACTCATTTTGGTCTTCTAGGGTTTTTGCCAATTTTTCCAAAATATCATCAAGAACCCCCGCTTCTTCTCCAGCACTTACCGAAGCAATGTACGCCTCTCCAAAAATGTTTTTATACTCTTCCAAAGCTTTACCCAAAGGCATCCCTCCTCGAACCTGTTTTAGAGTTTGTTTTATCACTTGTCCCAAACCACCGTCTTCTTCCTGTTGGTTCTGCAATAAAGTCAAAGCATCTGTCAGAGGTAAACCAGCGGTCATCATCGTCGACAATTGCCGTGTAAAAGTACTCACTTCCTTTACCCCCACCCTTCCTTTAATTTTACGTTTCAACTCACTAAACATGTTATTTGACCTCTCTTCAATTGAAAGAGGAATTAGTCCATTGTCCTTAATCGAATTGAAAACTTCTTTTTTTGAAGCCAGCTCCAATTCTCCCTTTATCAGTTTTCCACTCCAATCTCTAGCTTTATAAGTATATTTAGGCATTTTTTAATTGTCTTAGACTATTTTGGAATTCTTGTGGCCTAAGAGCAAAACTCGCTGCCAATTGCTCGTCAACGATACCCTTTTTAACCAATCTAGCCAAGGATGTTTCCAAAGACACCATCCCTTGATCAATTCCGGTTTGAATAATATTATCGACCATAAAAGATTTTCCTTCTCGAATCATATTTGAAGTTGCCGATGAAGCCATCAAAACCTCTGTAGCCACCGTTCTACCCCCATCTATTGTCGGAATTAACCTTTGAGAAACAATTGCCGACAACACCTCTGCCAACTGTAATCTAATTTGCATCTTTGTATTCTCCGGAAAAACATCAATAATCCGGTCTATTGATTGGGAAGCCGAATTGGTGTGCAAGGTTGAAAAAACTAAATGACCAGTTTCAGCCACCGTCAACGCCAACTGAATTGTTTCTAAATCACGCATTTCTCCAACAAAAACCACATTTGGATCCTCACGTAAAGAAGACTTTAAGGCCTTATCAAAACTAAGGGTATCACTACCCAATTCTCGTTGAGAAATAATCGATTTTATTGGATTGATTATGTATTCAATCGGGTCCTCAATAGTAACAATGTTTACAGCTTTATTAATATTAATTTCATTCAATAAAGAGGCCACCGTAGTTGATTTTCCTTGGCCCGTAGGTCCGGTAATTAATATAAATCCTTGACGTAAATTCGTAAAAGTTTTCACAATCTGTGGTAATCCTAAAGTATCCAAAGCGGGAATCTGGTCAACAATTACCCTCAAAGCACAAGCAGGAGTGCCCTTTTGAGTAAAAACATTAACTCTAAAACGATTTTTATCAAGATTCACAGAAAAATCTAATTCTTTTTCTCGGAGAAATCTTTCTCTTTGTTCGGCGTTTAGCAGTGACAAAATCATTTCTTGATCATCTATTTGTTCACTATTGGTAACATTCATCAACTGTCCATTTATTCTCATCTTAGGAATTTGGCCCATTTGAAAGTGAATATCAGAAGCCTTATTGGCAATTGCTAATCTACATATTTCTTCTGTTTTGCTGTGCATTTTTATATTTAATTTATTAATCTAATTTATTTTAATATTGTGCCACCCTCAATACCTCATCCACAGTGGTGATCCCCTCTAAAACTTTAACGTAACCATCCTGTTTCATGGTTAACATACCCTCATCAATGGCTTGCTTTTGAATATCGCTAGCAGAAGAATGGCTTACTATTAGTTTACTAATTTTCTCAGAAATAGGCATCACCTCATAAAGAGCAATCCTTCCCATATACCCAGTATTATTACATTTCGAGCAACCTACTACTTTAGGGATTTGCAGCTTTTTACCGTCTTTTTTCCACTTTTCTTCTATCATCGTAAACATAGGCCCCAAAGTTTCTTTTAATTCCATTTCAGTTTCAGGTGGGATATCCACATATTGTCGACATTCTGTACACAATCGCCGCAATACCCTTTGGGCCACCACACAAGTTAACGCTGAAATTAACAAAAAAGGTTCTACTCCCATATCTATCATTCTTGGCGGTGCTCCGGCGGCATCATTAGTGTGTAAAGTCGAAAAAACCAAATGTCCTGTTAGTGAGGCATTAATTGCCAATTCTGCCGTCTCCGTATCCCGAATTTCTCCTACCATCATAATATTTGGATCCTGCCGTAAAAAAGAACGTAAAGCCGAGGCAAATGTCAAGCCTGCTTGTACATTCACTTGTACCTGATTTACCCCCTTCATTTGATATTCCACAGGGTCTTCAATGGTAACTACATTTACCTTTGGAGTTGCCACTTTATCTAAAACAGAATACAAAGTAGTTGTTTTACCCGAACCTGTCGGCCCGCAAACAATAATAATTCCATGAGGTCTTTCAATTGCTTCCACTAAATTTTTCAAAGCCAATCCGCGCAAACCCAAGTCAGGTAAAGATGGGACCTTGGAAGCCTTGCGCAACAAGCGCATTACCACTTTTTCTCCATAAGATACTGGTAAAGTAGAAATACGCAAATCAACTTCACTGTCATCAACATTAATATTAAAACGTCCGTCCTGAGGAATCCGTTTTTCGTCAATTTTTAAATTAGCCAAAATTTTAATACGGCTCACCACTGCATCAAGCACATTTCGGGGAAGTATATATTTTTCCTGTAAAATACCATCAATTCTATAACGAACTCGCACATTTTCTTCTAGAGGTTCAATATGAACATCAGAAGCCCGGGACCTTACTGCATATTCCAAAATTGTGTTTACTATCTTGGCAATTGGTGCCTCAGTCGTTACCGTCCTCGCTTTTTCTTTAGCTTCCGTTACCTTTTCCTCATCTTTTTTACGCTCATCCAAAGCCTTACTTACCTCTGAAGTAATTCCTTTTTCACGTTCATACTTTTCCTGAATAAAAGAATCTATCTCTTTTGACAAGGCCATAGCTGCCTTGACACGCATATTAGTTTTCTTTTCCAAAAACTCAATCGTTTCCAAATCCAAGGGGTTGGCCATTGCCACTTCCAAAACTTTTTCTTTAGGATCCATTCGATAGGGGACAAGATGGTACTTTTCAGCTACATTTTGTGAAACTAAGGACAAAGCCTCTGGAGAAAAACCAATTTCATCTAATTTAACAAAAGGAATTTTAAAAAATTCTGCCTTATATATAGCCAAATCATCATCAGGAAACAAATGCATGTTGCGAATAATCGATTCCTCTGTTTCGCCGCTTTTAACCATAGACAATCTAATTTCATCAGCTTGTTTCTGGGAAATAATCTGCTTATCCAAAAGCAGATCCGTCAAATTCTTATAATTTTGGGCAGAGGCAGACATACACTATAATCATAGTAACTTATGTCTCTTTTTCCTTCAAGCCTCATCATCGCTGCTTCACCAGCAGAATCTCATAAAAAAATCTTAGAAATTTTGGAGTCTTTTGGACATTCTTGGGAAAATAATCCCGACCTTTTCATTTTTCAAAAAATGAATATTGATGAAGTTCGCAATTCCCAAAATTTTCTTTTTAAGAAACCATATTCACATAACAGCAAAATTATAGTCATTCCCGATGCTCAAAATTTAAATCTTGAATCCCAAAATGCTCTTTTAAAAACACTGGAAGAACCCGGAGAAAATAATTATATACTCCTCACCACCACCCAGCCAGCCCGACTTCTTTCCACCATCCTCTCTCGATGTCATAAAATCAAAATAAAAAAGAATTCCGATTCTAAAAAAACCCAAACATGGCCCATCAGTAATAATATAAAAAAAGATTTGGCCCTTGCCCCCACCCTCTATTCCGATAAAAATGAAATAAAAACTTTACTTAATGAACAACTAACCTTTCTTCAACAATCATTAGTTGATAATCCCAACAAAACAAGCGCTAAAAAAATAACCTCTCTTATACATGCTTTAGAAATGATAGAGGCTAATGTTGATCCCAAAAGTGCCTTGGATTGGTACTTGCTAAATTAAAACCCTTCCCCATCCC
>CAZQUM010000031.1:0-5351 GCA_964596585.1 uncultured Gammaproteobacteria bacterium
GGCTGCACACCCATTCTTTGGCGATGTGGAAGGAGCGAGATAATTTGGATTTTAAGTTGTGGACGGTGGTAGCTGATCCTTGGTCAATGATGCCAGTTTCTTATCATAACGGAGTGGATTTGCATTTAGTGTATGATGAAAAGGGTGTTGAAATGGGGGTCAAAAAATGTGCCATAGATAGGAATAAAATATTAGTAACAGGCTGGTGGACAAGACCGGAAATGTTTAAAAAATATAATCAGAAAGAGTTGAAAAAGAAAATGGGAATAGAAGAAAATGTGCCAGTGGTTTTTGTGGGTGGAGGTAGTTTGGGAACCAATTCTATTACTCGACTATTACCGGTATTGATAATGGTTAAAAGAAAAACGGTATTTATTTTTAATACAGGAACGGATAAGGTTGCGTTTAATTTGATTAATGAATATTTTAAAATATTCAACAAAATTGATAAAAGAGGGCTGGTAAAGGTAAAAAATATGGGATGGATAGAAAATATGGGTGAAGTATTGGCAGTATCTGATATAGTTTTGGGAAAAGCTGGCCCAAATTTTTTGTTTGATGTGGTAGCAGCGGACAAAGCATTTGTTTCAATTACTCATATTGGTGGGCAAGAGGATAGTAACGTGGATTTAATCCGTAAGAAAGGTTTGGGATGGGTAAAGGAAAAGAGAATGCAGGCGGGAGATTTTATTTTAAATTATTTGGAAAACCCTGAAAAATATCAGAATAAATTTAAGAAAACGATAAAAGCAGAGGCAACAAGAGAAAAAAAGAGTATGGAAATAATTATGGGGAGAATAAAGAAAGACTTAGAAATTTGAAGGAATAAAAAATGAGCCTGCCAAAAGTAGGGGCTTCGATAGTGGCTTTTCCACGCTAAAAAAGACGTGGGGAGAACTAGTACCTAGAAGCAAAGCCTCCAGCTACAAACATCCTCCATTAGAACATGATAGCTAGAAAAAACACCTTCTCAAAGACTGCTTTCAGCAGGTTATATAATTATAGCATGATAAACATTTCAAAAAAAGTTGAATACGGGGTAGTGTTAGTAAAATATTTATCGGTAAATAAGGATAAAAAAATATCTTTAGCTGAGATAACCAAGAAGCTAAATCTACCTCCTAGATTTCTATCACAAATAGCAGTAAGGCTGAAAAAAGGGGGAATATTACAATCCCAGGAAGGTAAGAGAGGTGGTTATGTTTTAGATAACAAATGGGAACAAAAAAGTGTATATGATTTGTTGGTGGCTTTGGGGGAGGATAAAAAAATGGTAGAGTGTTTGGATGGAAAAAACTGTTATAGAAGTAATATTTGTAAGTTACGTTCTTTTTGGGAAAAACTTGATGAGAAATGGTATTTGGAATTAAAAAAAGTTAAGCTAAAAGAAATATGAAAAACAATATTAATAAAAATACGTTAATTTTAGAAATTATGGATAAATACCCTAAAATAGGGGAGCTTTTGGTAACAAAATATGGATTGCATTGTATTGGTTGTGGAATGGCCCAAATGGAAACTATAGAAGAAGGGGCGTTGGCGCATGGAATGTCGATAAAGGAAATCAACAAAATGCTTGAGACTATAAATAATAGGATTAGTAAAGTAAATTTATCAAAAAAGAAAAAATAGGTTGGATAATTTTACTTAGAAGACCGCTGATAAGCAGGAGAATAATAAAAAAATAACCATAGCGGTCAAAAGAAGATTCAATTTTGGCAGCTTCGTCAACAGGAAGAAGATTTAGAAGTATTTTTGAGCCGTCTAAAGGTGGGACGGGGATAAGATTAAAAATGCCTAGGTATAGGCTAACTGTACTAATAGTAAAGGTAATTTGGTTGGGAAAAAGTGAAACCAAAAAAGCGAGAAGGAAATTACTTAGAGGTCCAGCTAAGGAAACTATTATTTCTCCTTTTCGGGGATTTTGGAAATTAAAAGGGTCGATAGGAGTAGGTTTAGCCCAGCCGATGACGGGAAAACCGCTGATGGCACCAAAAAGAGGTAAGAGGATTGTGCCAAGGGGATCAATGTGGGCCATGGGATTTAGGGAAAGGCGGCCGTAGGCTCTGGGGGTAGGGTCGCCTAATTTGTCCGCAGCAAATGCATGAAAAAATTCGTGAATAGTAATTGAGATAATTACAGCTAAAAGTGAGATTAAAAGATTAATTGTCATATTTAAAAAAAGTTAAAGCTTTGGTATATTATAGCCTATGAGAAAATGTAGTTTATGTGGGAAGGGAACTAGTATTGGTCGAAACCGTTCCCATGCTCAAAATAGAACTAGCCGGACTTTCAAGGCAAATATCCAAAAAGTGTCGATTGGAGGTGGTGAAGAAAAAATCAGTGGAGTTTTTTGTAGCCGATGCTTGAAAAAAATCCGTAGTGAAATCAAAAAAACCGATAGTAAGGAGTAATTTTTGGCCAAGTAGTTTTTATTTTACCTTCAATTTGAACCTCATTGGGAATAAATTGGTTGTTAGATACTTTGCCTGAAAAAATTTTTATTTTATAAATAATTCCTTGCTGATTTTTAACTTTTGACCATGCAACGGGAAAAGGATTTAGACCGCGGACAAAGGCATCAATTTTATCAGCTGATTGCTGCCAATTAATTTGAGCATTTTCTTTGGAAATTTTAGGGAAATAACTTTTTTGAGAATGATTTTGAGGAGTAAGTTTTTGGGGATGGAGGGAATAATTTTTGATGATTTTTTCCAGATTATCAGCTGCTAAAGAGAAGGCACGATCATAAAAATTTTTTGCGGTATCTGTGGGAATTATTTTTAGCGGCAAAGATGAAATAATTGGGCCATGATCAGGTAGAGGATCAATTTGGAAAAAAGTAAGTGCTGATTTTTTTTCGCCATTGATAATTTGCCAAGGGCCGGGAGTGGCACCGCGATATTTTGGTAAGGGGGAGGGGTGGATATTGATTATTTTTAAAGGGAAAAGATTGATGGTTTTTTTATCAAAAAAAGGAGGTCCGAAGGCAACACAGAGACCTAAATCTGGGGAGAGTCCAGAAACAAGAGACATGAAATTAGAATCAAAGTCTTCGATTTGGAGAAGGGGGAGGTGATGTTTCTGGCAGAATTCGGCGACAGGATTGGGGGAAATTTTTTGATTACGCCCAAAAGCTTTATCGGTCTTGGTCACTATAAGAGGTACGGAAAAATTTTTTAGGCTTAATAATTTTTTTAAAACGGGTAGGGAATAATCTGAGGCTCCAAAAAAAATGACTTTGATCATGGAAGAATTATACGAAATTCTGGTAAAATAGGCCATGAAAGAGATAGTAATGTTTCCGGATAAGGTTTTGAGAAGAAAAAATGAACCAATAAAAAAAATAGATAAAAAAACTTTGAAGGAAATAGAAGAATTAAAAAAGAATTTGCAAGAAAATGAAAATGGGGCTGGCTTGGCTGCACCTCAAATCGGAGTAAATAAAAATTTTTTTGGAATAAAAGAAAAGGGTGGGGTGCGGATACTGATTAACCCTAAATTAACGGCATTTTATGGAGAAAAGCTTTATCCTAAAATGGTAGATAATGAGGGAAAAGAGAGTGATTTTTTGGAGGGTTGTTTGTCTTTTCCTGATTTGTTTGGGACAGTTAAAAGATATTTGAGAATAGAAGCAGAATGGGAAGAAGTAAAAAATCAGAAGCTGGAAACTAAACATAAAACGATGGAGGGCTTTGAAGCAATTTTATGGCAGCACGAATATGATCATTTGCTGGGAGTGCTGTTTGTGGATCATATTAAGGAAGAAGGAGGGCAGTTGTATTTGTGGAGGGGGAAAGAAAAGAAAAAAATTAATGTTGATAAAATATTGAAAAAAGAAAAATAGCTTTTTCTCTTGATATGTATTTACAAATAAGTTACCATTTTTTATGGAAAATACTTATAGTGTAAATAATGGTGAAACAGTTAATAAGACAAGTAAGATAAAAAAGTATTTGAGAATAGCGGGGGTAGTGTTGGGAACACTAACTCTTTTAAGAATGGCTTTTCCGCCAACTTCAATTTCGGTAACCGGAATAGGGGAAAAATCGGCTGAAGTAGAGAAGGTGTCGATGATAGTTACTAGAGCCAACACTTCTCCATTAACTTCCTTTGCTGTTCAAAGTGGGGAAGAGGGATTGAATACTTTGATTGAAGAAAGTAAGACTATAGTGGGTGAAGAAGCTGAAATTAAAAAATCTTTTTACACTATTTCTAAAAACAGTAGTGAACAGCTAGTGGGTAGCCAATTGGTGACGGCGAGTGCCTATCAAGTTAGCAATGGATTTAAAATTACCTTTGATGAAGTTGGTAAGGTTAATGAATTAATTGAAGCTCTATACAACAACGGAGCAAGCTCAGTTTCAAATATTACCTTTATCCCTAAGGACAAGGATAAAGTTGAAAAAGAAGTCAGAAAAGAAGCGGTTAAAAATGCTCGAAAGGAAGGAAGAAAAATAGCTTCTTCTATGGGAAGAATCCTTGGTAGAGTTAAAACGCTAGCCGATGATCAAGTAGAACTTGGTGGAACTACAAGTTCTGGTGAAGGAAGTGTTGGAATAGAAAAGATAGATATTACAAAAGCTGTTTCAGTGGTCTATGAGTTATGGTAATTTTTGCCTTTAAAAGAAGACAAGCTGTAATACAGATACCAGTATTGATAGGATTGTTGGTAATGGCGATTGCCGTTCCAGTAGCTACAAAACTAGTTCAAGAAAATCAGGATACGAGAAATAGAGCAGCTACTTGTAAAGCGATTGGTGCTAGCTGTAGTACTGGGGGTGTTCCGTGTTGTAGTGGAAAATGTTCTGGGGGAAAGTGTGTTGCTAATTCAGTTTCCCCAACTAGTAGACCAGCGGCAACTGCAACACCAAGGCCGTCATGTGGTGGTTCGGGGCAGTGGTGTGATAGTGATTGGATGTGTTGTGCTGGTCTTTTTTGTAACAGCAATGAGCGGTGTCAGAAGTCGCAGCCTGCTAACACTCCAACCACAAAACCAAGTCCAACACCAACCAAAGCACCAGCTGCAGGAACTTGTGGTTCGTCTGGAACTATAAGCCAGTGTGGTGGTAAGGGTGGGTGTTCTACTGGATATAGATGTTTACCAAATGGGTGTAGTTATGACCCTGCTTGTGGAGGTTTTGTACCAACCTCAACCCCAACTAAAGCACCAACTGCAACACCAACCACAAAACCAACCGCAACCCCAACTCCAACCTGTTTAGCTAACGGAAGAACAACTACTAATGCTGGTAAATGCTGTACTGGATATGCTGCCTATATTAATAGTTCTTTAACTTGTACTACAAAACCAAGTCCAACCCCAACTAAAGCACCAACTGCAACACCAA
>CAZQUM010000032.1:0-2475 GCA_964596585.1 uncultured Gammaproteobacteria bacterium
AAGCATCATACGATGCATCTCCAAAAGCTTATCTTTGGACAATCCTGCTTTCTTTTTAGCATTTGTCTTTGCCATAATTGCTCCTTTATGTTTCTTTTTGTATTAATTAATTAATCAAAATGAGTCATTATAAAAACAGTCTTCTGTCCCTATTGTTTGATGATGCCCACTTTTTATGTTTTATTTAACTTTATAAAATTGTTTGTTTCAGAATAATTGAAAAATAATTACGGTAGAATTTTGGTCTACTTTTTTGGCGGCTAGCTTTATACTGTCAATATTTTTTTGATGAGATTCTTCTTTGGAAAATGAGGGTGAATAGTGAAAAAAATTTATGAGGTTAGTTTCCCAATCTATTCGAGATTTAGAGGCTGTGCGGTAGCCAATAAAGAGCGGAATAATGTGTTTGTCAAAGGAGGGAATGATTGATAATAGGTTGTTGACAGTTAGAATAAAGGTTTTGGGGCGATGGGGTAAAGCCGCAAACATAAGAAAAACCTCGAGCTGATTGGGGTGATTACAAATTAAAATTACTGGATCTTTTTGAAAAGATTTTTTGGTAGATTGGGGTAAATTAACAGTAAAATTACGGTTGGTGCGGCGGGCGATATTGGCAAAAGAACGGTTAACCCCAAAATATTTGATATTGGAATTGATTTGTGAAAGGAACTTGTGAAACAGGGGGTTGCGGTAAAGTGAAGAAGGCATCGGGTAAAAATTATATACAATTATGGAGTATTTTGAAAATGTTTGGAGTTTTGATATATGCTCCAAGTAGCTAAAGTAATGCCACAATTTATTTTTCCGGTGGCAATATACTCTCTGACTTGAGGTAAGGATAATTTAACAATTTTATCAATTGATTCGTTGCCTTCCTGATGGGAAAAATTTGCCTGATCTTCATTGGAAATATCAGTGGCTAAAAATGAATGAGCAATCAAGTCTTCGTGTCCGGGACCGATATAAAATTTACCTAAAGAATGCCATCTTTTGGCAATGAGTCCGGTTTCTTCCAAAAGTTCCCTTTTGGCGGCTGATAAATCATTCTGGTCACCGACGCCACCAGCCGGGACTTGATAAACATAGTCTTTAACGGGGTAACGGTATTCTCGGATAAAATAAAAATTGTTTCCAACTCCTCTAGCTAATACAAAAACACCGATTTCTTTGCTTAGATAAGAATAAATTCCTTCATTGCCATCTGGCCTTAATACTCTATCTTCATAAAGCGCCATCCATTTGTTTTTATAGATAAGTTTTGAAGAAATGCTTTGCCAAGGTTTTTTTTCGTGTCCCATAATTGAATGTCTTTATCTTAACACAAATTTTTTGGGTTAATTTCCCCTCTTGTAGTTTCGGGTTTTATTCGGTTAATATAGAGCATGAGGGAAAAAATTAATAAAATAATTTCGGTAGAAAGCAATTTTTTGGGTGATAAAAAAAAGCTAAATATAAATAAAATCAATTGGAATAATCGGGATTATCTAATAGAAAAGTTGGGAATGTACTATAAGCAGAAAAGGGGGTGTAAGCTCTACCATAACTTTTTTGTTTACGGAGGAGGATTGTCTTTTAAATTAGTATTGGAAGCTGATAGCTTAATCTGGAAATTGGAGGAAATATCTGATGGATTATCTGAATGAAAGTGGCTTTAATCCAGAATCTCCACATAAAATGTTTTTGGACATTAATTCCTGCTTTGCCACCATCGAGCAACAAGCCAATCCCCTGCTAAGAGGCAAGGAAGTAGCTGTGGCTGCGTATAACTGTGATGAGGGTTGTATTTTGGCAGCTTCAAAAGAAGCAAAAAAATGGGGAATAAAAACTGGCTGGAAGGTGGCAGAGACCAAAAAAATTTGCCCAAATATAATTGTAATTACCCCAGATCCTCCAAAATACCGCTTTGTTTCCAAAGAAATTAGAAAAATTTTAAAAGGCTTTAGCCCTAAGGTGAATCCCCGGTCGATTGATGAATTTGCCATAAATTTTAGTGGGGTTGAAGGAGATTTGTGGAAAAAAGCTGAGGAAATTAAAGAGGAGATTAGAAATAAGGTAGGTGAATGGATAACAGTATCTATTGGTATTGCTCCCAATTTTTTCTTGGCTAAGGTAGCGTCAAACTTGGAAAAGCCTGATGGTTTGGTAAAAATTGACAAAGATAATTTTAGAAAAATTTATCAAAAACTGAAATTGGAAAGTTTACCGGGAATTGCCTTTAAAAGTAAGTGTAAATTGGAAGTTAATAATGTTTGGCAAGTAAATGATTTTTATAATTGTAGCCGTCAGGAATTGAGAAGTATTTTTCATTCGGTTTGGGCAGATTACTGGTATTGGCGGCTGAGGGGTTTTGAGATTGACGAAGAAAAAAAAGAAAGGAAAAAAAGTTTTTCAGCGATAGTTTCTCTAAAAATTCCCGTAAAAAACAAAGAGGAGTTGGCGGTAATATTTTATCAACTATGCTTAAAGATAGGTGGG
>CAZQUM010000032.1:2485-5102 GCA_964596585.1 uncultured Gammaproteobacteria bacterium
CTAAGAGGCAAAAAGAGGGGGCGAGAAGAGTTGCATGGCGGGCGGAGGGAGTAGGAGTACAGATTGAAGGACAATTGAAAAGTGAAGAAGTGATGACCAATGGCTGGGAAATATTTGAAAGTTTTTGTGACAAGATTGGAGAATTTAGAGGTGAAATCAAAAGAGCAACAGTAAGCATAGATCACCTTTGCCCTAGACACTGGCAAGAAGATATTTTTGGAAAGAGGAAAAAATTTTGGATAAAAAGTGAAATAGTTCAAGGAATTAACGATAAATTCGGTGAAAATAGTATTTTTCCAGGGAATCTTTTGAATATTCAAAGGGTGGCTGATTCCATTGGTTTTGGAAATTTGGGTGAGTAAGTGATAAGCTCATTTCTATGACTTTTAAAGAGATTATTTTTGATATAGAAACTAAAAAAATTTTTGATGATATCAAAAGTGGTAATCCAGCAGACTTGGGCGTATCGATAGTGTCGATATATAAAAGAGAATTGAATGAAAATTTAGAGGAAACTAAGGGGGAAATGCTAAGCTTTTTTGAAAAAGATTTTGATAAAATGTGGCCAATATTCACCAATGTCGATCGGATTATTGGTTTTAACAGTCTTCATTTTGATGTCCCGGTGTTGATGCCTTTAGTTCCTTACAATTTTAAAAAATTGAATCATTTTGACATTATGGATCATATAAAAAATAGTTTGGGTTTCCGACTTAGCTTAAATGCCGTAGCAAGTGAGACATTGGGACATAGCAAAATTGACAATGGGTTAAACGCGGTTTATTACTGGCAGGAACAATCAAAAGAGTCTCTTTTAAAATTAAAAAAGTATTGTGAAATGGACGTAATTGTAACTAAAGAGGTATATGATTTTGGGGTAAAAAATAAAAAACTAAAATATAAAGATAAGTGGAATACTTCGAGAGAATTGGAAGTAGATTTTTCGTATCCTAAAAATGAAGAATTGCCACAAATGGGGCTGTTTTAAAGTATTTTTGAATCTTTCTCGTTCTTTTCGGATGATTTTTGAAGAATATAGACATCAGCATTAAAATCGTCATTGCCAACAAAGTCCCCTTCTCCTTTTAGAATCCGTTCGTAGGGAATACAGTAGCGACAGCCGGAAGGGCCATTGGGACAATCAAATTTTTCCAATGAACGCTGGAGCTTTATCCTCTTGGCAATTTTCATAATCTTCGCCTCTGATTCGGCTAAATTTGGTAGCTCTTTTGGAGTCAGTTCATCGCTGTTTTCCAAATACCAATAATAGGCTTTGTTTACCTCACGGTTTTGGCAATTTTTGACCAATAAATGATATATGGGTAATTGAAGAGAATCCTTACCCTCCTCATAGCGACTGGTTTTAAAATCAATAATGTCGACGGTGTTGCTGTCGGGGGAATAGCGAAGCCAGTCAATTTTGCCACAGAGAATAATGTTGTCTTTTTCGGAAAGCCAATAACTGGGGAGGTCTTGACTTATTTTGATGGCTAATTCCCCTAATGGGCCGGGGCTTTTTTGGACACGGCGAATCATCGCCTGCCCTCTTTGCTTGTATTGGGATTCAGTGTCTTTGTCCACAAAGCCACCTTTTTTTCCGGATACTTTTTTCCAAGAATCTTCAAATCTATCTAAAAGTGGTTTACTAAAACGTAGATTGGTTTTGAGAGAAGAAAGTGATTCGATAACTTCGTGAACTGCTTGACCTAGGCTTAGTGGTGGAGAAATAATTTTTATTTTATGGTGAGTTTGTGGATCTTTATAGACGTTTTTAAGGTAATAAGAACGAGGACATTCCAAAAAGGCACTGATGGAAGAATGAGACACCCAAAGAGCGGAATACTTATCAGTCATAATAATATTATATAGAAAAATTTGATAATAAATTTTGCAAAGACGAGATATAATTGACCCATGATTCGCTTAAATAAATTTTTGGCTCAAAGCGGGCTATCCTCTAGACGAGGTGCTGATAAAATTATTGCTGAAGGAAGGGTAAAAATAAATGGTAAAGAGGCAAAATTAGGAGATCAAGTCCGAGAAAAAGATAGGGTATTTGTGGATGGAAAAGTGATGAATGAGGCCGAGGCAAAACAATATTTTGCTATTTACAAGCCAGTAGGATATGTTTCTACAGTAAGCGATGAATTTGGGAGGAAAAATGTACTTCAATTAATAAAAAGTGAGGTAAGGTTATATCCAGTAGGCAGATTAGATATAAATTCAGAAGGGCTAATGATTCTCACAAATGATGGTGATTTGACTTTAAAACTAACTCATCCCAAATTCCATTTAGAAAAAGAATATGAAGTTACTTGTGACAGGGAAATAAATGTCAAAAAAATTGACAGTGGGGCAAATAAAATTATTTGGTATAAAAAAAATGAAATGAAGATAGTAATGTACGAGGGCAAAAAAAGACAGATAAGAAAAATGTGCTGGCTGGCTGGTTTGAGGGTAAGTAAACTAAAAAGAATCAGAATCGGGAAACTATTGCTGGGCGATTTAAATCCCGGAGAGTACAGAGCCTTGACCCTCCGAGATCTAAAAGAACTTAGCCAGACCTAACAGCAACCTCTTTGGCTTTGGCCGAATCACTAACAGGTGCAGAAACAGT
>CAZQUM010000033.1:0-5061 GCA_964596585.1 uncultured Gammaproteobacteria bacterium
TCCATCACAATTTGCATCTCCACATTTTTTAAACCGACAATTATCGACTATGGTTGGTTTTGGTGATGTAGCTTTAACACAAATTCCTCCAGCACCTACTGCCGTCCCAACCACCTCACCGCTTCCATGTAAAACATTTCTAGACTCATCACAAACTAATCCAGTTTCACATTCTACAACTCCTTTGGGACCTGCTCCACAGAATTCACCTTCTTTGGCGGGTTTTATTATTGCTTCGCCTATCACATCTTGATAATTCCTAGCACACACGGCTTCTGAAGCAGAATCATTTAAATAAACACACGAAAAACCAACAGGGCAGTTATTTGTACTCCGACACGGTGTTGCTGCCAACACAGAGCTCCCAGACGCTAAAAAAATAATAGACAACAAAGACACTATTATTTTTCTCATAAATACAGGTTAATTGTTTTTTCTAAGCATGTCAACCACTTCCTTGGCTACATTTATTCCAGTTGCCTGCTCAAAGCCCTTAAACTGGCATTGGCGGTTTACTTCTAAAATAAAATTATTACCTTCTTCATCCTTCATGATATCTACTCCACAATAGTCCAAATTACAAAGTCTAGCCACTTTTTCAGCCAAACTTCTCTCTTCATCACTCAATTGCCAAACATCCACACTCCCTCCCAGCGAAAAATTACTTCTAAACTCTTCACCCTCAGCCGATCTTTTCATTCCCCCTATTGCCTTGTAATCAATTACAATTACACGCAAATCCCACCTTGTCGGTAAATATTTTTGCCACAGCATCATGCCAACATTTTTTTCATTAATTTTTTTCAAATACTTTATCAGTTCTTGTCTACTTTCTATTTTCCTCACTGATTTTCCCTGTGAACCTCTTTCATGTTTAACAATCACTGGATACTCCCAATCAAAAAAAGCATTATCTCCCGAACTTAATACTTGTTCTTTTGTATAAAATATTTTTGTCGGTACTGTCAGGATTTCACCCTTCAAAAACACTCCATGTTGGGCAATCTTTCCCATTCTAGTCCATCCCAAATAACTAGATGAATTAACACATTTCACTCCCTTTTTCTCCAAAATTCTTATGGCTAAATTTCTTGCCTCAGTATATTTACCACTCTTAGTTCCCGCTACTCTAAACCACAAACCCAAAGTATTTTCTGCCGTTAATTCCTCCCCTCGAACAAATACACGAGCAAACCCTCGTGTCTCCAAATCGAAGCTCAATTCTCTATAAAGTGCCTTATTCACTTCAATTCCCATTTTTGTTGCTTCCGTTTCCAGTCTATTAACTTCAAATTGGCTTTGCCTCTCTGACATTGTAAATGTAACTATTTTTTTATCCATATTATTTTATTTGAAAAAATTATATTAAGAATTTTTACATAATGACGCCAAATATTTAACAATTTCTGCCGGAGCATCTATTCCCGTTGCCTTCATAAAACCCTTAAACTGTGGTCCTTTATTAACTTCCCACACAACCGGCCTTTTTTGTTCCTTATCCCTAAAAGCCACATCTACACCAGCAATTGATATACCACACACTTTTGCCGCTCTTATAGCCATATCATATATTTTTTGAGGTAATTCTGCCACTTCAACCCTACCTCCAGCACTATAATTATTCCTAAACTCATCTTTATTTTGGCAACTCCTTTTCATCGCCCCCAACACTTTTTCACCTACCACCAATACCCGATAATCACCATCGTTGGCAATATATTCCTGGAGCATATACCGCCTTCCTTCCTCAGTTTCCGTTTTCCGAATTTCTCTCACCAGTCCTTCCATTTCCTGCAAATTGTTTACTTTATACACCCTTTCTCCCCTGTTACCTCCGCTCCCCTTAACAACAACCGGAAAATCAAAACGGGGATTTTGTTTATTTAAACCCTCATCCATATATTCATATAATGTCCATAAAGATCCATAAATAGTTCTCGGCACCTCTATACCTGCTTCTGTTAACTTCAACATTTGCCATGCCTTACGAGCAAAACTTGGCTTCCCAAATTCCACAATCGGATCCACTATGTATGGGCGCCTTTTCCGATCACCTTTTATACTATTTATAATAAGATCTACCTCTTCCCAATGTTTTCCCGTCGTCCTAAAAAACAACACATCATAATCCATAACATCTTTCTCTTTCAATTTTATTTCTCCATCCAAGGTATCAAAAAAAACCTTATTATAAGAAATTAAATCTAGTTCATGCTCCATTTTTTTTGCCGCTTTTTTTACCAAAACCAAATGCCTACTAATCTTTCCCCCAAAAAATACTGCTATTTTACATTTATTCATTTTATTTTTTATTCTTTATAACTTGTTTTTTTGCATTAATTAAAAATCCCTCTAAATCTTTTCTTCCCAACAAAAATTTTGTTCTCAATTTACTTCTATCAGCCACATTCACTGCTGTTACCACCTTTTTCCCTTGAAGCCAAAAGGTAATTCCCACCACCGGCCTGTCTTTATGCCTACCCAAACTCGACTTATAATGCCGGTAGTACAAAACTCTTTCTGATGCCAATAATCCCAATTTTAAAGCCAATCTTCTATCTATTGAACTTCTAAAAGCCCCCGTATCAACCTTAGCCCTCACCTCCACTACCCGGTGTTTCCGCATTTTCAATACCTCATTTTTTTCCAATTCCGGTTTAAATCCTTTTGGAACCTTTACCTTAATTATTTCCAAAGGTTGAATTGTTTTTATTTTTTCTTTTTCCACCACCTTATCGGCAAAATTCTCCCCAAATAAATATTTAGCCAAAGAAATCGCATGTTCATCACTTCTCACCACCATATCTTCAATTTTTTCAATTCTTTTTTTTAAACCAGCCTTGTTACAAATTTGAATCGACAAGCCCGGCCTAGCATTTACTTCCAACACCTTTGGCCCATCCTCTTTATCCAACACCACATCTACTCCTAAAAACCCCAACCCGGGAATAGCCCTTTGAGAATCTACCGCAATTTCCAATATTTCTTTCCAAAAAGGAATTTTAATACCGTTAACTTTCCTCATTTTCTTTTTTCCATAATCATATATTTTTTTAATTTCTTCTCCCTTACCTTCAATTCCAAAAGTGGTAATTCCAGTAGCCAAATCTATTCCCAACCCATAAGCGCCCTGTTGTAAATTAGCCTTACCCTTACTTTTTTCAGTGGGAATTCTAAGCATTCCCATAATCGGCACCCGATTAAATACAACTATTCGGATATCTGGAGTCCCTGCCTTTGTCAACATTAAAAACACTGGGTGTATCTTAATTCTTTCTTCAAAAATCACCCCGTCGGGACTCCCATGTATACTGTATTTTCCTGATAATATTTCTTGACAATGTCTTTTAATATCTTCAAGATTGATAATTTTTCCGTCCATCAACTGATATCTCTCACTCTCTTGTTCTGATATCTTATTTCTCGTTTCTAGCTTCTTTCTAACAATTAGTATTCCTTCTCCACCATAACCACTTACTGGCTTAACCACAAAATTATTTTCCAGCTTTTCCCAATCAAAATTTATTAAGTCATCGACATTTTTTATTCTGGCAATTAATTTTGGTACTTCTACTCCACCCTTAGCTAAATATTTTTTTGTTTTATATTTATCATCAGCTATCCCTCTGGAAAAAGCATTATTTTTACGTAAAAACACCTTATTTCTCTCGTTTTTAGTCAAAAACTGTCGATAGTCTTTAAAATTTATTCCTCGCATTTTTTATTCTAAATTTTATTTTCGAATCGCTCCTTTAAATCTCTTTATTTCCGTCAATCTAATTCCCCCATAACGTCCTACTATTATATTTACCACTATTACTGTAAGAATTACCATTTCTGAATACGACAACACCAAATTTTGTAACCATTCAGTTCTCATTAGCACTGCTCCAAATATTGCCAACAATAACGTTCCAAGAGTAAGTCTTAAGGCTTCTTTTTTACTTTTGGACAATTGAGTTCTAATAAACTCTTCTGTCAATAAAATCATGAAAAGTATCGGGAAAATTGATATTTTTTGAACATCGGATATTCCAAAATATGCTGCCAACGACAAAATCACAAATACTGTAAGACTGATTATCAACAAGGTAATTGATCTCCCGGGCCAAAAATGCAATTTCCATTTTTTCAAAATCTTGTTTCCCAAAAGTGCTACTCCTAAAACCGCAATAAACAATATCAAGCCCGCTCGCAAACCTGTTGCCAATAGTGCTACCGCCATCATCGTTGGCATAAAAATACCATATCCCGACACCCCCACCACATAATGGAGCACTGACACTATTGTTGCAATTAAAGGCAACAACAACAATAAAACCACTGTGTTTTCTGGTACCCCCTGTCTTAGCGCCCGATTAATTATCACCCTTATTGGATTCCAACCATTCCATTTTACTTCTGCTATTTCTTCATTTTTACTCAATACTTCCGTTAAATTTCTTGTTTCTGTCGGCACCACTATTTCTGTTGGTGTAGGAATTACCGACGGTGTTGGGGTTATTCCTCGAGCTACAACTCCTTTCCCATTATTGAAAAAAAGTCCTATAAATATAAAAAAGGATAGGAAGGCAGTTTTTATCATTTATTTATTTTAACCTCTAAATTTTAAATTCTGGATTCTAGGTTTAATTTCCCCAGTCTCTAGCAGTGGCGTATTATAACACCATCTTTTCCCTATTTATTGTATAATTTAACCAGATTATGCTCAACCATTTAATCGCTCAAGTTGATATTGGCAAAGAAACCCCTTGGGGGCCCGGAGGTAGTGTCCACGATGTCTATTCAGAACCTGCCACTTTAGTAAATATTATTGTCAAAAATAGCCTGATAGTCGCTGGAATTATTTTTCTGGTTTTGCTTATCGCTGGTGGCATTATGATGATTGCCTCCGCCGGTAGTGGAGACCAAAAAAAAGCTGCCACTTCCAAATCCCTTATCACCGATGCTGTCATTGGCTTCTTGGTAATTTTTACTAGTTACTTTATAATTCAGATAATCGAGATTTTAACAGGTATCAAGATACTCTAAAAATATGCTATCAATTTTTGGCACCATCAA
>CAZQUM010000034.1:0-4927 GCA_964596585.1 uncultured Gammaproteobacteria bacterium
GAAGATAGATCGCTGTTAATCAATCATATTGGCGAAGATAAAGCATTCGGTATTACATTTATTTACAAACTTATCATTTTTAATAATAGCTTGAATGAATGTTTTTGAACTTAGTTTTTCATATCCGATAAAATTACTTGGCTCTTTATAATTTAATAATAATTCGTTTTGGATATTCATTCTTGATTCTTCTTTATGTTTACTTTCTATATTTATAGCTAATCCCATAGCTGCAAAAAGACTGATAAGAGAAGAGCCACCATAAGCAATAAAAGGAAAAGGAATGCCAGTGAGAGGAATTAAGCCGACAATAGCAGCAAAATTAATGATTCCCTGAAAAGCGATCCAAGAAGCAATTCCGAAAACTAGGAGCTTCTCGTATTCTTGGGTGGCTGCTTGGGCAAGACGAAAAAGTCGGGAAATAAGTATCAAAAATATATAGGTAATTAAAATTAAGCCAATAAAACCGATTTCTTCGCCGATAATTGCCAATATTGAATCAGTGCTGATTTTTGGCAAAAATTTATATTTGTGGTCAGAATTTGCAAATCCTTTACCGGTAACACCACCAGATGCGAGGGTGAGAATTATTTGCTGACTGTGATAACTTAGGTTTTGATTTTCTTGTTGATTTAATAGAGTTTTTAGTCGATTGAAACGATAAGGGGAAACGATAATTAAAAGTAAAGATGCGAGTATAAAAAATAGGGAAGGAATAAGAATATTCTTGAATGAGGCTCCAGATAAAAAATAGATGCTAAATACTATTGCTCCAATTAAAATTGCGGTACTGAGATTTGGTTCTAAAACGATAAGCAATAGTGGCGGAAGAAGATAGAGAAATAAATTTCTAAATTTTTTCTTATCTTTAAGAGTAAAAAGATAAGAAAAGAAAATTACGGAGATGAATTTGAAGAATTCAGAAGGTTGAAAATTAAAAAAAGGAAAACTGATTTGTCTTCTGGCACCATAAACTTCTACGCCTATTTTAGGTATAAATATTAAAATTAAAAAAATTATTCCGAGCACGTATAGTCGAAATGAATTTCTTTTTATAAGGTCTAAATTAATTTTAGAAGTGATAAAAAGTATTACTAGCCCTACTAGTAACCATAGAGATTGTTTTTTTATAAAAAAATAGGGATCACCAATGTCTTTCGAGGCCTCAAAGAGAGAAGACGAAGACATAAATAAAAGACCAACTATACTCAGGATTAAAATATATAGTAATAGCGGGGAAAATCGTTTCATATAATTTTTTTTAAATAATTTTCATTAATGGTGTGCTCTTTATTGGCAACGATTTTATAAATTTCTATTTTTTTGGAAATAACTCCTGAGGGATTTCTTTTGGTTATTTGAGATCCAATCAAATTGGGGTTTTCAAAACGTGATTGTTCTTTCTTGAGATCAAAATCATAATTTAAAGGAAGAAATTGGGCTAAATGGTGGTAAAAAAGTGGGCTGAGACCAGCTTTTTGTTCTATGTAAGTATAAAAAGCAAAGGAAGCGGTTAGACGAGGGTTACATTCAAGTAAGTAAATTTTTTTGGGAGTAACTAAAAAATCAAGTCCAAAGAATCCAAGATAGTTTAATGGTTGAAGGATTTTTTTTGAAAAATCTTGAGTTATTTTTTTTATTTGTTGGAGTTGTGTTTTAGTTAAAAGTGAGGGCCATTGACGTCCAACTGTAGCAAAGGGATTATCTGTTAGGGATGAAATACCCGTAAATTGAAGAGCGGGCGGGCTTTGAAGAAGACCGTTTTTTGTTTGGCAACAATTATTTAAGACAGAGAATCCCTGAACATAGGGAGAAAACTTTACCAGAATATTTTTTGGTATTTGTTTTTTGGCAGATTGGTAGTTATCAAAATTATAAGTACTATTCCCTGCCCATCCAAAATGACTTTGGATAACCAGATTTGAACCATAAGCTTGTTGAGCTTTTAAAAAGTTTTTTTGGTTAAAAGGTAAAATTAGACTGTCGATTAGAGGTAATTTAGTTTTTTGACATAGTTGGTAAAATTTGATTTTATCTTCTAGGAGTCGATTATTTTTTGCACTGGGGGCTGCCAATAACCAGTGGTTCTTTTGACATATTTTTTCTATTTTAGCTGAAGGTTTAAAAGGGATAATTACCGGATTAGCAAAAGATTTTATTTTTTTTTGGATATTTTTATCTGCCAATAATTTGCCACTATTTTTATAAGTTAATTTTTTTTGGGTAATACTTATAAAATTTGGTAATTCAGGTAAAGAAATATTTAAAAAATCTTCAACCACTAGAAAGATAAAATTATAAGGTGATGTTCTTAGGGCTTGAGTGAGGGTCATAAACGTTGAGTGCCGGTACAAATGATAACGGGATAACTTCCTGCAAAAGTAATATTTTGTTTGTATGCAGCTAAACAAAGTGCAGATTCGGGGGAAAGAAAATATTTTTTTAATAATTTTTGGGATTCAATAATTGCCTTGTTGTTAATGATAAAGGCTGTTGATTGATGTTCCTTTATGATATTTATAATTTCCTTTTTTAAAGGAAGAGATTTTACTGTTAATGCGTCGGTGATAATTTTATTTTCTGATATAAAATTTTTGACAAAATATTTGGCGATTGTGGGATTAGCAGCGCTTTGAACAGCAAAAATTTTTATATTTTTAGGTAATGCTTGAGCAATTCCCAGTAAAGTAGTACCGCTACCAACTGGAACAAAAATACTACTAACTTGCGGTAGTTGTTCAAGTATCCCTTTACCAATTTGACGGTAAGCTGAGATAGCGCTTGGATCAGTAGATTGTCGTAAATTATAAGCATGGTTTTTTTTGGCAAATTTAAAGGCGTCGCTTATTGATTTGGAGGATTTAATTATAGAAGCGTGAATTAGTTTGAGTTTTTTGGGGTTGATTGAAGGAGAAACAAAGACAGTTAGTTTTATTTTTTGTTGGTGACAAAAATGGGCTGCAGAAATAGCGGCATTTCCAGTAGAGGAAATAACTGCCTGAGAATATTTTTGTCGTTGTAGATTTTTTAGTTGCTCAATAATAGCTCGGTCTTTAGCTGAGCCTGTGGGATTTTTGTCCTCTCTTTTTAAATAGACTGAATTAAATTTTTCTAAAGGAGTCATATATAATAATATAGTTATATTTTAGCTAATATTTATGCAAGACGCTAAAGACAAAGTAATATGCCCTGATTGTGGGGAAGTAATTAATTGTAAAGATGCGATGGTGGGTGATATTTTGGAGTGTGAGGAATGTGGCACAGAGGTAGAAATTTTATCCCTCAAACCATTAAAATATCGGGAATTGATTGAGGAGAAATAATTCGATAAATACCATTATATTTGAAAGTTTTATCATGGATATTAAATTCTCCATAATGGACTTTGCGATCCCTACGAGAGCTTTCGACATAAAAAATTTTATCCTTGATTTTTTCTATAATAAAAATGACATGACCTCCTTTTTCTTGACGAATTAAGTCAGCAGTCTGAGCATCTTTTATGTTTATTTTTTTTGAAAGTGGAGTAGAAGTGAGAATGTTGGCAGAAGTTTTTCGAGGGTTGAAGTTGGTTTTAAGATAAAAATTAAGTAGGTGGACGGCCAAACCGGAGCAGTCAATCCCAATTTTATGTTTTTTTTGAAAATTGTAAATTTGTGTTGGTGACATATCAAGAATTTTTTTATTTTCTGTGTTGGCTAACTCTATGGTTTTTAGTGCAATTTCTTTGGCGCTGCCTTTGCCAACCAAAGTGATATCAGGAAGATATTTTTTGGTGACATTCATATAATAAGGAATGCCAATATATTTATCTATTTCTTTATGAAGTATTTCTAATTCAGACCTAACCATAGACCAAAAATTGCTAAAATAATACTGGCTAACCAAGCACGAAAAACAATTTTGGGTTCTTCCCATCCAAGCTTTTGTAAGGTGAGATGAATTGGAGCTGCTGGGAAAACTTTTTTGCCGCGATATTTCTTACTAATAATTTGTATGGCGCTAGTAAGGCCTTCCACTATAAATGGCATTCCCACAATTATTAGAGGAACAATTTTACCTAGAAGAAGCGCAATGAGAGCAAGGGTAGCGCCGAATGATAGGGCGCCAACGTCGCCTAATATTATCCTAGAAGGATAAACATTAAAATAAAGAAATGCTACTAGGGCACCAATCCACAGAGAGAGAAAGAGAGATATTGGAGTATCCAAGGAGGTGCCAGCTAGAATCCAAAAGGCAAAAAGAGCAATCAATAATATTCCACAAGACAAGCCATCCAGACCGTCGGTAATGTTAAAAAAATTAGCAAATGCCACAATAATAGTTGTACTAACGGGGATAAAAAAGAGGCTAAGATTAATTGCTCCTAAAAATGGTAAATAAATAAAATGAATACCAAGCTTGTAGTATATAAAAAAAGAAATGAATAAAGCTAGAGCTACTTGGAGTATTAATTTATGTTTCATTCGAAGACCAAAAAAACCACTTTTCTCAAAACCAAAAAACTTATGAATATCATCATACAAACCTAAAAGGCCAAAGCTAATAAAAGTGAAAAAAATTATAAAAATCTCATTGGATAGATTAAAGTTGCTGGAAATAAAAACTCCTGAAATTTTGAGAAGATAAAAAAGAACAATAAAGAGGATGGTGACGGAGAAGATAACTAATAATCCCCCACCGGAAGGAACACCGGCTTTGATTGAGTGGTATTTATCAAAGATGGGAGTATTTTTGTTTTGAAAATCAAGAGTTTTTTGTTTTTGGCGCTGAAATTTAAAATGATAGAGTAAATTGATAAAGGGAACAACCAAAATACCTGTAGCAATAAATGCAAATAAAAGTAGGCCAAGAAAAAGGTTAATCATGTTTTGATGTATTTTATATTAGCACCTAATGAACATAAACGTTCGGCCAGTTTTTCGTA
>CAZQUM010000035.1:0-1396 GCA_964596585.1 uncultured Gammaproteobacteria bacterium
CTTTTGATCTGTACCGATATTATCATAGTACTTAGTTTCGTTTATAGGTCTGATTTTTTTATCAATAGACACTTGATATTCTACCTTCCCTTGAGAATAGTTATCAGCTAATACTCCCTTAGGAAAAACAAAAATTGCCATCAAGGCTAAAATTAAAATAGCTTTTTTCATATTATTTTTGATTAATAATTATTACTACAGGTTATTATACCTCAAATATTTCCCCTGTCAATGCATTTGCTATACTCTCTATATGTCTTCATATTTGATAAACGAACTATCAGTTTTTTTTCCTTGTTACAATGAGGCCAAAAATATTACTCTTACTGTCGATAAAGCTGTAAAAATACTTAAAAAAGTAGCTAAAAAATGGGAAATAATTATTGTCAACGATGGTTCCAAAGATAATACTGCTCAAGTTGCCCAAAAGATCAAAACAAAATACGCCCCAAATATAAAAATAATTACGCATAATCCTAATCGAGGATATGGAGCAGCTCTCCAAAGCGGTTTTTATAATGCAAAATACTCATGGATTGCCTTCACAGATTCCGATGGCCAATTTGACTTTTCAGAAATCACAAAGTTCATTAATACTCAAAAGAAGACTGGCGCCGATCTGGTTATAGGTTATTACCAGAAGAGACAAGTTTCCAAAAGTGTCATATTAA
The DNA here is from genome assembly GCA_964596585.1 of uncultured Gammaproteobacteria bacterium. Taxonomy (GTDB): domain Bacteria; phylum Patescibacteriota; class Microgenomatia; order UBA12405; family UBA12405; genus UBA12158. Next base: position 672 of record CAZQUM010000035.1, read on the forward strand.
CTTCAAAAATCTGGGAAGCTATTATTTTTATCCTTTTTGGCCTAAAAGTCCGAGATATCGACTGTGCCTTTAAATTAATCAACAAAAAAGTTATCGACACCATTCCTCGTTTAGAAGCCCAAAGGGGAGCATTTATAACTAGTGAACTTCTCATCAAAGCAAAAAAATCTGGCTTTAAGTTTACACAGGTTAGCGTCAGTCATTTTGCCCGTACCGAAGGTCAAGCTACTGGCCGTCAGTTAAAAGTAATTATCAAAAGCTTTTCCGATCTTATAAAACTTTGGTTTAAGCTAAATTTTAAACGTGATTAAAAAATTTCTTAAAAAAAATTGGCTGATTCTATTAATTCTTTTTCTTGCATCCTTTCTCCGACTTTACAAAATTGCCGATTATGCCGAATTTTTGGGTGATCAGGGTCGTGATTTGATTATTGTTCGTGATTTTCTTAAAAACGGCAATTTATTTTTTATTGGTCCCCAAACTAGTGTTGGCAATATGTATTTAGGCCCATTTTATTATTATCTAATTGCTCCCGCTCTACTTTTAGCTAATTTTCACCCACTAGGACCTGCCGTATTTATCGCCCTAATTTCAGTCCTAACCGTATACCTTATATATTATGTTGGTAAAAAATGGTTCAATCCTACCGCTGGCTACATTGCTGCCTTTCTTTACGCCCTCTCTCCCGTAGCCATCAAATTTGGCACCTTTTCTTGGAATCCAAA
>CAZQUM010000035.1:1496-4840 GCA_964596585.1 uncultured Gammaproteobacteria bacterium
AAAGGCCAAAATATCGGTGCTTTAAAAACTTTTTTTACTGAGCGGGAAACTACCGTCAATCTCAAAGCTTACAAATCTTTACCCATTGTTCCAAAACTTTTCAACCAAATCAATAGCAGTCTTTTAGCGGCACATCAATCCACCTTTGGATTATATGTCTCCATACTTCTAGCTATCGGTTTAATTATTCTTTTATTCAAAGATAAGGGGAAAAATAAATATTTTATATACTGTCTTGTGTGGTATTTTTTAGCCCTAATCGGCCTTGGTCTTTATAAGCAACACATTTATGATCACTATTTTGGCTTTGTTTTTCCGGTAGTATTTCTTCTTGCTGGATATTTACTTAGTCGCACTTCCTTTTGGATTACTCTCCCCACCATTTTCGTTTTTTCCTATTTATCAATTAGCAATTTGCAGTTTAATAACCCGGGAAATCATCAAATTGCAACAGCCCGAAATGTCGCTGGCTATATTCTTGATCATTCTCAAGGCCAACCCTTTAATTATGCTGGTCTTAGCAAAATGGGTTATGCCTTCACCTACTATTTAGTCGACCAACCCAATTATCGCGAGATAAAAGATGAAAAAAGTGAACAACTTTTTGTAACTTGTGTCCCTCACCCAGATATAAATTGTCAGCCTATAAATAACCCTGAATGGGCGATTGCTGCCTTTGGTTGGGCAAAAATTGACACTGAAACCGAAGTTGACGGAGTAAAAATATACCGCTTAATTCCCAATCCTGAAGGGAAAAATATATAATCAACCTATGACTGGTCTATCCATTATCATTCCCTGCTACAACGAAGAAAATAATTTAAAGAGGGGAGTCCTAGATGAGGTTCACAACTATCTCAAAAAGGCCAAATACCCCCATGAAGTATTGATTTGTAATGACAAATCAACTGACAATAGTCTAAAAATAGCCCAAAAATTCGCCAAAACTCATCCAAAATTTAAAGTCTTAGATTTACCCAAAGGCGGCAAGCCCGGAGCTCTCTGGGGTGGCTTACAACAAGCCAAATATCCACTAGTGCTTTTTACCGACATGGATCAATCTACACCCATTACTGAAGTTGAAAAATTACTTCCATATTATTCTAAAAAATACGATATTGTCATTGGCTCTCGTGGTGGCGAAAGAAGTGGTTTTAATTTTATCCGTGTTCTAGGTTCAAAAGCCTTTTCCCTCATTCGCAAATCACTATTAAAAAGCAAAATTGAAGATACCCAATGCGGTTTTAAATCAATGAAAACTAAAATAGCCAAAGAAATTTTTCCCAAACTGGATGTCATCAAAAATATCCAAAGTGGCCAAGGCTGGCGTGTTTCTGCCTACGATGTCGAAATGCTGTTTATAGCCGACAAAATGGGCTACAAAATCAAAGAAGTGCCTGTTTTATGGCAGGATGAAGATACTAGTACCACAAAAGGCGACTCCAACGCTAAATATTTTAAGGAATCCAAAAGGATGGCTGCAGAGGTTTGGCGAGTTTTTACCAATAATCTTCAAGGACTTTATGAAAAAAAATAAGAATTACCTGTATTTAGGTTTAATTTTAGTAATCTATTTTGCCTCGCGTTTAATTAATCTAAATTCTTTACCAGTTTTTGGGGATGAAGCTATCTATGTTCGTTGGGCTCAAATTATAAAAAGTGTCGACACTCTCCGTTTTATTCCTCTCACCGATGGCAAGCAACCTTTATATATGTGGCTAAATGCCGCTCTTCTTAAATTTATTTCCGATCCATTAATTGCTGGCCGTCTTATTTCCGTCTTTGCTGGTGCTGGTATTTTAGCTTTACTTTTTTTAATTACCAATTCCTTGCTGGCACCAATATTATATTTATTTGTCCCCTTTGCCTTCTTTTTTGATCGACTAGCCACCGCCGACAATTTATTATCATTTTTTGGTCTATTTAGCCTCTTTTTGACCATAAAATTATCAAAAAAACCCTCTTGGGACACAAGCATGCTCCTAGGAGGAGTATTAGGTTTGGCTTGGCTTACAAAATCACCAGCAATATATTTTATTGTTCTCAGCCTATTTACCTTTATCATTACCAAAAAAGATAACTACAAAAAAATATACTACCCCTTAGTAGCCGCTATAATTGCCTTTATTATTTACAATATCCTCCGCCTTGGGCCTTCATTCTCCCAAATTGCACTCAGAAATCAGGACTATGTTTGGTCTATCAAAGAAATTCTTGGACACCCTCTAGATCCTCTCATACCTCATCTACACGACACCTTTACTATTTTCCATTATTATCTAACACTTCCGGTTCTATTAATCCCTCTGCTATATATTTTTTTTAAAAAGCATATTAAATTTGATTTCCTCTTTCTCGCTTCTTGCTTTTGGTTTCTCTTACCTCTTCTTGCCAATGCTGCTATGGCCAAGGTTTATACAGGTCGTTATATTCTCTACACTCTGCCTTATTTATTAATTACTTATTCCTATTTTCTAAAACCCTTACTCCAACATCACTATTTTGCTTTAATGGCCTTATTTTTTACTCTTCCCCTTATTCGATCATTGCATTTGTCCCTTTCGCCTTATACCGTAAAATTGCCACAAACTGATTCTGGCTACAACACTGGCTGGACCTCAGGCTGGGGGATTCGCTCCAATGCCGATTATCTACGAGATAGGGCTAAATACACCAACGTAATAGTCGGTACCGAAGGCTATTTTGGCACTCTACCCGATGGCCTGCAAATATATGGCAATCAGGTACCACAACTTACAATTTTTGGAGTAGGCCTAAATATCACCCAAATACCTGAAAAATTAATCGATGCTCGGAATTATGGTGATGAAGTTTATCTTCTTTTCAATGAATCACGTCTAAAATTAGATAGCAGTGAACATTCAAAGCTAATCTTGGTCAGAAAAACTCCCAAACCCGATGGCGATGCTCTGCTTTTGTATAAACTACTGTAAAATATGACTATGCTCAAAAGATTTTTTCATTCATCCTTCTTTTGGCCAGTTTTACTTCTGGTACTAATTATCCCAACCTTTAGCTTTCTAATTAAACCGGGCCTCTATTGGAATATGCACGATGATATGCAAATAATCCGTCAATTAGAAATGGATAAATGCCTAAAAGACGGGCAAATCCCTTGTCGGTGGACTCCTGATTTAGGTTATGGCTATGGTTATCCTCTTTTCAATTTTTATCCACCACTGCCATATCTTGTGGGTGAAGTAATTCATCTTACCGGTTTTTCCTATGTTGAAACAGTCAAAATTAGCGCTATCCTGCTTATTTCTACTTCTGCTCTGGCGATGTATTTTCTCGGTAAGGAGCTAAAAGGGCCCTTTGCAGGT
>CAZQUM010000036.1:0-4688 GCA_964596585.1 uncultured Gammaproteobacteria bacterium
AGTAAGGACTATTGAGTTACAAGTCATTAAGTCGACATGAAGGGCATTATTTTCTTCAATTCCTCCGCCAACCAATTGCCAACAATCAGGGCGCCAGATGCTTTGGTTTAACCATTTATTATTTTCTCTCCTAACTCTTCAGAAAATCTAAGAAGGTAGCCATCTGGGTCCAAAACTAAGATTTCTCGACAGCCGAATGATTTATTTCCTGCTCCATACCAGCTATCTTTTATCCCTCTTTTAAGCGGATAATTATTTTCATTTAAAGCATTGATAATTGTTTGAATACTTTTGGTATCAATTTGAAAATTAATGCCTCTGCCAAATGGATATTCCAACTTTTCTTCTTCCTTTTCACCCATTCTTAATTCCTGAATCATTATTTGACTACCGTTGTAAGACAAGAAGGCAAAATTAGGATCTTTCCTAGAATATTCAACCTTAAATCCAATAATGTCTACATAAAAATGTAAACTTCTCTTTAGATTGGTAACAGAAAACTCAGCTAAAATTGGTAAAAAATCCATAAATTAATATATATCTATTCCGAATTCATATAATTTTCTAATTATAACTTAATCCATGGGTATGTAATTGCCCTATAAATATGACCGAAATTGAGACGAGGTAAATTATCTAAAAACAAATTTGAGGAGCTTTCAGGGAGATATGGGCATTTTTAGCAATTCCATTTCTTTTTCACTCTTTATTACTTCTCCGTTCCATGTATGTTTCCAGTTTCGATAAATATTTTTCAATCCACTATTTAGTGGAGTGAAGCTGATATGGTAAACCTTTTTGGCAATCGTATTATCTAATATTAAACTAACATTGGGAAAGGGGTATAAATTATCATAGAAACGTTCTTCATCTAAGCCCAACTCTGCCATATTTAATTGCATAATTCGAGGTGTTTTTTGTGAAATTTTTGCGCAAAGATTAATGAATCCAATCACACTTATATATTCGTCAGAACCTAAATTAACAATTTCTGTTTGTTTTTTTTGATTAAGAGGAATTGCATATAAGGCTGTAGCAACATCTTCTAAAAAACAAAATTGTATTAGTGCCTGTCCGCAACCCGGCATTAATATGGGTTCGTTTTTCAAAAGCCGGGAGAAATAATAATTTTCCCTATCGAAATAGTTATTTTCTCCCAAGATATATACTGGTCTAATTATAGTAATTTTAAACCCCGTTTCGACCCCTTTCTTAAGTAGGTATTTTTCAACACTTCTTTTGTTCACACCATAGTCACCAAATGAATTCCACTTCCCTGTGACATCATTCTCCTTTAGAGGAAAAAAAATTGGTTTTTTATATACTGCCGATGTGCTAAAAAAAACTAGATGAGTAGTTTTTATATGTGGTATTAATTTTTTTATTTGTTCTAGATTATAGCAACACATATCATAAACAACATCATAAGATTTCCCGTCAAGTTTGTTTAAATCACTTTCTACATCCCTATCGCCAAATATTCTTTTAACCCGTTTATCAATAGAATTGTTATAGTTATTTCCTCTTGAAAATACTGTTATTTTATCTTTGCTGTTTAATAAATTTTTTATTAAACTCGGGCCCACAAAACGAGTCCCACCAATAATTAATATTTTTCTATTCATATTTATTTAGTGAAATAATCATATTTGATTAATTCTTGATTTATTAGCGAAACCTGTTCCTTAAGCGCCAAATTTCCATCGATCACTAAACGTGGTATTTCAGGTTCCAGGAATTTAAAGAAAAAATCGTAAGCAGTTAATCCTATTTGCGGATAGTTGAACCAGGCGTATTTTGTTGACAGTCGATTTGACTGTTTTGCTCTTTTAATGGCAGTTTTAGCATCCAAGGTTATATATATGTACAGATCGGGCTTGATCAATCTATGGGTTAAAATTCCAGACATATACCAATTTAAGGTGCTTAAATATTCATTGGATGTTTTTTTTGAGGCGTATTCAATAAAGTTATAGACTAAGGTTGAGGCATATCCTCTGTCTACCAGCGTAAAATCATATTTTTTGTTAGATTCTTTAGCTTCTGTACACTTGCGTTCATCGTTACTACGACAAAAAGCGGTGGTTATTTTTTCCAATTTAAGATAATTTTTTGGTAATTCTGGGATGGCAATCGTGTTAGTAATGTGTTTTTTTAGGTAATTAACTAATGTTGTTTTTCCTACGCATGCTAGACCTTCAAAATATATAATCATTTTAAAATAGTTTTTAAACAGGAATAAATCGATTTTTGGTAATCATAATTTTCAATTGCCCTCGAGTATCCTCTTTGTTTGATACGGTCAATTTCTTCTTTTGGTAAAGATAGAATGTATTCTAATTTTTTGCTAATATCTTCCACATTTTCTATTGGAACGGTGAAACCATCAACATTATCAGTGATTTGTTCGACAAAGCCTTCTCGATTTGATGTCAAAATAACTGGTCCGGCATTTTTAGCCCATACTCTTACTTCTTCAGGAACCAACCCAAAAGGTTCGTGGCTGGATAATTGAGCACAGATTTTAGTTTTCTCCCATTGACAAATAATTTTTGGAAGTTCCATATCTAACTTATAAATAGGGGTACACGAAATTTTGTATTTTTCGATTAATTTTTTTAATTGCTCAATGTTTGAGGCCGCAAATTTATATGGTGAAGCAATAAACACCAAATGAGTATTTTTATTCTTAAGCTTAGCAAAAGCATGTATAAGCGATTCAAAGCCCTTATACGACACCGCTCTACCAACACTAAAAATTAAATCTTTGTCTGTAGGAATTCCGTAAGTTTCCAACTTTTTTTTAATTTTTTTCTGCTCCATGTATTGATATTTCGGATTAGTTAAATCTAATCCCGATTGGAGTGGAATAATTTTATTTTCATTAATTGAATAATTATTTTTTAAATGTTTCATTAAAAATTCACTGGTTTTAGCAAATTTAATTTTTGGTTTCAAACAACTGTATTTTATAGCCGATGACTCCCAAGCTAGACGTTCCATGTTCGGATCTTCAGCTTCATGACTAAGAACATCACTATGAAGAACAATTACTGGTTCAATATTGATATTTCCAAATGCCTCTTTTTGTTGGCTAATGTAATAAGGCGTATACATAAAGGGGATATCAATACAAAAAACAATCGTTTTATAATACCCAGTACTGATTTCAAGTGACTTATTGGCTGCAGCAACTGAGGCTAATTTCCAATTTTCCACACTACCAAATTGTTCTAAACCATTAGTACCATTTAAGACGTAGTACAGTTGGCCACCACATTTTTTAGCAATGCGGATAGATTCGTTTTTAATATCATTACTGTATCCCAAGGCTCCATCTTTTAATGCGACCGAGATAAGATGCAAATCAACCTCAAACCCTTGCTTTAGGAGTTGTTTCCTGACCACAGGAAATGAATTTACAAAAGATTGGGAAATTACTCCCACCCCACACATTGTATTCACCAGCCCATCATATGTTGCATATATCAGGGCTATTTTTTTCATTTTTGAAACAAAACATTAAAAGTAGTATCAAAATCCTGGTCGTCTGATACATGAGCAATATTTTTTACAATTTTATGATGAAAATCATTATTGGGAATTAAAGTATTTCTCAAATAATTTTTGATAGTTTTTGCCTTATATTGGGCACCGTCTCCTTTTAATAACAAGGATTGAACCTTATCGGAGGTCAAGTGAGAAATTACTTCTTCTTTCCAGGCTTCTCCATAAGTAGGATCGGGAATATCTAAAATCGGATAAATTTTTCTTACTTCGAGAGGACTTAAAAACTTTTCTGACTCATCAATTATTTCTAACCCAGCTGATTGTACCAGCCCTTTAACCAATTTTTCTAATTGATATCCTCCGATATTTATTCTTCTACCACAAGGTTTGATCATAAAGATAGCTAACTTATTGGTATCTAAGACGTCGTATATTGGACTATTCTTTAGTATTTCAGCCTCCATTTGTTATTTGGTTGTCAATAAGTATTTCTGTAGCAATAAATTTAAGATCTGCAGTTACATTTTGAATACTGTGTTGACTTCCGTGTAGCGTTAAGATTACATCACCTTTTTTAATCGTACGGGTATCTTCATCAACTGACATGTCAGCTGATCCTTCCAAAATATAATAAATTTCATCATTGTCAATATGTTTATGGGGTCCTATTGTTGAACCGACGGGTAATTCTGAGTAAGCAAAAAAATTCCAATTAGCCGTGTTGTAAGTTGGATTGGGGGTGCCCAAATCAGGAGCATCACGGAACCTTTGATATTCCTGATGGAAAAATTTCATTCGAATCGTACCTTTACCACCATGGGCTGACATTATTTTTTCTTTGATGAAATTGACATTTTGGATAATCATAATGTTATATATGTAACATTGATGTGTAATATGCACATATTATACATGTAATAACTATTACCGTCAACAAGTGGTTGTAAAAAATTAGATTCCAAGCATTCTGGAAGCACGGGTATTTTTTCCTTCTCCAGCAGGTACTCCGCTATAAGTCTTTTTAAAAAAATCTACTAATACGTTAAAAATTTCTTTTTTGGATTTAAATTCAATTATTTCCAATTCCAACATGGAATCATTGACTCTTTTATTATTTTCCCAAGAAAAATATTCAAGTTTTTCAATTTCTACTTCTATGCTGTTGGCTCCATCGCTGT
>CAZQUM010000037.1:0-998 GCA_964596585.1 uncultured Gammaproteobacteria bacterium
TGATAACACTTTCTCCTTCTGCAGTTAATGATGCCAAGGTAATACAGGCTCCTGCTCGTAGATCGTTTACATCAAAAGTTGATGCTTTAAGTTTATTTGGGCCATAAATTTTTACTCCATGAAAATATTCTGGTTTGTCAGTGTCTAGGTTAAATTCATAGTAATTTTCGGGATCTTCAACGATAGGGTTAAAAAAGGTGGTTTTAACTCCCATTTTATTTAGATAAGCAATATGTTGGAAGCGAGAAGGAAAAACTTTTTCGACAATAGTGCTGACACCAACAGCTTGGGTTAATAGAACCGAAAAGACAGCTTGCCAGTCGGTCATGAAACCTGGTTCAGGACCAGTTTCTATATTAATTGCTTTTAATGGTTTTACCCAAGATACGGTTACTTCGTCACGTCCACGGTTTATCTTTGCTCCAATTTCTTCGATGGTATCTAAAAATGTTTTTATGATATCTGGATTTACCCGAAGAATATTTAATGAGCCCTTGGTGGCAAGAGCGGCGCAAGCAAAGGTAATGGTTTCATTGCGATCAGAAATTACTTGATGGCTGGTGCCGTGAAGACGTTTTACTCCATTGACGATGATAGTTTTTGGATTATTTGGGTCACGTTGAATATTAGCGCCCATGGAATTGAGCATGCTAATTAAATCATCAATTTCAGGTTCTTGGGCGCAGTTTTCAAAAATACTTTGACCGGGAGCCATGGTAGCAGTCATAACAACGACTTCGGTTACAGTATGGCTAGGCTTGCTAAAAACATAATGGGTGGCCTTTATTTTGTTGGTAGAAAATGTCATCAAATCTTTTTCGAATGTCGTGGAAATGCCCATACTTTTAAAGCAATCAAAAAGGCGGTCTAAGGGGCGGGTACCTAAACGATCGCCACCGGGGGTAGGAATAATGGCTTTGCCAGTTCGGATTAAGAGAGGGGCTGCGAAGATAAATGACGTACGAGATTTTTCTCCAGTACCGTGGGGAACAGTGGAT
>CAZQUM010000037.1:1008-4665 GCA_964596585.1 uncultured Gammaproteobacteria bacterium
AATGGTAAGGCCGTGCTCACCGTCATTTGCGATAGTAGATCCTAAACTTTTAGCAATACTTTTTGTTATTCGAACATCGGAAATTTGAGGGACATTAAGTAGGTGACATTCTTCGTCAGTTAACAGAGTAGCTATTAACTCTTTATACGAAGCGTTTTTGGCGCCTCGGATGGAAACTTCACCGATTAGAGGATTGCCTCCTTGGATTATGTATCTAGACATTTATTTTTTAAAATAATTAATAACTTTTTTAAAAATATTTATACCTTCTTGCCCACCTGAACTAAAATGAACGAGCATTTCATTTTTTTTAAGAGTTTTTTGATAATGATTGAGAATATCGTTGGATAGTGGTAAATAAATACTGCGGGGAATATTATTTAAATAATCTTTGGCTGTTAAACGAATTTTATTTTTGGCACTAAAATTAAGTTTATAAATTACAGTTTCGGAAGATAATTTTAGAGCGTTTGCTAATTGTTTTAAACTATCGAAATTTTGCATAAAGGAGGCATGGCTTTCATAAAACACCTTGAGTTTTTTTTGAGGAAAATGTTTGATTATTGTTTTAAGGGTAGTTTCAATCCTCTCAGAAGATTGGGAAAAATCATCAATAAAAATATTATTTTGATTTTGAAAAAGTATTTCAGCTCGTCTTTTAATCCCTTTAAAATTTGTCAATGCTTTTTGGGTGGTAATGGTATTTAGGGATAGTTCCTGACAGAGAGTAAAAACAGCTCCTAAATTTTCACGATTATAATCTCCGATTAATTGGCTTTTAAATTTAATGGGTTTATAGGGAATGGTAGGACATTTAGCGGATAATAATAGAGGAGCTATTTGTTTGTCTTGTGGGTTATAAACGATTAAGCCTTTTTTAGGAATACGATTTATTAGTTGTTGGAAGGCTTTTAAATTATCAGTGGCAGTAGAATAGCTTTCTTTGTGTTCCCAATTGACACTGGTTAATATCAAATATTTTATTGGATAATAAAGGAATTTTGCTTTTGTATCTAAGCCATTAATAGATTCATCCCCCTCTATTACAGACCAGTTTGAATTAGAAAAATTTAATGATGGCATGGGATTGATGGCTTGACCGCCAAACATGTATGACGGATTTAAGCGTTGTTTTTTTAAACAATAAGCTAGAGCTGCAGTAGTAGTAGTCTTGCCAAAAGATCCAGCAACAATAATAGAATTTTTTTTGGCTAGCGTTTCTGCTAGATATTTTGTTGCTGGTATGTATGGAATGTTAAGTTTGTGAATTTTCTCAAATTCCTCTCTTGTTCTAGAAAAACTTTTATAGGATGAGCCTACTATAACCAAATCAATTTGTTGATTGATTTGTTGTTGGTTAATGGGAATTTTGGCCTTTTTTAGTTGAATGCTAAAGGGAGGGAAAATATTGTCCTGATCTGAGCCAGTAACTTTATGACCAATTTTTTTTAATGCTATAGCCAATGGGGCGGCCATAGAACCAGCTATTCCAATAATATGGACATGCATATAGCTAATTATAAGATATCCACTGATTATTAACAAAGTACTCAAAGTTGGGAAAATTTCTTTTGTAGAAACCCAATTTGTTTTTGGGATTAAAACGGCCTAAATAGCAATATTTTAATTTTTTTTCAGCGCTATCAATAGCAGTTTGAAGTGCTAGCCTAATAGGCAAATCTTGATGGGCATATTTTGGATTATAAAAAACATAGGCAATATGGGAAAAATTTCTTTCAAAAAGGCAAAGTGAGTAGGCAACTACTTGATTAGTAGTGCTATCCGTCCAAACATATAGGTAATTAAAAATATGGTTAGTAAAAACGGTTTTTATGGAAGAAGCGGGAAAATCCCAATTTAACTCTTTGACCCAAGAAAAAAGGGTTTTTTGTAGTTGTGGAGTGTAGTTGAGGGTATCTAAGGGGATTAGTTGGTATGTAAAATGTTTGGTTTTTTTAAGAATACGGCGGTTTTCGGATGAAAGTTGGAAGTTGTTTAATTTTGAACGTGAAGAGAAATTGTTATCGGTATAAAATAAATTTTTTTGATTGCGTTGTGGCAACCACCCCTGTTGATAATTTTCACCAAGACTAAGATTATTTTTTAGATTAAACATTTTCTTTTTTTAACCGGAAAGCAGTGCGAAATGCTTCGGATTCAGACCAAGGGTAATCAGTTTTGCCTAATAAAATCGAAGTTTCGTGGCCTTTACCGCAAGAAATAACTGTGTCTCCTGATTTTGCAATTTTAATAGCTAGGTTAAAGGCATCTTGACGGTTTGGTAATTGAGTATATAAAAAGCCCTTTTGGTTTTCGGGAATCTTGTCAGGTTTAAAATAAGTTGATTTTTTTGGATTTATCCCAGAAATGATTTGATCATTAATAATATTGATGTCTTCACTGCGAGTGTCGTCAGAGGTTATGATGGCAATATCAGCATTTTTGGAGACAACATCGCCCATTAATGGACGCTTGCTTTTGTCGCGTTCTCCAGTAGCGCCGAAAATAACAATCAATTTTCCTTTTGTACTTTGTTTGAGTGAAGATAGAGCCTTGGATAAAGCATTGGGGGTGTGAGCAAAATCGATAATACAGCGGAGATGTAGGTCGTTATCAACTAATTCCATACGGCCTTTAATTTCTGGAAAATGAGCAATTGTTTTAGCGAAAATTTTTGTATCTAATTTTAATTCTGAAAAGGCGGCAAAACAGGCTAATATATTATATATTTGATAGTAATAATTGGAATCAGTTGTAAAGTTTTGACGGTTAATTCTAAAAGTCATATTTTCCGGATTGATTTTAATTTTATCTGCAGTGTAATCTGACTTGTGGCTAACACCATAAGTTATAGAATTAGTATTAAGGTTTTTTTTGATATCTGAAAAATGCTCATCATCATGGTTTAGTATGGCTAGGCGAGATTGGGTAAAAAGTTTTCTCTTAACTTTTACGTATTGATCCATGCTTTTATGATAATCCATATGTTCATGACTAATATTGGTAATAATGCCAATATTGAAATTACAACCCCAATAGCGAAACTGGCTTAGAGCGTGAGAAGTTACCTCGCATACTACATGAGTGTGGCCTGATTGGAGGTAATCATAAAAAATTTTTTGTAAAACTTTTGGCGAAGGACTAGTGGTGTGTTGACCGGGGCTGTTGATGGTACTAATAATTCCGGCGCGAATACCGCTGTTTTCCAATAATTTATGCAATAGTGTGCAGGTGCTGGTTTTTCCGTCAGTACCAGTTACTCCAATAAGAGTTAATTTGCGACTTGGAAAAGAGTAATAGAAATTCCAAAAGATGGCTTGGGGTAAATGCCAAAGCCAATTTTTAAGGGTTCTTAGCATATGGGCTTATAGGATTATAGCAAGGAGTCCAAGTCTCTGGCGAGACTAAACCATAGAGGGGCAGCGGTGGATGATCCCCATTGTGATGCTTTGGGATTATCTAAGGTTACAATCATGGTGAATTTGGGATCATGGCAGGGATAAAAACCAATATAAGAACCAATAGTATTACCCTCTTGATATTCACCGTCGACTGCCACTTGAGCTGTACCGCTTTTGGCACATACTGTCATATCACTATCTTTTAGCCAATAATGGAAAATTAGTTATGGCTCATATAAATCAAAATACACCAATT
>CAZQUM010000038.1:0-4476 GCA_964596585.1 uncultured Gammaproteobacteria bacterium
AAACGCTATCCGGGCTGTTCTATTGTTTACGACATCAGAGCTTCCAAGGTAGTTCCCCAAAACATCGAAAAAAATGGCGGTAAAGCTTTGGCCAATCGAGTTGGCCACACTCATATTAAAGCTAGAATGAAAGCAGAAAATGCCTATTTTGGGGGAGAAGTATCAGGTCATTATTATTTTAAGGATTTTTTTCTTTGCGACACTGGATTAACTACCCTTGTGTATCTATTAGATTTTCTTTCTAAAAGTCCACGCTCTTTGGAAGATATTGTCGATCAAATGAGTTCTCAATATCATATTTCTGGAGAAATCAATTCTACGGTTACCGATGTATCAGCAACAATGGCTAAATTAGAATCGGTATATGGTCCAAAAGCAATTGCTCCAATAGAAAGAATGGATGGTCTCACCTTTGAAATGGGGGATTGGCGTTTTAATGTTCGCCCATCAAACACTGAACCTTTACTCCGTTTAAATTTAGAAGCCGACAGCCAGGAACTAATGACCCAAAAAAGGGATGAGGTTCTATCTCTAATTCGGAATTAAAATGAAGAAAAAACACCTTATTATTGCTATTATTTTTGGCGTAATTTTAGGAATTTTTATTCCTCTATTTTTTTATTTCAAGACAACCTATCAACGCATGGTTGTTATTTCTAATAAGAGCGAAACTATTTCGCCTACAGCAACTCCCACCCCAGACCCCGATCGTCCTCTCTCTATCTTATTATTAGGCTATGGTGGAGCTGGTCATGATGGCCCCTACCTAACTGACTCAATATTGTTGGCAAGAATTAATCCAAAGCTTGAAAAAATTGATTTAATTTCTATACCTCGCGATCTTTGGGTTAGTATCCCGACAAGCGTTGAGTCAAGCATTTCAGCAAAAATAAATTCTGCCTACACTATCGGAATTAATGATAAAAAATATCCAAATAAATCAATAGAATTCACCGGCCCAGCTGGAGGTGGACAAATGAGTAAATTTGTCATTTCCCAAGTTACTGGTATCAAAGCTGATTATTTCTTTGCTTTAGATTTTAGTGCTTTTAAAACTATTATTGACAAGCTCGGAGGAATCGAGATCGATGTTCCTCGTTCTTTTATAGATCCTCTTTACCCCCTAGAAATTGATCCCAGCGAAACTTGTGGCAAGAGCGAAGAAGAAGTCAAGGCTCTCACCGCTACAATGTCAGGACAAAAGCTAGAAGAACAATTCCCTTGTCGCTATGAAACGCTTACTTTTAATAAAGGATTAAGTCATTTTGATGGTGCCACAGCTCTAAAATATGCCAGATCTCGCCATTCTCCTACTGAAGGGAATGATTTTAGCCGTTCAGAAAGGCAAAAACTGGTCATTGAAGCCGTAAAAGACAAAGTACTTTCTCTAAATTTCTTTAATAAAATTATTCCAGTTTTTCAGCCATTATCTTATCATCTTACAACTGATATGGACTTATCTACCATGGAAAAATTATTGATTAGAGCACCCGATTTTTCCAATTATAAAATAAATTCTATAGCCATTACCGATAAAAATTATTTAATCCAATCTCTAAGTGCCGATAGGCAATCTATACTAATTCCGAAAGCAGGAGATGCTAATTTCGAGGAAATAATAGAATTTCTAAACACTTCTTTGATAGAATAAACTAATTACTTATTATCAAATTTTATATGGCTTTTAGTATTAACATCGCAATCATTACTGGAAACCTTACTCGTGATCCAGAACTTCGTTATACTCCTTCCGGAACCGCAGTATGTAGTTTTGGAGTAGCAACCAATCACTCAATCAAAAAAGATGATCAATGGACAGACATTCCTACTTTTCACAATATCGTTGTCTGGGGTAAACAAGCTGAATATCTCAGCAATAACTTAAAAAAAGGCATGAAAGTTTCACTTACTGGTCGTATAGACAACCGTCAATATGACGCTAAAGATGGCACTAAAAAATATATCAGCGAAATTATTGCAGACACTGTAGTTCCCTTTACTGACAGAAAATCAGTTGACACTGCAGACGACGCTGAACTAGACAATATTCCAGCCCAAGATGCAAATACTGCAGCGGAAGACAAGGTGGAGGATATCGTTATTCCCGACGAAATGCCTTTTTAAACTAAGCCGATTTCTTTTAAAACTTCATCATACTCAATATTTGTATGTCCTGTTTCTATACAATGTCCCAATCTGGTTTCCATTATGGCAGATAGTCTAGCACAGACTAAGTTTCCCTCAATATCCAACCTATAAATTTCCCCCTCCCAACCACAATCACTACACATTGGCCTAATTCCGATTATTTCTTTTTCTTGTGGCATATAGGCGCAATTATACGCCAAATCACTATTATGTCAATATTATAGGATTCTTATATACCGTTATAACAAAGTCAAGTTTTTTTGTGACCCTACCGGGAATCGAACCCGGGTTATTTGGATGAGAACCAAATGTCCTAACCACTAGACGATAGGGCCGCTTTTTTATAGTACAATAAAGGCAGATGAATTTTACCAAATTTAAGTCGCAAATTCTTCTCGTTCTCATCAGTATTTTTACTTCCCTTTTCTTTTTCTTCCTGTTTTACAAAAATATTCCTCAATACTTGGGTTTTCCGGCCACCAGTTTAGAAACTATATACGCAAACTATGATGGCCCCAATTATATGATTATTGCCAAATGCGGCTACAACAGGGATTGTATTCGCCAGCAATTTTCTTTGCCGCTACCCTTAGAATATTACCCAGCCCATCTTCCAGCTTTCCCTCTGTTAATCAAAATTTTTTCCATATTTTTAACAACTCCAAAAGCAATGCTTTTAGTTTGCCTTTTGGGATCAGTATTTTTCACCCTATCATCCTTTTACTTTTTTAAATTATTTTTTAACGAAAAAAAATCATTTTGGCTTTCATTTTTAATGATCTTCTTCCCTGCACGCCTTTTTGTTTTAAGACTGGTTGGGGCTCCTGAAACTTGGTTTTTAGGTTCAATTTTATTATCCATAGTCTTGTTTAAGAAGAATAAATTTTTAGCTTCGGCACTTTTTGGAGTATTTGCCCAACTTTTAAAAAGCCCCGGAATCTTGCTTTTTGCTGCCTATGCTTTTACTTTTTTATTTGACTACAAAAAAAACAAAAAAATTAACAAAAACTATTTATACTATTTATTAATTCCACTATCTGCTCTAGGAATTTTTTATCTCTATTATCTACAAACAGGGGACTTTTGGGCATATTTTAATTCTGGTGACAACATTCATCTAACCCCCTTTCCTTATCAAGTCTTTGTCAGCAACCGTTCTTGGATTAGTACTATTTGGTTGGAAGATATTATTTACATACTATTTTTTTGTTTTCTTGCCCTAAAAAAATTATGGAAAAAATATTCCCATGATATTCTTTTTCTTTTTCCATTTACTTTTGCCCTTGCCACTATTATGGTAGCTCATCGTGATATTAGCCGCTATATTGCTCCAGTTTACCCTTTTATTTTTCTTGCCTTTGGCAATAAAATTTCTCCAAAAAAGAATCATATGCTTTTCTATTTACTTATCCCCGCAGTACTTCTCTATGCAATTAATTTTGTGATTGGCAATACTGCCCCTGTCGACAACTGGACCCCTTATCTTTAAAAAGAAAGATATATTTTTCCATTATCCTCTGTCACTTTTCCTTCCAAACACATCATGCTAATTTTAGTGGTTAATACTGAAGTCTCAATTTTTAATTCATTACACAATTCGTCAACGCTTTTAGCTTCTACCCTAAGAAATTTAATAATTGAATTTTCCAACAAGTCAGTACTTTCAAAAAATTTTTCTTGAATGAAATTTTTTGTACTGTCTAAAATATCACCACTTTCTGTTACCATTTTTGCCAAATTATTTTTAATTAAATAATTTGTGCCAGCGGCAACACTATTATTAATTTGTCCCGGTATTGCATATACTTTTTTTCCCTGCTCACGAGCAATTCTCGCCGTTATCAAACTACCTGATTTCATTCCTCCCTCTATTACCAACAAACCTATGCTAGCCAATCCAGCTACTATTCGGTTTCTCTGAGGAAAACTCCATAAAGTTGGTTGAAAGTCTGCTTCATATTCAGAAATAATCAGCCCTCCCGTATCTAATATTTGCCAATATAATTTTTCATTTTCACTCGGAGTAATCACATCCAAGCCACCACCTAGAACCGCAATAGTTTTACCTCCAAATTCCAAGCAACTTTTATGTGCTTGAGTATCAACGCCATACATAAATCCAGAAATAATAGCAACCTTTTCTGACACTAATTCTGAAACAATTTTTCGACATATTTCGGCACCGTATCGACTCATCCGCCGACTTCCAACTACTGCCAAGCTATTTGCAAACATTTCATTGCTCCATTTCCCCCGATAATACAGAAACTCAGGACAGTTTTTTATTTTTTTTAAAATATCAGGAAAATCCGCCTTTTTTATCTTATT
>CAZQUM010000039.1:0-4344 GCA_964596585.1 uncultured Gammaproteobacteria bacterium
GTTTTTGTATTAATTTATCTATTTGTGGCTCAACCAAATCAGGTTAATGGTAGCTCAATGTTTCCCAACTTTGTAGACAAAGAATATTTATTGACCGATAAAATTAGTTATCAGTTGGGAGAACCAAAACGTGGAGATGTGGTCGTTTTTAAAGCTCCTTCAACAGAACCCTGTGCAGAAAATGAGTGTGAATATATAAAAAGGATTATTGGAATGCCCAGTGATAGGGTAAAAGTTGAGAATGGACATGTCTATTTGAATGGATCTTT
This sequence comes from uncultured Gammaproteobacteria bacterium, assembly GCA_964596585.1. GTDB lineage: Bacteria > Patescibacteriota > Microgenomatia > UBA12405 > UBA12405 > UBA12158. Next base: position 270 of record CAZQUM010000039.1, read on the forward strand.
ATTAGCGCAAGATTTTTTACCTCCCGAAGTGGTGACTGAGGCAGGTTCATTTTGCCAAGAAGGGGTAGAGGTTGTAGTGCCAGAGGGACAATATTTGGTTTTTGGAGATAATCGCTCACATTCTCGTGATGGAAGAGAATTTGGGCCAATAGAAAGAAATTTAATTTTAGGTAAAGCTTTTTTCCGTTATTGGCCAATAGATAAAATTGGTTTAATTCCCACTGTCAGGCTGTAAGTCTTTTTTGCAAATTTGTTTATATAGCTGCTGGAGTTGTTCAAATCGTTGATCGATGGGGCCGCGAAATTGAAAAGTTACTCTGGTATATATATTGGTTTGAGATATTTTAACTTGAGTAGTTTTGTTTTCAAAGATATTGGCCATATCTGAACCGATGGTATCAAGACGTGATTTTAAGAATTGAGGTAGGTTTTCTTTGGTTATTGGAATTTTTCCTTCTTCAATTTTTTGGCGCATGCGTCGGCTAATTTCTTCGGTTCGACGAACGGATGCATTCTCTTTGAGAACTATTTTGTAGGCTTCTATCATTAGGCGGGTATCTAAAATACTGCTAAGAGCACGTGCGTGCCCTTCAGTGATAAGGCCGCTTAATAGGCCGTCTTTAATGGCATCGGGTAGCTGGAGAAGCTTTAAAACGTTGATAACATAGGGAACACTTTTACTTACTTTTTTGGCGATCTGATGATTGTCGAGGGAAAATTCTTCTTTGAGACGCAGAAAGGCCTTTGCCCTTTCGATGGGGTTGAGATCTTTACGTTGGACATTTTCGACGATAGCCATTTCCAACATTTGTTGGGGAGAGGTTTTTTTTACAATCGCCGGAACATAGGTTAATTTTAGGATACGTGCAGCCCGCCAACGGCGTTCTCCGGCAATGATTTGGAAACCGGCTGGAGTTTCAGCAACAATTAAAGGTTCGAGAATACCGTGCTCACGAATGGATTCAACTAATTCAGAGATTGAGTCGGTGTTGATAATGTTACGTGGCTGGAGAGGGTTGGGTTCGAGTTGGTTGGTGGGAATTTGACTAACCTGTTTCATATATATAGAATACTATGAAAATCCCCGTGAAAAAATACGACGAACTATATCAAATTTTAGGCTTTGATAACAGAAACAAATTTCTTTCCTAACTTATGGAAAAATTTTACTACTCCTGGGCGTGTAGCATATATCGTAAAATCTCGGCCGGTTTTAGTACCTTCTCCAGAATGAATTTTAGAGCCAACTTGTCGGACTATAATTTGACCAACAGTAATTTTTTGACTGCCAAATTTTTTGATGCCTCGACGCTGTCCGGGACGGTTGGATTTTTGATTGGTTTTCCCCTGTGATTTGGTGTGTGCCATATAATTTAATTAATAGTTTAATTTAGTAATTTTAATATCGGTAAGTTGGGGGCGAAAGCCTTTGGTTTTACGGTATCGGGACTTGGCTTTATAGGTAGAAACGCGGATTTTCTTTCCTTGAAAATTTTTAATAATTTCAAAATCCACAGAGGAATCTTTTACTAATGGTTTACCAAGAGATATTTTATCCTCATCGACAATTAAGAGGACATCAGAACAGGATTTTTTTTGAGGGTCCAAGTTGTCTACAGTAATAATTTGATTTTCTTCAACTTTATATTGGGTGCCACTGAGGGCAATGACGGCATATTTCATACTTTTTGATTATATCACAGGCGAGATTTTAGGCTGAGTAGATAATTCCAAGGGAAAAAAGTAAAGACATAATAGAAGAGCCTCCAACAGACATAAACGGCAGTGGTATTCCGGTTACGGGTAAAATTCCAATGTTCATACCAATATTGACAAAACATTGAGCCCATAGTTCAAAAGCAATACCTAAGGTGAATAGAAAAAGAGGTCGGTTGGTGGTGGTGCTAAAGGCTTTTCTAAAAAGAGTATCAATGATGACATAATAACAGGCTAAAATAATAAGAATAGCGAAGAGCCCCAATTCTTCAGTAGTAGCAGAAAAAATAAAATCACTGTGTTTTTCGGGTAAATATAATAGTTGGCCTTGTGTACCTTTGCGATAGCCTTTGCCAAAAAAACCACCTGAGCCAATGGCAATTTGGGCCTGAATGAGGTTATATCCCTCATCGAGGGCATAACTTTGGCTTTGTTTTCCAGATTGATGGCTTATAAAACTGTTGATTCTCTCCTTTTGATAAGGTTTAAGAATAATGCCATAGGTAAAGGGTGTAATAATGATTAAAATGAGTCCGACAAGAAGAGAAAAACGGTACAATTTTTTATTATATAAAATAATAGGGATAATTAGGATAAAAACACTTAGAGCACTACCCAGATCCGGTTGTGCCATGATAATAGATACAGGAATTAGGTGTAGTAATGGCATTGTAGCAGTAGATAAAAAGAGCATTAGTGGCCCCTTGACAATTTCACTAGGTTGAAAAGAGAATGGTCCCAAATATAACCAACGCCGAGAACCGCGGGTAAAAGAACCGATAATAATGGGAGCTAGGACTAAAAGACAAGAGAGAATGAAGAAAAAGGTTCCGGTGGAACGGTTTTGTTTGGGATTAATTTGAGTGCCAACAAAAAATAAAATTCCTCCTACAATCCAAGAAAACAATTGCTTCCAAAAAAGAGAGGGAGCCAGAGATGAAATCATTAAAAGATTGAAAGCAAAAAGGACAGCAAGAGAAAGAAATAAACGGAGAGGAATAAGACGTCTCATTTAGCTCTGTCGATGGAAAGATTTTTTCCTTTCTGAATGGAATCAGCCAATGTTTTTTCTAATATTTGTGTTTCAAAAGAAAGTGGCCAGTCGGGAGCAGTAATGGTGATATGGTCAGTTAATTTTAATTGTTGTTCCTTTCTTAAAATTTGGATATTCCTGATTAAGTCACGATATTCCCCTTCCTCAATCAACTCGGGGGTTAAATCAGTGTCTAAAATAACAGTAGGATTTTTACTAACAATATTTATTTCGATATTTTTTACGTTTACTTCAGCGGCTATAATTGGTAGTAAGTCTTTGCTTAAATGTGAATTGAGATTGAGGGTTAATTTATTTAAAGGCTGACGGACTTTTATACTTGCACTTTGGCGTTGAGCATGTCCCATTTGAGATAGAGAGCGAAGTAATTCCATTTCTGCTTCAAGTTTTTTGTCGATGAATTTTTTGTTATATTCGGGCCAATTTTGAAGATGAAGAGAAATGCCGGAATTTGTTAAATTTTGATAAAGATAATCGCTTAAAAACGGCATAAAGGGGGAAATCAGCAAAAAGAGTTGTTCAAAAACATAATAAAGAAGAGAATGGTTATCGTTTCGGTCACGAGAGCGGCGGATATACCAAGTAGAGAGATCGGTAACAAAATTTTGGATAGCTTGAACAGAGGAAGAGGTGGCGTATTTCTCAAGTGAAGAAGTGACTTTTTTTATAGTGCTATGCAAACGAGATATAAGCCATTTATCCATAGGATTGGATAAATTATTGAGGTCAATTTGCTGTAGTTGCCAATTGTCTAAATTAGCATGTTGAGTAAAAAAACGATATGAATTCCATAATATAAATAAGAATTCACGCTTAACTTGATCGGCAATATTATATCCAAAATTGACATTAGTATAGGTTTTTTGTTGGCAGTATAGCCAGCGAATAGGATCAACACCTATTTTATTTACGGCATCATTGAAGGGAATACCATTTTTTTTAGTTTTATGAATTGCTTCACCTTTTTCATCTCGGACTTCTCCATGAGTAAGAACATTTTTGTACGGAGGAACATTTTCTAAGGTAACGCTAAAAAATAATAGAGAATAAAACCACAAACGAATTTGTTCGTTCATTTCCAATACAAATTCAGCGGGAAACCATTTTTGCCAATAAGTTTTATCTGTTAGATAATTTAGGGTGGAAAAAGGAACTACACCTGCATCGAGCCAAACATCGCCAACATCCGGAATACGTTTTATGTTTTGGCCACATTTAGGGCATTTTATTTCAATTTCATCAATCCATGGCCGATGAAGAGAGGGTAATTTATCAACTAGATCAGGGTTAATTGCTTTTTCTTTT
>CAZQUM010000040.1:0-4340 GCA_964596585.1 uncultured Gammaproteobacteria bacterium
CTTTTTTTTGGCTGCTGTTAATTACAATTACGCCCAAAAATATTACTCCCGCGCACTCTACTCTCAAGCTGAAATTTATATCAAAAAAGCTATTCCTACCCGCCCCAAAGAAGCTCTCTATCAAAGCCTTGCCTCCTCCATATATGCTTCTCAAAACAAAATAATTGAAGCTCAAACCGCCTCTAATTTAGCGGTTAATCTTTGCCCTGCTTCTACAAATCTATGGAAAGAACGGGCACAAGTATATGCCCAACTCTCAACTTCCGATCCTAAATTATTTATTTATACCATTGAAGCCCTTGAAAAAAATAGTCTTCTGGCTCCTACTGATGCAAAAACATTTTATCTCCTCGGTAAATTTTATGAAGCCGCCTCTCAAAATGATTTAGCTCTAAAAAATTATCAACAAGCCCTCTCTCTTAAATCTAACTATGATCACGCTTCTTTTTCCCTTGGAGAACTATATTTTAAACAAAAAAACTATTCTGAAGCCAAAAAATACTTTGAAACAACCCTCACTCTCGCTCCCACAAATCAAGAAGCAAAAGAATATTTAGAGAAATTAAAATAATTATTTTTCTTTTTTCAACAAAGACTTTCTTGTCTCTTCCATTGCAGTAATTACTTTGTCAATACCTTCCCAATCCTTACCATTCTCACTAATATAATTACCTAAGGTAATCTTACTTAATATTTGATTATCTTCCATTTCATTATTGAACCTTTTCGGATCAACATTTTTCAACTGTTCTACAAACTCTGTCGGCCAATACTTTGTTACCACATGTCCATTAATAGAAAACCCTATACCAAATTGATCACTCTTTGCTTTAAAAAAATTACGTAATCTTATTAGAGAAGACCCTTCTAAAAAAGTTTCCATATTTAAGTTATCAGTATGTTCTTCTCTGGATATTTCATTTCCTTCCATCAACACATTATAACATCTTGTCTCAATTATTTTGGTATTGTTATTTGTAAACTATCAAATATTCTGATATCAGTAAGCCCCTCATCAGCTAGCATTAGACGCCATTTCTCTGGAGTCCCAGCAAACCCCCATGTAGGATCAAGTATCATTCCACCAACTGCCGTCACTGCATGTGCCCCTGTTGTACCGTCTTTCTCAGTAAAGCCAAATGTTATATATTCTGATTCAAATCCATGTTGACTAAGAGACACTTGTAACATGGCTGCATTTTGAGCACAAACATTTCCTGGACAATCAGGGATAAACGATTGGCCTAACGTCGCTCCTCCTTCACTCCTCCACGCCAAAGCGTTTCCATTTTCCCACGGATCATTAATACCACCAGAAGTATATCCATCAAGTTCACGATTTCTCACGTAAAGAGCCTTCATTAAATCTTCCGGAGTTAGATTAACACTGTCTTTTGCTATGCCCGCAGAAATATCGTCCATTTCTTTTAGAACTATCCTTATACCGGGATCATCTAAATCAATTTTTACACTATAAGATAGCGGGTTTAAAGCAGGAATATTAACCTCAATATTATCCAAGCTTGGAAGAGCATTTTGGTCATATCCTCTAATCCAATTTTCATATAAAGCATGCCGTTGAAGATCAGCAATTAATAATTTTTGTTTCTCTGGGGTAAGCTGAGAAAACGCTCTCCTATCCCCTTTTAAAGCCGCGGAATAATTTAATTCACTATTTATCCCAATGGCAAAATCATGTGCACGCTCTAAAGCATCCACCTTAAAAGGAAGAGGTAGTTGTTCAAATTCATCCATTATGATTCTATTCGCTCTGAGATTGATATATATTTCGTCGTTATCAACTTCCCAATCATCCAAGCTATCCCAGTCCCACCCTTGTCTGTTTAGTACCGATTGTCTTAAGTCCTCTGGTAATCTCAAGTACGCCTGTACATCATTTTTATTTAAAGCCAAATCATAATTTCTATTCATCAACAAAGCTTCAGTATGTTGATTGTCTGTTACTAATTTCTTTAAATAATCAGGCAAACTATTATAGGCATTTCTATCTCCTCCCAAAGCCAAATCATAATTACTATTCATCAGTAAAGCTTCAGTATATTGACTGTCTATTACTGATTTCTTTAAATTTTCAGGCAATCTATTATAGGCATTCTTGTCTCCTCCCATGGCCAAAACATAATCATTAGTCAGTTGGTGTTGTTGATAATAATTGCTAGCGTTGGCCACATCTCCCACTAGTCCAACTGCATTTATTACCGCTGAACCAATCGCCATATAACATTCAGTTGGGTTTTGACTTTGTTCACAAACATTAACTGCATTGTAAATACCCATTCCTGTATCTGTCACAGACACCGCCAATCCCCCATAAACTGTTGCTGCATTACTAATACCGCCAAAATTAGCTCCCCCTAAAACAGCACTGCCCACATTTATTCCTGCATAAACCCCCGATTCGATACAATATTGTTTTTCTTTATCCGTCATCTTGTCCCAATATTGACAATTGTAAACGGCATTACCAATTGAATAAGCTGAATTTACCCCTCCAGCAACCACCATCGTTGCCGGTATGTTTGCTATTACTGCTGGTAAAGCCAAAACTGTAGCTACTGCTCCCGCAGTAATGCCAACTATCTCTACTGCTGTATCTCGACCTTCCTCTGGAGTAGCGGGTCGACATTGACCCCTATCGTTTGTTACCTGTTTGCAACTATAATTGTATTGTGCTCCTTTTTCTGGTCTAGCTGCTGGACATTGCCATGCCCCCGCCCATCTATTACCATCAGCACTACATTGGAGCAACACTCCTCCTTGTCCGCAAAAACTTGTATTTGGTACACACACTTTAACGGTAGAATTTTCTGCTGTCTTTTTTTCACAATAATAAAGTCCATTTCGGTCTTCAACTTTTTTAGATCCACAAATATAACCTTCAGGGCAAGTGTTTAAACCAACACTTTCATGACTTGGTGCAGAACAATATGGCAGTGGTCCCACACCATCCCAATCGGCAGAATATGATTGTGTCTCTTTGGCCTCTTCTTTACTTTTATAACATATCCCTTCATTACAATAATTACAGCTTCGACTATTCCATGCAGTACCTCCATCACTACAAACTTGCAAAGTTTTTTCGCCCAAACACCTAGCACTTCTAGGAAGACAAGATACTTGACAGGCATTCCCACTACATCCAAAATCGCATTTTTTTACAGTATCATAGTAACCAGCACTATTACATTCCCAAACAACCCCATTTTCACACTTAGTATTCCCAGCGATACAATTTCCCTGTTTAAGACAGAAAATTCCGCCATAAGTACTCGTTTTTACCAAGCCACCACAACAACCGTTTCCTTCCTGATACCGACCTCCCTCTTGAATACAATTTTGGCCTTTACATCGACCATTTTCACATCCATTATCACAGCGTTTTACCTGATCATAGTAACCATTGCTATTGCATTTGTATTCATAATAATTTACCCCATTAGCTTCACATTTATATTCACTGGCACAGGTTTTCTGTGCACCGCAGATATAACCATAAGGTGTAGTAGCTTTTACTAACCCTTCACAACACTTCCCCTCCTGATATTTTTCTCCATTTTTTAGACAATTCTCAACAGTTACTGGTTCTACTACTGCTACTTTTTCTCCAATACACCCTCCCCATAAACAGGCCACTCCACAAGTAAAATTTTTATAACCGTTACCCTGACTATTACACACCGCCAGTCCTTTACTGCCAGTACATTCTCCTTTATTGGGAATACAAGTCGTCGTAGGAGAGGGTGTTGGGGTTGAGGTTGGTTTTGTAGTTGGTACAAAACCTCCACAAGCAGGGTCATAACTACACCCATTTGGTAAACATCTATATCCAGTAGCACATCCACCCTTACTACCACACTGACTTATAGTTCCAGACGAACCACAAGTTCCCGCCGCCGTTGGTATTACTTGACTACATTTACATGTACCATTCACACAGCTACCAGTAAAGCCCGGTGATCTAGAGCAGTCAGATGCACAAGTTGTATTATTGCATGGTTTTGGGGTTGCGGTTGGTGCTTTGGTTGGGGTTGATGTTGGTACAAAACCTCCACAAGCAGGGTCATAACTACACCCATTTGGTAAACATCTATATCCAGTAGAACACCCACCCTTACCACCACACTGGCTTATAGTTCCAGACGAACCACAAGTTCCCGTGGTTGGTGCTTTGGTTGGGGTTGGACTTGGTTTTGTAGTACAAGTTAAGGAACTATTCATATAGGCAGCATATCCAGTACAGCATTTACCGGCATTAGTGGTTGTCCTTCCGTTAGCTAAACAGGTTGGAGTTGGGGTTGCGGTTGGTTTTGTGGTTGGTG
>CAZQUM010000041.1:0-4223 GCA_964596585.1 uncultured Gammaproteobacteria bacterium
CTGTAATATTAAAAATAGGAATTTTGTTAAAAAAGGAATAGAGAAAAATAGAAAATAAGGCCCCCAAAATAGCACCGTAGATGCCAAGTCCCCCATTCCAGGTGGCGGGAATTTGAGAAAGGTTTTGTGAATAATAATTCCATTGATCGAAAACATGGTAAAGACGGGCTCCTATAATGGCAAAAAATAATAAAGTGATGATAAAAAAATTTTCTTTGTTTTTGGGTAAGAAATTTTGGTGCTGAGAAAAATAGTTGACACCGATGATGATAGCAATACCGATGATAATACCGTAAAGATGAATCAAGTGGGCCCTGCGAGGATCGGACTCGCGACCAATTGCTTAAAAGGCAACTGCTCTACCACTGAGCTAAGGACCCAATTTGTTAATTTTGCGATATTAAGGTAATCGCGACCAATCCCGATAGATTGGGAGACCCAATTTGTTAATCTAAATACTTCTGGATCGAGGATTACGGAGAAAATAGAGTTTGGCTCTATGTAAATTTCTTTTTGGTCCACGAGTTTTTTTAATAGAGGCAATCCAAGGCGAATTTAGGGGGAAAATTCTCTCGACTCGGATTCCATCAGAAGCATTTTTTGAGACTAAAATATTTTTGTTTTCACCATGTCCGGTAATGGACAATAAAATTCCATCAAAGGACTGTAGTCTTTCTTTGTCTTTTTCTTTAATTTTGTAAGCAACTTTAATGCTGTCACCAACTTGGAATTGTTGATCTTGGTAGGTAAATTTGATGGCCATATTTTATTTTTAAAAATTAGTAGGAAACTTTGGTATTTTATATTAAATATGAAATTGAATCAAGAATGAAAGAGTAATTCTTTCACTTCAGCTTCGAGTTTTGGGGTGTAATCGACACCATAATTAAGTTTTATTTCTTTATTATTTGGCAAAATTAGTAAGCCTCGATGGCCATTAGGATTCTTTTTTAGCAGGCGGTCAAGCTTCATTAAAGTGGAGGAAGAAGTGCCATTGGGTATATTGATAATGAAGTCGTATGTATTAATATTTTGTGGTAGTTTTTCTGATAATGAATCTATTAACACTGATTTATTGTCGTCGCGTAGAGATATTTTACCCTCAATGTACAAACCTTTATTTTCTTCAATGAGATTCTTGTAGGTTTCGTATGCTTTAGGAAAAATAACACCTTCAATTGTGGCAGTCCCATCATCGAAACTGATAAAAGCCATGCTTTTATTATCTTTTTTTGTGCGAATGGTTTTAAATTTTTGAATGATAGCGGCAAATTTAACGTTTTCATTTTGTCCCTTATTAATTATTTCCGAGAGTTTGGTTAATTGAGCATTTCTGAATGGAGATAATATTTTAAAGACGGGATTTTCTGTAACAAAAATTCCTAATAGTTTTTTTTCCTCCATTAATTTTTCCTTTTCAGACATAGCTTCGACTTGAGGAAAAATATCGGGAGAAATTGTTGTGGCTATATCTGAATTATCAAAAAGACCAAATTGTCCAGAATTTTTTTTATTGTTGAGCCGATTACACTTGTCTCTGATTTCGTCCATGCCTGCTAGAATGGCGTTTCTTTCGCCAAAGCTGTCAAAGGCTCCAACTCTGATTAAGCTTTCTAATACTTTTTTATTTACTTTTTGAGCATTAGTGCGAAGACAAAAATCATTAAAATTTTTAAAGGGTCCATTTTTATCTCTTTCATTGATAATTAGGTCGATGGCAACATCACCGACGTTTTTGATTGCAGACAGGCCGACACGTATTGCCATGTTTTCCACAGATTGATTGTTTTTTTCAAATTCAAATGCTTTTTGAGAGAGATTGATATCGGGAGGAGAAACGATAATACCCATTTTTCGGCACTCTTCAATACCAGCAGATACTTTATCGGTGTCATTTGCTTCAGCAGTAAGCAGGGCACACATGTATTCAACTGGATAATTGGCTTTCATGTAAGCAGTGCGATAAGCTAGCATGCCGTATGATGCGGCATGAGCTTTGTTAAAACCATATGAAGTAAAAGGTTCGATGAGCTTGAAAATTTCTTCTGCTTTTTTTTGGGTGTAGCCATTGGTAATGCACCCGGATATAAATTTTTCTTTTTGGGCTGCCATTTCTTCTGGGATTTTTTTACCGATAGCCTTTCTAAATTTGTCAACTTCAATCCAGTTATAACCTGCCAATTCAATAGCGGTGTAAAGACAGTCATCTTGATAAACTAATAGCCCATAAGAAGCTTGTAAATGTTTTTTCATTTTTTCATCAAAATATTCAATTTTGCTTGGATCTTTTTTTCGAGCAATATATTCGGGAATGATTGCCATTGGTCCGGGCCGGTAAAGAGCCACCATTGCCATTAAATCTTCAACACGATTGGGTTTTAATTCTTTGAGCCATTTGGTCATACCGTCACCGCCTAATTGAAAAACGCCCATGGTATCGCCTTTTGAAAGCATGTTAAAGGTTTTTTTGTCATCAAGAGGTAATTTTCGAAGATTGATTTCTAGGTTTCTGGTTTTACGGACATTTATTACGGCTTGACGTAAAAATGAAAGGTTTCTAATCCCTAATATATCGAATTTAATCAGGCCGACATCTTCACAGGCATGCATTTCGTATTGAGTGATGGGCTTTTCTCCGCCAGTTTCAGTTTGAATAGGACAAAAATCTTGAACGATAGTGGGAGAAATAACAATAGCACAAGCATGAACAGAAATATGGCGAGCATTGCCTTCTATTTGACGAGCAGTGTCAAGTATTTTTTTGGAATCAGGATCGGTATCATAAAGTCGCTGTAATTCAGGGGTAATGTTTAAGGCCTTGTCAATACTCATGGGAAAACCCTGTGAACCGAGAGGAATGAGCTTGCTAATTTTGTCACCGATAGCATATTCATATCCCAAAACACGGGCAGTATCACGAACGGCGCCGCGAGCCAACATTCGTCCAAAGGTACATATTTGAGCAAAGGCATTTTCACCATATTGTTTGATAATATGGAAAAGCATTTCTTGCCTTTGATCGTCAGCAATATCTAAATCAATATCGGGTGGTGAGGGACGGTCCTTGTTTAAAAACCTTTCGAAAGGTAGGCCATAAACAATAGGATCTACGGATACAATATCTAAACAGTAGGAAACAAGAGAACCGCCAGCACTACCCCTAGTGTTTGTAGGAGTGTCATTGGCTTTACACCAAAGAATAAAATCATGCATTATAAGGAAATATGCGGCGTATCCTTTTGTGCAAATAACTTCCAATTCATATTCTAGGCGATTTTTGATTTCAATTGGAAGTTTGCTTCCATATATTTCATCGGCACCTTGATAAACTTTTTGGCGAAGCACTTCTTCAGCACTTAGATTTTTTGGGAGTTTAAATTTGGGAAAATACCATTTACCTAGTTCAATAGTTAAATCGCATTTATCAGCAATTTTTTGCGTGTTTTCAATAGACTCAGGGTAGTCTTTGAATTGCTCCTCCATTTCTTGGGGACTTTTAACATAAAAATCAGGAGTATTAATCATACTTAAACGATTAGGAGTATTCACCGTGCTTTGAGTATTGATCATCACCAATACATCTTGCGCAAAGGCGTCGGTGGGAACTAAGTAGTGGCAGTCATTGGTAGCAACTAAAGGAATACCTAATTCACGACTAATTTTGATAATTCCTTGATTGGCTTTTTCTTGTTCTTCTATACCGGGATGTCGTTGAATTTCTAGATAGTAATCATCGTTAAAAAGTTTTTGAAAGCGAGAAGCAGTATCTTTGGCCTTGTTGTATTCTCCAGCCAATATTTCTGAGGCCACTTGGCCTTGAGTACATGCGGATAGACAAATTAATCCGGCGTGGTGTTTTTCAAGACATTCCCAATCAATACGGGGTTTATAGTAAAAACCTTCTCGATGACCGATACTGACCAACTTCATTAGATTTTTGTAACCCTGAGTGTTTTTGGCTAATAAAATCAAGTGGAAATTTTTGCGATTTTGAGAATTTTTGTCTAAGCGTGACGCAGGGCTTATGTACATTTCTGCCCCTATAATAGGTTTAATTTCAGCTTTTTTACAGGCTTTATAAAATTCAACAGCTCCGTACATATTGCCATGATCGGTAATAGCACAAGCGGTAGCGCCTTGTTCCTTTAGAAGAGCTATTAATTTTTTGATTTTAGAAAGTCCGTCAAGAAGAGAGTATTCGGTATGTAGGTGCAGGTTAACAA
>CAZQUM010000042.1:0-4015 GCA_964596585.1 uncultured Gammaproteobacteria bacterium
GTGGTGGCGGTGGGGTGGGTTATGCCATTAAACATTCAGGTGATGCATCTATAGTTTTGGTTGGATTGCCAAGCGTGGGTAAATCAACTTTGTTAAATGCTGTAACTAACGCTGAGTCAAAGGTTGGTAATTATGACTTTACTACTTTGGGGGTTGTGCCGGGAATGATGGAGTATAAGGGTATAAGGATACAAATTTTGGATTTGCCGGGAATAATTGAAGGAGCGGCTGGAGGTAAAGGTTTTGGAAAAAAGGTTCTGTCGGTAGTGAGGGCATCAAATATGGTGGTACTAATGGCTGATATTAAAAGAATGAAATGGCTGGATAAGATAAAAAAAGAATTAGAAAATTCAGGAATAAGACTAAATAAAAGAATTCCAAAAGTACACATTCACAAAACACATAAGGGTGGTGTCCAAATTATTGACCCTTTTCATTCATTTACTAAAGAAACTATGGTTAAGATAACTGAAGAATTAGGGTTGAGTAATGCGGTGATTCAAGTTGGGGAAAAACTAAAATCTGTAGATGAATTTATTGATGCACTGAGCAAAAGTAGAACTTATATCCCGATGATAGAAGTGGTAACGAAAATAGATTTAGCTAAGAAGGAAGAACTAAAAAACTTAAATTCTGAAATTATAAAAATGAGCGTTGATAAGAATATAGGAATTGATGAATTTAAAGAGAGAACTTGGCAATCTTTAGGTTTAGTAAGAGTATATTTGAAAAGAGAGCGAAGTGGCGAGGCAGATAAAAAAGGAGCGCTGATAATTAAAGAGGGAAAAAATCTTGATGATGTACTGAAACGAGTGTCCAAAGAAATGAGAGACGATGTTTCAAGGGCCTATATTTGGGGTAAAAAGGCACGTTTCCCCGGGCAGGAAGTTAGTTTTACCTTTCCGGTTTTTGATGAGATGGAAGTGTGGTTTGGGAGATAAGTTGCCTAAGTTTTTGAGAGCGAAAATTTATTATATCTTTGGGAATTTTATCTGATTCTAAAAATAATTTTCGTGCAGTAGTGTTTGGTCGAGGAGAATATTTAAAAACGTGGATTTTGGAAAAACCAATACTTTTGCACAGCTCATATGTTTCCTGAAAGTTCTTATTTGTTTCCTTTGGGAAGCCGACGATGATGTCGGTACCGAAAGTGAAAGACGGAATTTTTTTTAGTAAAGAAAACTTGTTTATAATAATTTTCTTGGTATAAGGGCGATGCATTAGTTTAAGGATTTTGTCAGAGCCAGATTGAATCGGGATGTGGAGAAAATTAGAAATTCGTGATTGGAATTTAGTGGCCATTGAAACAAAATTTTCGTTAATACAATTGATAGGAATAGAGCCGAAACTAATTAATGGAATACTTGTTTGGGTTAATAGGGCCTCAATCAAATTAGAAAAACCAGGGGTGTATTGATCTAAATTTACTCCAGTAATAATTATTTCTTTATAACCATCTTTAACAGCCCTTTTTACTGTTTTTACAGCATCGTTAATTGGTAAGGACCAAAGATAGTGACGAGTCTGGGGAACTGTGCAATAAGTGCAAAAAAAGGTACATCCAGATTGTACTTTGAGTAAAAAACGATTAGTATGGGAGAATTTGTCTTTTACTTGATGACAGTAAAGAGAATTATATTTATTTAATTTTTTTTCTTTTTCTAGATTGGTTATTATTTGAATATTTTTATTTTTTTCCAAATTTTTTAATGAAGCACAACCAGATATGACAATTTTTGCTTTTGGGTATTTTTTTTGGAGGCGTCGGATAAGACCAAGTGATTCAACATTAGCTTTTTTTGTAATGGAACAGGTGTTAATAAAAATTAAATCAGGGGGTTGCTGGTAGAGATGTGCTGGTTGCACGTCTCTGCTTGATGAAATATTTGGTACATAACCCTCATTAATTAGCTTTTGAGCAAAAAGATTGCTTTCGGCAGCATTAACACGACAGCCGAGATTATAGGTAGCAAAGGTCTTTTCTCTTTTTATAATCACTTTTTAGGATGAGTTTTAACAAAATTTTTAATGTAATCAATAACATCAAGGGAGGTGCTCCAACCTAATTCTACTTGGGCTTTATTTGATCCGGTTTTTGATCCTTGTCTTCCGGGATTGTTGTCAATATATTTTATAGGCCCACCGAAAGCCTTGGCAATTTCAATAATGGAATAAGTTTTGGGATTAGCAAGGGTATAAGAATCACCATTACCCTTGTTGGCAACAAGGATGGCGCCTTTTGCTAAATCTTTTACATAGGTAAAATTTCTTTTTTGAGTACCTGGCTTGATAACAGTTAGAGCTTTATTTTGAAGATAAAGTTCCTGAAAATGAGCAATAAGTGTGGAATATGGGCCTATTCCCTTTTCCCGTGGACCAAAAGCATTATAAAAATAACAGATAGCATAGGGAAGTTTATACCAACGCGCATAATCATTAATTAAATCAACATTTGCCGCTTTTGAAAGTGAGTAGGGAGTTTGATGTCGTCCATCACCTTCAGTAGCAAATTTTGTACTGGAAGCGGTGTATAACAGTTTTTTTACAGCTCGAATTCGACAAAATTCTACAACTTGAAATGTACCAATAGTGTTTAAATCGTGGACTAATGAGGGTTCTTTTAGGGAAGGGGCAACCCGGGCGTATTCACCTAAATGGTAAACAATATCCGGCTTTTCAGGAATTATTTTGAAAATATTTTTTGTATGTCCGCGACGATATTCGGCTCCGGCAATATGATTTTTAGTTGAACCGTTAAAATAATTATCTAGAGATATGACGTGGTTGTTTTTGTCTTTGACTAATTCTTCGATAATATGAGAAGCAATGTGCCCAGCGCCACCTGTAACCAAAATTATTTTTGACATGGCGTAATTATAACTTAGAATAAGTGTCTCTTAACTCTTCCATGAGTTTTGAATAAAAACAAAGATTGTGAATTGTAGATAATCTTAAGGCAGTAATTTCTTTGATACGAAACAGATGAGCCAAATATGAACGTGAATATTTTTTACAAAGAAGACAGTCGCAAAATTCTGATACTGGGCGTTGATCTCGATAATAATTTTTTTTATCGGGGGTATAGTACTCATATCCGAGTTCTTTTTGAGAGTTTAAAACGTAAAGCCGTTTATGGCGAGCGTCTCGAGTGGGAAGAACGCAATCGAAAATATTCCAACCCATTTTTACTAATTCTTTTATCTCGTGAGGTTTTCCAATGCCTAGGGCATATAAAAAATAATTTTTGGGAGTATTGTCAGCAATGATTTGGGCAACTTCATAATCAAAACTGCCATCTTTTTTTATCGGCCAGCCTCCGTAACCTAAACCGTCAAAACCTATTTCAACTAATTTTTGTGTGCAATATTTCCTTAGATCCAAATATTTTCCACCTTGAACTACTCCTAAAAGATAGGGCGTTTTTGTGGGAGATAATTTTTTTTGTTTGATTAATTTGTCAAAAATTTGTCGACATTCTTTGGCCCATTTAATAGTTCTATCAACACTAATCTTAGCCTCTTCGTATGTGTCTTTAGGATCGGTAAAGTCGTCGAGAACTACTACCATGTCAGTTTTTAATTCCAGTTGCAGTTTAATTGATATTTCAGGAGTAAAAAGTGTTTTTTTACCATCAAGCTTAAAGGTGACTCCTTTATCGCTAACAGCTTGGTTTCCTCCCATGGTTTTGGCAAGAGACATGACTTGAAAACCTCCAGAATCAGAGATAGCTCCCCCACCCCAACCCATATAATTCCTAACACCTTTAAATAATTTAATAACGGCTTGACCCGGGTCAGAGTAGAGATGAAATGTATTGACTAAAACCCCGGGTGTTTGGGTATTTTCTATATCTTTTGAGTCGAGGGTTTTTAGTACGGCGCGGGTGGCATCAGGAAAAAAAACTGGTAAAGGTATTTTTTGTCCAGTGATAGTTTTAAAAAATTTAGGACGAGAATTCATTGAGTCGGGGATACAGGATTCGAACCTGCAACCTCATGGTCCCAAACCATGCACG
>CAZQUM010000043.1:0-3976 GCA_964596585.1 uncultured Gammaproteobacteria bacterium
TGGCCGATTTTCAAAAGGTTTGGTGATTTTAGGAGTTTTTGGGGTTTTTTTGGTATCGTCTTTTGCCATAATGTAAACAATTTTAACAAATTTAGAGCAAATGTAAAAAACGGTCCAAACCTAGACCGATTCCAGAACAGAGGCTGAGAGTAGAACAATTTTGGGCAAAATCGGGGTTGACGGGATGAATAGGAAGGTGGTTTTTTTGGCGATATTTAGCTTCTTTTTCAAAAGATTTGTTAATGCTTTTATTATCGGTGTTTTCAGCGCAAGCATTAGCAATTTCGATGCCGTTGATATATAACTCAAAACGTTGGCTAATTTTGCCCATTTGACTTTTAGCTAAAGGGGAGAGGTAGCTAGGATAACCGGTGATAAAAATAGCTTTATTTTTAAGTAGTTTAGGCTCAATTTTATTTAAAAAATATTGATTAAAATCGGCTTCATTTTGGGGTAAATTTGGGGGTAATTGATAGGTGATGAAATCTATTTTAAGGAAATGATTTATAAATTTTTTGGTGGATGTGATTAGCTGATTTAAGTTTTTGTCGGGTTCGTACCATTCGAGCATTAAAAATTCAGGAGAATGTTGTGGACCGGAGTCTTCCAAATCGCGAAAACAATGGGAAATAGCAAAGCATTTTTGCCTGTTTTTTGATAAATATTCTTTGAGGGCCATTTCTGGCGAGCAAGGAAGATAAAATGTTTTATTTTGGTGAACCCAAGTAGTTTTAAAAGGGTAAAGATTTGCTTCTAGGGGGAGGGATGGGTTGAGATAGGGAATATCGATTTCAGTAAAGTTGTTTTTCCAAAAATATTGGCGGATTTGTTTTAAAAAATTTTCTTTAGTCATTTTTTAAGTCGCAGAAATAATTAGGGTCGGAGCAGAGAGGGGAATTTAGATAAGCAGATAAGTAGTTTAATAGTACTTTAGAAATAGGATCGGAAAGAGAGCCTATGGATTTTTTGGATTCGCAGCAGGGGTAAAATTTAGCATCTGACTGGAGTGAAAGTGTGGCACAACCGAAGTTTTTTGGTGGATAAACGGGATAATTTTGACGAATATCTTTTATTTGTTTTTTATTTAGTGAAGAGAGTCGATCAACTAGATATGTTTTTTTGAGATCAAAAATATTTAATTTATCCTTAAAAGGATATGAATCCTTGGTTATCAAATAAAAAATTTCTACAGGAAAACCTAATTTTAGAGCATGCTGGACAAATTTTTTGGACTTGGCAAAATTTCCCCGACCTCGATTGGCATCATGAATAGATTGAGGGCCGTCAAAGGAGACAATGAGCTGGCAATTTTTTGGGTCCTTAATTTTATCTAATTTGTCGATGGTGCCATCGGTGATGATGGTGATGAAAATATTTTTTGAGATTAAATTGTTGACAAGACGGGGAAAATTTTTGAGAGTAAATACTTCCCCGCCACAAAAAATGATGGATTTCAAAGATAATTTCTTGCCAACGAATTTTTTGCCTCCGGCCAATGCGTTACCGCGTTGGATGTCGCCAAAAAATTGTTGACTACGAAATTTGTTTAAAAATGTATTATATTTTTTAATGAATTTCAATATTTGCTGGTTGGTAAGGATATTTTTTGTTTTTTTGGTATAGCAATATTTGCAGTTAAGATTGCATAATTCGAGAGGGGAGATATAAATATTCTCCAAGGAGGATATTATTTTTTTTGACAGATTCATTGAAATTGTAGCTTGAAGCTTTATTTCAGCTTGGTACTTTCTTTGTGTTCGGTATTTTTTTTGCACCAACGGCAATATTTATTGAATTTCAACTTGTCGGGAGTGTTCATTTTATTTTTTTCGGTCAAATAATTTTGAGCACCACAAACAGAACAGTTGAGGGCAATTAAGATACGGGGTGTTTTTTTTGCTTTAGCCATGGGCTTATTTTAGATTAAACTGTTGTCTTTAGCAATTATTTGATAAGTTGATTGTCAAAAACACTTTTTGCCAAAGAATCACAATATAATTCAGCCCCTAAAGGAGAGGGGTGAATATAGCTACTTGAGTCGATAAGTTCTAAAATGCCGTTATTATTTATTAGGCTTTGGTGGTAAGTATCGGCAAGAGGAAGATTGTTTTTTTGAGCAAAGTTTATAGTATTTTCCAAATATAGTTTGATGGTAGAACTACGTTCAATGCGGTCAAGAGAGGATAATTTTAGTTCTTTAATGCCCTGAGCGTAAACGAGGGAATTGGGAGCGATGGTGGCAGAGAGGAGAATCTGAGTTTTGGGATTATCGTTTTGAATAATACTGACGATTTCTTTTAGTTTTTCGGTGTGGCGGTTTATACCAGCAGAGCTATTACCAAAATTGTTGTATGCAAAAGACTCAACAATAATAATATCGGGTTTTAAAGAAAGAATGGAAGGGTTATTTTGATCTAGATAAGTAGTATTCTGAGTGAGTCTATTTGGAGCGGTGTCGATGCTAGTGGCCCCATAGCCATATTTAAGAAAGTCAACTTTTGTTTGGGGAAAATAGTGGTTGAAAGATTTTTGACAAATGTTTAAATCAAGAGTGTCTATCATAGAGTCTCCGATAAGGGCTATTTTGACATTTGAAGAGGGGGGGGTGTGAGTGGAATAAGAATCAAGGGATTGAATATAGGCAGTTGGAAGGGGTTGGGAAGGAGGCGAGAGACTGGGTTTGTAAGCCTGGAGGAGTTGATAATAGAGAGGAATAACAATTGGAGGCATTAGAGTGAGCGGTATTTTTTGATTTGTTTTTCCAATTGATCGGCTAAATCAATCAACGCTGATTTTAAAAATTTATGTGAAGTTTCGGAAAAAATTTGTTTTTTTCCAGGTAATAACATGTCGAAACGGAGGTGGATATTGTTATTTTTATCTTTTTCTATCCGCAGGGAAGCTGTTTTCATTTCTGGGGCAAAGGTAGAGAGCAAGAGGTCGAGTTTTTTACTGATTTTTTGCTCAACCAGTTTTTTTGTATTTTCAGAAAGTTCGTAGTTGTCGCCTGTGATTTTAATATTCATTATATAAGGATATCATGTGTATAATAGTTTATGAAGCAAAAAAGTAATAATTTTATGCAGTTGTTATTGGTTGCGGCATTGGTGATGATAACGGCAATTTTTTTTGGCAATAGGTTGGTGACACAAAGAAAAAATAAAGTTAATTTAAACTTAAAAGAAATACTTTATGAAACTGATTTGTATCAAATAAAAGCTAATTATGAAAATGATGAATGGGATAAAGATCACATTGTAGAGAATTTTGTGTTGGAGAAGGTTGAGGCCAAAAGAGAAGAATGGAAGGAAGGGGGAGATATATATCAAGAGGAATTAAAGGTTGGGGCAGAATATCCTGATCGACCTAAAATGACTTATGAGTATATGATTTCGAGTGAAAAGTATTTTTCGGAAGAGAGAAAGACGGTGTCCTATGTGCTAACCACATATGAGTTTACTGGTGGAGCTCATGGAAATAGCTTGGTGAATAGTTTTACTTTTGACCAAAATGGAAAGTTGGAGATAGATCAAATATTGAATGTTTCGATAGATGACAATGATATTAAATTATTAAGAATTATTGCCGAGAAAATATTGGCTAATGAAAATAATATGACTGATGAAGATATGGTGATGGAAGGATTGGGACTAGCTTATTTGAAGGCTGATGGAAAAACATTAGACCATGAAAAATGCAATTGTGATGGTTTCTTTTTTGGCTCTAGTTTGCAAAATTTTTATGTAAAAGATGAGGGGATGACTTTTTTGTATGACCAGTATGATGTGGCTCCGGGTGCAGCGGGGATAGTAAAGGTGGAATTAAGTAATGAAGAATTGAGTGATTTTTGGATTTATTAGAGGAATTTATTGATATAATAGGGGGTATTTTGGAGGGTTGGCCGAGTGGTTTATGGCACCAGTTTTGAAAACTGGCGGGCGCAAGTCCTCAGGGGTTCGAATCCCTTACCCTCCGC
>CAZQUM010000044.1:0-2453 GCA_964596585.1 uncultured Gammaproteobacteria bacterium
AATTGGCTACTACACACTTCCAAGCTACTTACTACTTCACCACATACTACTCATCTTGCCGCTATCTCCGGCACTGTTCTCAATTACGATGGCACCAAATTCGAATCACAGGGATTAAAATTTTACTATTCTGGCAAATGCGACAACATCAGCAATGGCAAAGCATTTAATCTCTCATCCTTTTTAAAAGAGGAGCATGGGGAGGGGATTGAAATCTGGGGCTCTAGCGCTGCACTAGTTTTCTACAACCGAAAAATATTTACCCGCCTCGGTGGCTTTGATGAAGATTTTTTTGCCTATGAAGAAGATGTTGATTTATCTCTTCGCCTACATAATCTGGGCTATAAAACGTTATATGTCGCTCAGGCCTTATCCTATCACCTAGGTGGTGCCACCAGCTCTAAAATGGGCAATTTTCGCCACCGCATGGATGCAAAAAATTGGATTTATATTATCATCAAAAACTACTCCAAAAAAGAATTTTGGCAAAACTTTTTTCCTATTATCGAACAAAGATTACGAAATTTTTCTGGCCTTATCAAAAACACCCCCCTAAGAGATATCCCCAAAGATATTTTTAAAACCTATGGAGAAGTAATTAAAAATACTCCCAAAATGATAAAAAAACAGAAAAAGGCAAGGCCTTGACAAAGCTACTAGTTATGATATCCTGTACATATTAGTACCACATAAAGGAACTATGACTACCAACAAAATAGCTATTTTAGCCCAACAACCACAAAAAATATTTCATACCTCTGATCTAAAAATACTTTGGAATATTACCAATCAAAATACGTTATACAAAACAATTACCAGATTTATTAAAAAAAAGAATATTTTTTCTATACAAAAAGGCTTCTATAGTATTATTCCTATAAATCAACTAAATCCACTTGAGATAGGATTTAGAGCTATAAAGAGTTTTAGTTACTTGAGTACCGAATCTGTTTTAGCCAAAGATGGTATTATTAACCAATCCCCCTCAAAAATCACTTTTATTTCTCAAAAATCTGCTAACCTCATAATTAACAATACCTACTATTTAATCAGACAGCTAAAAGCACAATCATTGTACAACCCGCTCGGCATAAAGCAAAACAATTTAGGTGTTTTTGTAGCATCAACCGAAAGAGCTGTCGCTGACATGCTCTATTTTCAGCCAAAATATCACTTTGATAACGATGGAAAAATTAATTGGAAATTGGTTAATAATTATCAAATACAACTCGACTATCTATGATTACCCTCCGCCCTCAAGACACCATTCATAAAGCTCATCTGCTTCGCACATTAACTGAAATTGTCGACAATCCATTTTTGTCATCATCCTTATATTTTAAAGGAGGTACCTGTGCTTCAATGATAGGAATTCTTGATAGATTTTCTGTAGACCTCGACTTTGACCTAAAACCAAAAAGTGACGAAAAGAAATTAAGATCTGAATTTCATAAAATATTTAAAAAACTTGGATATGAAACTGATCAAGAAAGCAAAAAGGCTTTAGAATTTTTTTTAAAATATTCATCTCCAGCCAATGATCGTAATACCCTAAAAATCGACGCATTAAATTTTATAGTTAAATCAAATACTTATCGACCAATATTCTTGGCCGAAATAAATCGAACAGTCAACTGCCAAAGCGAAGAAACTATTTTTGCCAATAAACTTATTGCCGTAAAAGACAGATTTGATCATAAACAAAAAATAGCAGGTCGTGATATCTACGACATTCATCATTTTTTTGATCTCAAACTCAACTATAACCAAAAAGTTATTATCGAAAGAAGCCAAATGTCAGTTTTAGAATATTTAATTTTTCTTCGAAATTTTATAGAAAAAAATATAACCCAAACATTAATCGATCAAGATTTAAATACCTTGCTACCTATTGACACATTCAATACAATCAGGAAATATTTAAAAAATGAGACAATAATGTTTTTAGACAACGAAATTAATCGTCTTGAAGACAATAAGGTCGCTTGCTAAGATTAAACATGTCGAGAATCTTTAACATCTCCACCCTCGCACTATTTATTGTATTTTTGCTGGAATCCTTTTTTTATCCCGGTTTTTGCCAAAATCATTTTTCATTCAATCCATATAGTCTATTGCCTTTTTTTGTTATTTTTTTCTTTGTTTTCTCTTTTTGGAAAAAAATTAAAATTCACGAAAATATCAAAAACATCAATAATAAATTTCTTTTACCCGCTCTCATAATATTGTTTTTAATATCTCTCGTTATTGAAGTTCATACCCATCCAAATTTTATTTTCTCCCACCTTCACTATCATTATGTAATTTTAATTGATCTACTCGCTCTTTCTATATCTATCCTCTATCTTTCGAAAACTCCGAAAGAACAATATAAGAAAATTTTTTATCTAATCCCTCCAATTTTATTATCTATATTTTCCTTACTCAACAAAAATCATGGTGATTTATTAAGC
>CAZQUM010000044.1:2463-3969 GCA_964596585.1 uncultured Gammaproteobacteria bacterium
ATCTCTAGATTATTTGATTTGGAGGTGTATAAGCATATTTTTTTATAGATACTTTTAAACCCTTATTTTTATCTAATTCCTCCAATTCTCTTAGCCATAGTTTCACTACTCAACAAAAATCATGGTGATTTATTAAATACCTTTCTCATGGAAGATGGACTGGCCGAATATAGTCAATTTATTTTTTATATAATCTCTTCAGTCTTTTTTTATAAAGCTTCAACCAAAAATAAGGCTATTAATAAAAAAATATTAATTTTCCTTTGTATCGCCTTTATTCTTGTTGCCGGTGAAGAAATTTCTTGGGGTCAAAGAATTTTTAATATCAAAACGCCACCATCAATTGAAAATGTAAATGTACAGAAGGAAATTACTATCCACAATTTAGATTTTATTCATAATAATTTATTACACCGTGCCTATATGCTTGTTGGCTTTCTTGGCGCCTTTGCCCAAATACTGTTAAAAAAATTCTTCGTTTTGGTTTTTTGCTCACCCTTATTTATTACCTAAGTCATGATATTAAAGTATTAAGCATTTTTTCTGCATATCTCTCCGTCCATCTAGATAAATTGCAAGAGCTAGCTGAACTATTTTTATCGATAGCTATCGCTGGCCATGCCATCTATTTATATAAATACTTCAAATCAATTCCTCAGAAAAATATAGCCAAAATAAAGCCATGAAAAAACTTTCAACTATCGCAACCATCGGTCTATTCATATATCTCTTTTTAGATTCATTTTTTTATCCAAGTTTTACTCAAAACAAATTCAGTATCACCTCGTTATCCCTACTTCTAATTTACATATGCATCATCCTATATTTTGGCTACAAAAAATACGACATTTTTTATACCTGGTTTTTGTCACTTAACAAAAAGATTCTCTTTCCAGTATTAAGCATTCTTTACTTTATCTTTATGGCTTTTGAAATAAATAATTACCCAAACTATATCTTTTCACATATCCACATCCACCCCATCACTTTTCTCTACTTACCAATACTTAGTGGCCTTATCATTTATTGCTTTTACCCTAAATTCAAAAGTAAAAACACCAGATTGTTTTATTTTCTTATCCCCTCAACTCTGCTGATTTTCCATTTAATCAATCAATACGCCAATAGTATTTTTTTATACATCAGTAAAGAAGATAGTATCCTAGAAAATTTACAGTTCCTTCTATTTCTTATGGCCGCTATTTACTCAATAAAGATATCAGTCTATTTTAAAAACAAAAAATTAATTTATTTTTTGGGATTTCTAATACTTTCCCTTGGCCTATTTTTTATAGCTGGCGAAGAGATATCTTGGGGACAAAGAATCCTTAATTTTAAAACTCCAAATTTTATAAAATCAATTAATACACAAGATGAAACGACCCTACACAATATTAAACCCTTTCAACTACACTTCATCAACTACTTTTACATTTTAGTAGGAGTTTACGGATGTTTTTCACGAGTGATTATAAAAAAGACTAGTCCAAAATTATATAAAAATAT
>CAZQUM010000045.1:0-3849 GCA_964596585.1 uncultured Gammaproteobacteria bacterium
AACAACAACAGAAATCCTCATGAATTTATTAATGACATTAATTTGTCTTCAAAAATTTCCTTGGAAAACTGCTGGGCATTTTTGTGAGCCAGCTGGGCCATTTGGATAAAGCTTTGAGGAGAAGAGATGATTAGCTGGGTTTTGGCGGCTAATTCATCGATAGTCTGCCATAAAAAGCCATTTTTCTCATCGTTTACAATTTCAGTAAGGCCGCCCTTCGATACTACCATGGGAACTAAACCTGAATCCATGGCTTCAACTACAGTCATACCAAAGTGTTCAGTTTCTTCCGGGTGAATAAGTTCATCAACACCATAACCAGCGGCGTGCCAATATATAGCTGATCGAGCATAGAGTTTTTTTAGCTCGTCAAAGCTAGGATTAATAACAAAGTTGATTGGCAAATCTTTTGCTAAATGCTGTAGGTGGATTAAATAATTATTCTTCTTGGGATCCTCTCGACTGCCGCCAGCAAGGAATAGTTTCCACTCAGTTTTTGGATTCTGCTGGTAAAATTTTTGATAGGCCTTGATAAGAATATCTTGTTTTTTAGCATTGAGTATATTGTCAAAACGACCTACTGATAGGATAATTTTATCTTTTTTTATATCACCCTCTAGCTTAGCCACATCAACAGGAGGATAGACAACTTTAACTTTGTCTTCAGAGAAGGAATTTAAAAATTTTGAAGTAAATTTTGAATTACAAATAACCTTATGAATGTAACGAGATTTTAATAAATTAAGAAATTTATCCCTGGTTGAAAATTTTGTAACAAAGGGAACCTGAACATGTAAAAAGTTTTTTTTGCCAAAAAGAAAGGGTGAGCTACCATCACTTAGATAAAAAATAAAATCATATTGGGATAGGATTTTTCTTTTTTTAATGAGTTTTTTTATTTTACTAAGGAAATCTTGATCCGGCGCTACTTTACTGTGGATGGATTTTAAATCTATATTTTCTTCAACAAATTCAATTTTTTTTCGGGTTAGGCCAAAAATATCTGGTATTAAATTTATTTTAGATAGATCTAGGGCAAATCTATTTTCAGCTTTTTTTAGAATATCTTGATCCCCAGACCAAAAAATATCGACCATAAACCCATGTTTGACTAAAATTTCAGCAACACTAAGACAATAACGTTCTCCGCCTCCAAGAGTGTCTAGATAAGGATCATAAATAGCAGCTTTGAGACTCATAGTTTTTGTTTCTCCCACAGTTTAGCATAAATAATAAAGGTATCGAAGCTTTCAAATATTGCAGAAATCCATCCAACTGTGCCATCACGCCACATTTGTTGTTTAACCAATCTTTCCCAGAATTTAGTAAGCATCATCCTAGGAAAACGCCACCAATAAACAGGAGGATGATGAGACTCGTATAGTGCTTGGGCTTCCATATCAGTCCAGCTTAGGGTTTTTTGAAGCATTGAACTTAAATCGCGATGTGTAAAATGAAGCAAATCGTTTTTAAAATGGCCAATTTTACCTTTAACTATGGGTTCTTCATGAAGATAACCCTTATATCCAGAAAAATTAGAGCGTTGATATAGTCTTTTTACGTAATCAGGATATGAGGCACCATAGCGAACTCTCTTACCCAAATAGTGATTGGCCCGGGGAATGGCGTAATAAGTATATTTTTGAACAGGGGAGTTAATAGTGTTAATAATTTCTGCTTGAAGAAGGGGAGTAATTCTTTCATCGGCATCAAGGTAAAAGAGCCATTCATTTTTTGATGCTTTATAGCCTAGATTACGCCATTTACTAAAATTTTTGTTGTATTCATCACTAGTTTTAACAATAGTTAGTGGCATTTTTAATGACTTGGCAATAGCCTCAGTTTTGTCGGTAGAGTTAGCTAAAACTAGTACTATTTGATCAGCAAATTTAGCAGATAATAAGCAATCTTTTATCATTGTTTCTTCGTTGCCTGCCAAAATAATAATGCTTAGTTTCATTGCCAACTCCCCTGCCCTAATTTTTTAAAATAGAAATCAATAACACCACGACGGCGCCATAAAGATGAGCTAAAAAGGAATCTGATCGATTCCCTAAATAGGGCGAATTTTGTTTTAGAAGAGGCAAATTTAGATGCAAATAATAGTCGATTTCGCGTAATAAAATATTCTTGGATGGCCGATCCAGGTTTTGATGAGCCAGAATTAAGATGCCAAATATGGGAATCGGGAATTATTTTTAAAGTATACCCAGCAAGGGCTGCACGATGGGTAAAATCGACATCTTCTAGATATAAATAATAGCGGTCATCAAAAAAAGAAATTTTTTTAAATAAGGAGGCTGGAGCCAGAAAACAGCAACCACTAATAAAATCAGGTTTTATGTTTGCTTTGTCATATTGTCCAGAATCTACTTCATCAATACCAAAATTACTCCCATAAATATTTTGCCAATCAAATTTTCCCCCAAAAGCCCAAATTACCTTTCCCCTTTCTGATGCTTTATAACGCTCTGAATGATACTCAAAGCCAGGAGCAAAATAAATTTTTGGGGCTAATACGGCCTGAGGATAAATTTTTGCAGCAGCAATTAATTTAACCAAAAAATTACTTTTTACCAAAATATCATTGTTGGCAATCAAAAGATGGGTATATTTTTCTTTTAGGGCTCTTTTTATGCCTAAATTATTTCCACCGGTATAGCCTAAATTATGGCTAGATTTAATAAAAGTGATTTTTTTATTTTTTGAAAATTTTTTTTGAAGTATTTTTAGGGAGTCGTCAGTTGAATGATTGTCGACTAAAAAAATATGCCAAATAAAATTGGTAGAGGAAATTTTTAGAAATGAATCTAAGGTATCAGCGCTTAATTTAGCTTGATTCCAATTTAAAATTATAATGGCAACTTTGGGAATCATTATAAATTTTTGGTAATACGGTCAAATATAAGTCTAATTTTAACTAAAATAAATTTAAAAAAATTGGCCTTGTATTCATTTTTATAAAATTTAGTAAACCAATGAGAATACTCAAAGGTGGCTTCCTGACTAGCAGAAACAAATGATTCTTTGGTTAGGGTTTTGTCTTCTGCTCCCTCTATTTCCCATAAATTAATATATATAAGAGCAATTGAAAATGATTGAAGAATGGAAAAAATGAGGCCATGCCAGCCATCGCGATAGCCTTGGCCAGCAAAGAAACGACTATTGAATTCTTGGATTGGGCGGAGAATAAAATCACTGGTTTTTAATTTGTACTCCTGTTTATGAAGTTCTTCAGCTTGAATACGGCTATAACGCAGAGCACGATGGACAAATTGGCTCAAGGAAGTGTAGTTATTGTGACGTATAGCTAACTTGTCGGAATCGAGGAGAGTAAGCGCATTTCCCTTTACTTCCGGCTGACTGTGAATTTCTTTTTTCCAATCGACGTGTCCGCGTCGGAAAAAACGAATTATATAATCAGGCCACCAATTGCTGTGGCGAAACCATTTGCCTAAAATAATATTTTTTCGGGGAATTTTAACGTAATCAATATCAGCCCGGTTAGAAATATTTTTAAGTTCATTCTTTAACGTTTTACCAAGATACTCATCAGGATCCAATAATAATATCCAACGTCCAGTAGCTTTTGAGATAGCAAAATTTCGGGCGGGCTCAACATAATTCATGGCGCGATATTTATATAATTTGACACCATATTTTTTGGCAACTTCGACACTTCCGTCTGTAGAGTGCATGTCGACAACAATAATTTCATCGGCAAAATCACGGAGAGAGTGGAGGCACTTATTTAAGTTTTTGGCTTCGTTGCGAACATTTATTACTACAGAAATGTGTGGACGTTTCATATATATTGTTTTAGTTTATCATCTTTGAACTTGATAAATG
>CAZQUM010000046.1:0-3718 GCA_964596585.1 uncultured Gammaproteobacteria bacterium
TCACAAAAAGAACAAAGCGCATCCCGCTTTATCTCTGAAATTGATCGCCAGAGAATTGAAAAGATTCCCATTAACCCTAAATTGGAGGCCGAAGCTCTCCAATTTTCTTTTTATCCTAAATCACCTCAATTAAAATCTAAAAACTTAACTGTCTACCTAAAAAATCAGCTATCCACCCACTATCGTTTCAATATTACTCACCTCAATTCTTACCTTAAATGTCCCCTCTGTTTCTTTTTCAAAACCATTCTTCATCTGCCCTATCCTAAAGAAAAAGCCATGTCTTTTGGAACTGCCATTCACGGAGCCTTGGCTTATCTTACTCAAATTTATAAGAGTCAAAATAAATTGATTTCTCAGGAAAAATTTGTGAGCGTTTTTGCAGATAATTTAAAAAGAGAAAGCCTTTCCGAAGACGATTTTAATTTACTCTTGAATCATGGTCAAGAAATTTTGACCAATTATTATCAGAATTACCAAGAATCTTTTAATGGACATTGCCTAACTGAACATGATTTTAAATTTAAAAATGTTCGTTTCGATGATATTCCTCTAACTGGGAAGATTGATAAAATTGAATTCTTATCTGGCAAACAAGTTAATGTCGTCGATTACAAGACAGGAAAACCAGATTATAAATATCAACAACTTGGCCCAGAAGGGGATTATTATCGACAACTAGTTTTCTACAAACTGCTTTGTGATGAAGCCAAAACCTTTCCTTACGAAGTTGTATCCGGGACGATAGACTTTATCGAAGCCAACAAAAAAGGTCAATACATCCGTAAAAATTATAAAATTACTTCAGAGGATACAGCTAAATTAAAATCCCAGATTAAAGAAGTTTTTGCCCAAATAAAATCTCTTGACTTTACCCCCAATCCCAAG
Source organism: uncultured Gammaproteobacteria bacterium (assembly GCA_964596585.1). Taxonomy (GTDB): domain Bacteria; phylum Patescibacteriota; class Microgenomatia; order UBA12405; family UBA12405; genus UBA12158. Next base: position 889 of record CAZQUM010000046.1, read on the forward strand.
TGTGAAGACAAAGATCATCTTCATTATCTCTTTAAGAAGTATTTCCAGTAAAATAAAGTATGACCCTTGTTTATACTCTTCTTGTCCTTATTTTAATCACCCTCATTTATTTTATTTTTACTTCCCGTCGGCCAACCTCAGCCTCTCTTGATCCAAAGACTATTGATACTATTATTAACGTGGCCAACGAAAAATTAGGCGACAAATCAGATCAAATTAGCATTGACTTAAAGAATAAAAAAGATTCCATTGAAAAAATGGTCACCCAAATTTTGACAGAGCTTGATAAAAATCAAAGTAAACTTGAGCTGGCCGAAAAAGACCGCGTGGGTAGCTTTGAGGGCCTCAAAACCGCCATCGAAAATAATCGGAAGATTACTGAACAGTTATCGGTGACCACTGAAGGCTTAAAAAAAACTCTTTCCAATAATCAAATGCGTGGTGCTTTTGGTGAGAAAGTCGCAGAAGATTTATTAAAACAATCTGGTTTTGTAATTGGCGTTGATTATACCAAGCAAGAGACGGAAGGAAGTGGTCGTCCCGATTTTACTCTCTATCTTCCCGATAAAACTAAAATAAATATCGATTCTAAATTTCCTTATAGCGCCATTGTAAAAATGAGTGAAACTGAAGACGCTGAACAAAAAAAACAATATCTAAAAGAATTTGAAAAAGATATTAAAGACAAAATTAACCAAGTTAGTAGCCGAGATTATATTGATCCTGAAAAAAATACAGTTGATTTTGTGATTGTATTTATACCAAACGAAATGATTTTTTCCTTTATTTATGAAAAATTCCCCCATATTTTAGATGAGGCTTTCAACAAAAAAATTATCCTCTCTGGCCCCTTTTCTTTTACAGCCATTTTACGAATGGTTCGTCAAGCCTATGAAAATTTTCGTTTTCAAAAAGATATTCGAGGAATAATTACTCAAATAAAAGTTTTTGGAACCGAATACTCTAAATTTTGCCAAGAGTTTGATAAACTCGGCGAAAGAATTGACGGTCTTCAAAAGCAATATCTTCAGGTTTCTCATACCCGTAGCAACAAACTTCAAAAGGTTGTCGATAAAATTCAAATTGGGAACGATAATGTAGAAATTATGGAAATCAAAGAGCAAAATTAGCACTTGACAGACTTTAGTGCTAATAGTATCATGGTGCTAATGGCTGATTTAACCCAAAGACAAATTAAAATATTCAAGTGTGTTACCGAAGAATTTATTGAAACCGCCCAAGCGGTTGGTTCGGAAACCTTGGAAAGAAAATACAACTTAGGCATTTCTTCGGCCACTATTAGAAATGAAATGGCGGCCCTGACCCAATTAGGTTTTCTCAAAAAAGGCCACCTGTCCTCTGGTCGTAGTCCCACTTCTATGGGTCTAAAATACTACGTCAGAAATTTAATGACTCTCAAAAGCATGTCTGTTAGCGAGGAAGTTGGAGTTAAGGAAAAAGTTTGGAATTATCGCAATGAATTTGATCGCCTCTTAAAAGAACTTACCAAAGAATTAGCCAAAAAAACTCGTTCTTTGGCTATTTCCACTATTGACCAAGGCTCAATTTTTAGCTCCGGTTCTTCAAATTTACTTGAAGAACCCGAATTTTACAATATTGATGTCACCAAAACAGTTCTATCGCTTTTAGACGACTCTTCTTTCTGGCTTGAATTAATCAGCAGGGCTGGGGTTGATACAAGCGACAGTTCTTCCCAAATGACACATCTTTTAGTTGGTGAAGACTTAGGGATGGAACATCTTGAACCCTGTAGTTTTATCTATCAGACTTATCAAGCTGGCCCACATCGGGGTATTGTTGGAGTAGTAGGTCCCGCCAGAGTTCGTTATCAAGTAGTGATTCCAGTGGTCGATTATTTTGCCGAGCTAATTTCTACCATTACTGGTTAATTTTCTATGAAAACAAATAAAACTCAAACTAAAACTGCGCCCAAAATAGAAAAGTTAGAAGCGCAAGTTCAAGAATTGCAAGAAAAATTAAATCGTTCTTTGGCTGATTACTCTAATTTACAAAAACGCCAAGAAGAACAGCAACAATTTTTTGCCACAGTCGCTATGACTAGCTTTGTGGCTCAATTTATTGACGTTCTCGATGAATTTTTACTTGCTTATCAGCATCTTCCCGACCCCGGACTTAAAATTGCCATTGATAAATTTGAAAATACTTTAAAACTCCAAGGTTTGGAAGAAATTAAAGCCATGGGAGAAACCTTTAATCCCGAAACCATGGAATGTGTCGACACTCTTAAGGGTGAAGACAATAAAGTATTAAAAGTTCGAAAAAGAGGTTATTTATTAAATAATCATTGTTTTCGCCCTGCTCAAGTAGTCGTTGGGCAAAAAAATAAATAAATTAAAAATTAAATAAAAATATGTCAAATAAAATAATTGGAATAGATTTAGGTACCACCAACTCTTGTGTGGCTGTTATGGAAGGCGGTTCACCTAAGGTGATTCTAACTGCAGAAGGACGCAATATTATCCCTTCTGTGGTTGAACCAGTCAAAAAATTAGTCGGTGATTTAGCCAAACGCCAAATGGTTCTAAATCCCGAAAATACTATTTACAGTATTAAACGCTTAATGGGACGTCGTTTTGATGATTCCGAAGTCAAAAAAGTTCAAAAAGTTTCTCCTTACAAAATTGTTTCCGGTAAGGACAAAATGGCTGCTGTTGAAATTGATGGTAAGGTTTACACCCCCCAAGAAATTTCGGCAATGATTCTTCAAAAGTCTAAAACCGACGCCGAAAGATATTTAGGCGAAAAAGTTACAGATGCGGTAATTACTGTTCCCGCCTATTTTGACGAC
>CAZQUM010000047.1:0-2014 GCA_964596585.1 uncultured Gammaproteobacteria bacterium
CTGTCTCTATACTTATCAGGCAGGTAAAATGATAGTTCCTCTAATTATTTTATCCCTACTAATTTTCACCTACAAATCTCTAAAGAAAGATTTTAGGGTATTATCAACTAAATTTATACTGCCACTCTTTTTATTGTCGATTCCCATACTTTACGGCCTACTATTTTCCCAAGATAGCAATCGTCTAAAAGTGTTATCGCTAACTTCATATCCTCGAAGTAATGAAGAAAAAGAATTGATAATTAAAGAATCCAGTCAAATTGACTACACCATTTTTCACAGCCAGCCAATATTTTTTGCACGTAATTTTTTATCACGCTACTTTAATCATTTTTCTACTCGTTTTCTATTTTTTGAAGGAGATTGGCAAAACCTTCGTCACTCTGCTCCTTATATCGGTGTACTCCTTTACCCTTCTCTTCTTTTTTTAATTATTGGTCTTCTAAACTATTCATCCACATCTCTATTCTTTCTCCTCTGGTTGTTGTTTGCCCCAATCCCCGGCGCTCTTACTCGCGACACCGTAACTGCCGTCCGCACGATGTCCATGTCGATTCCTCTGATATATTTTGTTGCCCTAGGCCTTAATTCAACCTTTAACTACCTAAAAAAATACTCACTAGTTATCCGCTTATTTACTTCTCTATTTATCCTTTTATCCTTTTTTCTTTCCTTCCTCTACTATCAGGATCTTTACTATAACCATATGATTAAAAAAGATCCAACTCAATTTTTATATGGTTACCAACAAGCCGTTGATTTTGTTATAAAAAATAAAGATAAATATAAAGACAGTGATATTTACTTTACAGATTTCTATGGCCAACCCTATATTTATTATTTATTTTATACAAAATATCCACCCCATATTTACCAACAACAATCACACATTATTGAAGGTAATAACGGCGATACAGGAATAGTAAGGCAAGTAGATAATTTATATTTCCGAACCGCTCATTTTGATTTTATTAAAGAAAATCCCCACACTTTAGGTATTTTTGCCCAAGAAGAAATATATCGACAAAATCTTGAAAACCGACCAGAATTTAAAAAATTCATTCCGCTTAGTCCCATTAATACTATTTCCACCTTTTATGCCTACGAACAAGATTAAATTAATTTTAATATTATTAATTGCCATTTTTCTTCGCTTCTGGCAAATAGGTACTCTTCCAGCCCTTAACCCTGATGAAGCCGCCCTTGGTTACAATGCCTATTCTCTTTTAGAAACAGGTAAAGATGAACATGGCATTGCATGGCCACTACATTTTAAATCCTTTAGCGACTACAAACCCGGTGGCTATGTTTATTTGGCTTTACCTTTTATTAAAATACTTGGTTTAACTCCCTTGGCCGTTCGCCTTCCCAATCTAATTTTGTCAGTTTTAACTATCATCGTTCTATATCGTCTTGTCCTAATACTTACTAAAAACTACTCACTCTCCCTCTTGTCCGCTTTTGTATTGGCGGTTAACCCTTGGCATATTCATTTTTCCCGGGGCGCTTGGGAATCTTCTGTTGCCGTATTTTTTATAGTTTTAGGCATTTATTTCTTCTATAAATTTTTAGAAAAACCGAAATCAAAATACGTATTTTTATTTCCTCTACCCTTTATTGCCTCAATCTATGTTTATCATTCTGCTCGTATCATTTCCCCCCTAATTGTCCTATACCTCTTCATTATCTATTATAAAAAATTAATCCACAACCTATCTAAGTCTTTAATCGTCTCTATAATTCTTGCCTTAATTTTAGCAGTTCCCGTTCTTTATTCTTTACTAAATGGTGGCGGAGCTACTCGATTGAGTGGAGTTGGTTTGACCGCTGATACCGGTCCAATTTCTCGTTCAAAAGAATTACTTAATCATCATTCTCAGGCTGGTTATTACCAAAAAGTAATTCATAACCAACGTATTTTATATTTGCTGTCATTTGGACAAAAGTATTTTTCTCATTTTGATTTTAACTTTCTTTTCATCGATGGGGATGCTGTACCCCGTTCTAGATCACC
>CAZQUM010000047.1:2024-3550 GCA_964596585.1 uncultured Gammaproteobacteria bacterium
TCCCATTTTTACTGTATGGTTTTTATGCCTTTATTCGCTCAAAAAAAATAGATATAAAGCTTAAATATTTTCTAGTCGCCTACCTACTCATCTCTCCACTAGCCTCCTCCATGACCTTTCAGGCGCCTTCCGCTCTTCGAGCGCTATCATTGGTCATCCCCATATCTTTTTTCACCGCCTTTGGCCTGTATCAAATAATAAAAAAAACTCCATCTGCTATTCATCTGATCATCTTCTTATCATATCTACTATGTATTTCTTATTTTATAGACAGCTATTTTATTCATTCTCCCCAGCGCTATTCATTTGCTTGGAATAGGGGATTTTCAGAGATTGTCCCTCTAATTGAAAAAGGAAAAAATAATTATGAAAATATCTATCTTACCGATAAATATGATCAGCCCTATATTCTCTATCTATTTTTTAGCCACTACAATCCAGCTAAAATCCAAGCTCAAATTAACCCCACCCCTCCCGATAAATTCGGCTTTTCCACTGTACTCCAAATCGACAACATCCATTTTCGTATTCCTGAAAATATCCCTCAAAACTCATTAGTCATCGACGCCGACGATTTTGAAAAAACTGGTCAAAGCTTTAAAATATATACAAAATTATGAAAAGCACTCTATCTATTGCCCTAGCCACCTATAATGAAGAAAAAAATATAGCCATGTGCCTTGATGCCTTAAAAGGCTGGGTTGATGAAATCATTATCGTCGACGGTTCTTCTACCGACAATACTGTAAAAATAGCCAAAAAATACCCCAAGGTACGTATCATCAAAACTACCAATAAAGCCATGTTTCACATCAACAAGCAAATGGCTATTGATGCCTGCACTGGTGATTGGACCCTTCAACTTGATGCCGATGAAGTTGTCTCTCCCGAACTTAAAACAGAGATTCTAAAAACCATTGTCGATACTCGATATAATGGTTTTTGGATTAAAAGACAAAATTACTTTCTTGGCCGATTTCTCAAAAAGGGTGGAGTATACCCAGACCCAACCCTACGCCTTTACCGCCATGGAATGGGAAAACTCCCATGTAAAGATGTTCATGAGCAAGCTGTGGTTAGTGGTCCTGTTTCCACTCTAGAAAATGACCTGCTTCATTATGCTGACCCCAATTTTTCTCGCTACCTCATGAGAAACGACCGCTACACTTCACTTTTAGCATCAGATTTTAAAAAATCTGGCCTAAAAACAGGGGTACTTTCTTTTATCAACTATTTTATTTTCAAACCTATCTACTGGTTTTTCCTGGCCTATTTCCGTCACAAGGGCTTTGTCGACGGCTTTCCCGGATTTGTATTTGCTTGGTATTCATCACTTCGATTTCCCTTGGCCTACATAAAAGTTTTTGAAATGGAGCATGAAAAAAAAGTTTAAAATAGCCATTGATGTTAGCCCGTTAAGTGATGGCAACGCTATCCGTGGTGTTGGACACTATACAAAAGAACTAGTCAAAGCTCTCAAACAAGAAATAAAAATCAATTCCGACTATAAAAATTACGAAATTATA
>CAZQUM010000048.1:0-3497 GCA_964596585.1 uncultured Gammaproteobacteria bacterium
TGAATCTAAAATTACCAAAATTAAAGAACTAATTCCCACTGGTATTACTGGTACTACCACCACCTTTACCCCTGATACCGAAATTTTTAAAGAAAGTATTGAATACGACAACAAGGCCATTATAAAATCACTTAAAGATAGAGCCTATCTTACCAGTAAAATCTATTTTCATTATTATGATGAGCGTATCAACAGCGAACATCACTATTATTTTGAAGGTGGTATCCATGAACCAATATATATACATGGTCAAGCTGATGGAGTTGATGTAGAATCGGCGATACAATACAACGACTCTTTCCAAGAAAACACACCTTCTTATGTCAATATTATCAATACACATGAAGGAGGTACCCATTTAACTGGATTTAAAATTGCACTAACAAAATCAATCAAAGATTATGCAGAAAGAAAAGAATTGATAAAAAATAAAAATGATTCCATTAGTGGAGATGATGTCCGAGAAGGACTTACTGCCACTATTTCCATTAAAATGGGTAGTAAAGATCTCCAATTTGAAGGCCAGACAAAGGGTAAATTGGGAAATTCAGAAGTTCAACCTATTGTTACCAAAATTGTCCGAGAACAATTAGACACCTACTTCGAAGAACATCCTGACACCGCTAAGGCCATTGTCGGGAAAGCACTCTTAACTATCCAAATTCGAAAAGCTGCCAAAGCCGCCAAAGATGCTATTATGCGCAAGGGTATTTTTGATTCTTTGGGACTACCCGGAAAATTAGCTGATTGTCAAAGTAAAAACCCTGAAGAATGTGAAATTTATATAGTTGAGGGCGATTCGGCTGGTGGTTCTGCAAAGCAGGGGAGAGATCGCAAATTTCAGGCCATTCTTCCCCTTTGGGGAAAAGCTCTTAATACTGAAGCCATGCGCATAGACAAGGTGGTCGGATCCGACAAGCTTAAAGATTTAATTATTGCCCTAGGTATGGGTATAGGTGACACTTTTAATCTGTCAAAATTACGTTATCATCGAATAATTCTTATGTCTGATGCTGATGTTGACGGTTCCCACATTGCCACCCTTCTTTTAACTTTTATTTTCCGACATCTTCCCGGCTTAATTGAAAACGGCCATGTTTACTTGGCTATGCCACCACTTTACCGAATTAAACAAGGTAAAAATTTCCAATATGTATATTCTGATGAAGAAAAAGAACGCTATCTTAGCACTTTAGATTTAAGCAAAAATTATGATATTCAACGCTACAAAGGTTTAGGTGAAATGAACCCTGAACAACTTTGGGAAACAACTATGGACCCTCAAAAACGAAAATTAAAGCGTATCTCTATTGAAGACGCAATTGGAGCTGATGAAACTTTTAGAACTCTTATGGGCAGTGAAGTTCCTCCCCGTAAAAAATTTATTGTTACCCATGCTCACATGGCCAATCTTGATATATAAATATGACAGAAGATACCATCAAAAATAATATGGGCACTATCATTGATGTTGATATTGTCCCAGAAATGGAAAAATCCTATTTGGATTATGCCATGTCAGTTATCGTCCAACGGGCCTTACCCGACGTCCGTGACGGTCTCAAACCAGTACATCGCCGTATCCTATATGCTATGGACCAAATGGGATTAAATCCCGGTGGTAGATTCAGTAAATCTGCAAAAATTGTTGGTGAAGTCTTGGGAAAATATCACCCCCATGGTGACATGGCTGTTTACGGTTCTATGGTTAGGCTAGCTCAAACTTTTTCTCTCCGATACCCACTAGTCAACGGTCAGGGAAACTTTGGTTCTATTGATGGAGATCCTCCAGCTGCTATGCGTTATACCGAGGTTAAAATGAGCAAAATTGCTCCAGAAATGATTGTCGATATCGATAAGGATACCGTCAATATGAACGATAATTTCGATGCCACGTTAAAAGAACCGGAAATTCTGCCTGCCAAAATTCCCAATTTACTTCTCAATGGTGCCGATGGTATCGCCGTTGGTATGGCCACCCGTATTCCTCCCCACAATTTAAAGGAGCTTTGTGACGGTTTAGACCACATTATGTCTCATTCTACTTTAGAAAAAATTGAAACTCCTCTTGAAATTCAACCTCTCAAAAAAAACCTAACTACCCAAGAAATTATTCTCCAACCTGTAAAAGATCTGGAAAGGCTCTCATTCAATATCGAAACCACTGCCACCGTTGAAGAACTAAGCAAATATGTCACCGGACCTGATTTTCCCACAGCAGGAGAGATTTATGGAAAAAGTGGAATTCTGGAAATGTACAACACTGGCCGTGGAAAATTTATCCTTCGTGGTAAAACAGCCATTGAGGAAACAAAAACCGGTAAAATCCGAATTATCATCACCGAAATCCCTTATCAAGTTAACAAGTCTGAGATGATCCAAAAGATTGCCCAATTGGTATCTGACAAAAAAATTATTGGCATCTCCGATCTTCGAGATGAATCCGATCGTCACGGCATTCGGGTAGTGGTGGAGATAAAAAAGAATGGCAAACCTAAAGCTATTCTAAACAAACTCTTCAAATATACCTCTCTTCAATCTTCCTATTCTGCCAATCTTCTAGCCTTGGTCAATGGGGTTCCTCAGACTCTAAATCTTCGGCAAATTCTTCTACTCTTCCTTCGTCATCGGGAAGTAATTATCCGTCGTCGTTCTCTTTTTGACCTCAAGACGGCTTATATGCGCAACCACATTCTAGAAGGTTTTCGTAAAGCTCTTGATATTATTGACGAGGTTATCAAAACTATTCGCGGCACTAAAATTGACGAAGATCCAAAAACAAAATTAATGGAAAAATTCGGCTTTACTGATCTCCAATCCCAGGCAATTTTGGACATGCAGCTCCGGCGTCTTTCTGGACTGGAACGTCAAAAAATTGATGAAGAATATAAATCTATTCAGGAAACCATTAAAAACCTAACTGATATTGTCATCCTCCCCGAAAAAATGATTTCTGTGCTTCAAAACGAAAATAAAGAAATTTCCGAAAAATATAGTGATCCTCGAAAAACCAAAATTTACATCAAAAGTCTTGAAAACTTTAGCGATGAAGACCTAATTCCAAATGAAGCCACTCTAATTACCCTAACTCGTGGTGGTTATATCAAGCGGGTTGTTCTAGAAACTTACCGAACCCAAAACCGCGGAGGTAAGGGCATTGTCGGTATGACTACCAAAAGTGAAGATGAAGTTGAAAATATGCTTTTCGTTGATACTCACGATGACCTTTTAATCTTTACCAACAAAGGCCGTTGCTTCCGCCTCAAAGTGTGCGACATAAATGAAAGTAGCCGCCAATCCAAAGGTCAAGCGGTTATTAATCTCATTAATATTATCCAGGGGGAGACAGTTCAAGCAGTTTTACCCATTAGTAAGGACAATACTGCCAAACATATTCTCCTGGCCACCAAAAAGGGCATTATCAAAAAAACAGCCATCGAAAGATTTAAAAACGTTCGTCAATCAGGATTAGCAGCCATTAAACTTGACCCTCACGA
>CAZQUM010000049.1:0-3421 GCA_964596585.1 uncultured Gammaproteobacteria bacterium
TTTTGATAACTTTCACCAATTTCCACCTTAACTCTCCCGATAATATTTTCTAATTATTTGCTTCTTTCCCTCTATTGGGTCTTTTTTAGATTTCATTACTACCACCGCCCGTTCTCCATTATCCATTATTTCTACCCCCACAAAGTCATCTTTTTTAATTTTTAATCTTTTAAATACGTCATTTTCATCACACCAAGTCATTAATACTTCCTCATCGTCACCACTCTCAGACCAAATCTTTACACCTTTCATCTTTATGGTATCCACCATCGGAGCTTTATTTCCTACTTTAATTTGCTTCTCTCTTACTAAATCATGACTCTCTCCAATTACCCCATTCCAAATCTTCATAAACCCATCCAAAGTATAATTTCTAAATTCACCAGTTAGGCGAGTTCCCATCGACTCTTTGCTATCCATTGCCATAGTTTATTTTATCATATCACTCTAACCCCCAACATCCTCTTTCTTGTTATACTCTTCCTTATGACTCAAATTCTCAATTCAATTTTAGCCATGATTACCACCCATGGCCCTCTGGCAATGTTTGTTGGCGGCATTGTCGAACAAATCATTGTTCCCATCCCTTCCCCTATCATCACTATGTCTGGTGGTGCCTTCCTCATTCCCCGTGTTCTTCCTCTCTTCAAAAGCATCTTACAAATATTTATTCGGGTTTCTGTTCCTTATTCTCTGGGTGCCGTTATCGGTACCAGCATGGTTTTCCTCATCGCCTATTTTGGAGGTCGCCCTATTATTGAAAAATTTGGTAAATATATCGGTATTTCATGGAAACTTATAGAAAAAGTGAAGGAAGATTTTCAAAAAACCATCGCTGACGAACTTTTTATTTTAATAGCGGTCATCATCCCTGTTGTTCCCGTTTCTCTTATTTCAGCCTTTTGCGGTGCTTTTAGAATCAAACCCGCCAAATTCTATCCCATAATGCTTTTGGCTCTTTTAATTCGTGCTACTATTCTCGGATTTATTGGCCTCCAAATGGGGGAAACTTTCATTAATTTAGCCAACGGACTCGATAAAATTGAAAGTTTTTTAACAGTCGCTGGAGCATTCTTAATTCTCGGTTTTCTCTATTTAAAGCGTGAAAAATGGATAAAAAAGAATAGCTAAAAAAAATAGGGTAAAATTAACTAATGTGTTTGTTGTTTTTAATATTTTTTTGGATATTTTCTCCACCACTTTTTGCCGCCCCTCCGCCTCCCAGCGTCCCCACCAATAAAATTCCCTATGTCGGTGCCTTTTATATGCCAGGTTTCAAGATTGGCAGTATCCTTTCTGGCTGGCGAGGTATCGAAAACTTCGATCCTTCCAGAAAACCTTTGCTTGGTTATTTTGATGAAGGCAATCCAGAAACCATGGACTGGGAAATTAAATGGGCCCTAGAAAGCGGAATAAATTTTTTCATTTTCGACTGGTACCGTTGTTCCGACGGCACTGATATTAAATGTACCGGAGATGATGGTGTTTTAGGCAAACCCATTACTCCCGACAAACTCATGTTTTCCCATTCTCTTCATCAAGGTTTTCTAAAATCCCAATTTCAAAATAAAATAAAATTTGCCATTATGTTAACTTCTAGCGAAAATGTCCCAATTTTTTCTACAAAAGAAGACTTAAAAAACAATCTTCTTCCTTTCATTATCAATAATTACTTAAAAAAATCTAATTACCTAAAAATCAACAATCGTCCATTAATTTTCTTTTATGGAACCTATTACGATTCAAATAACCCACCCTCAAGAAGCTTATTTGATAAAAACGCCCTAGATATTATTCGCAACGAGGTTAAAGCTAGTGGATTAGGCGAACCTTATCTAATAGTAGAAGACCGCTATTTTACTGCCAAAAAGAACGATAGAATTAATTTTTTTAAAAATATCGGCTACGATCATTCTTTTTCCTATTGGCCAACAGTTTACAACGTCGGTAATACTTATGTTGGCAACAAAACATCAATTACCGAAAATGAAGCCCTTACCGGTATGAAAGAATCCTACAATTGGCTAAAAACAAACCAACAGCTTCCCTTTATTGCCAACGCTAACCCCATGGCCAACGGTGTCAACAAGCCACTTTGGACTCTTTCGCCCCAAAAATACGAAAACTTAATCAACTATCTAAACTCCGACATTATTCCCAATATTAAATCTGATCTTGGAAAACAAATGATTATTGTTGACGCTTGGAACGAAATTGTCGAAGGACACTGGATTGCTCCAACCAACAAATATGGTTTTGAATATTTAAAATCTATCCGTAAAATTCTAACTCAACAAAACAATTCCCCCGACTATCGTTCTCCTTCAGAAACTGGCAACGGTCCCTATGACAGCGAATACCAAAATTTAATGAAACGGGCTGTTTCCCCCTCAGTTTTTGAAAAATCTGAATTTTCTTTTACCGGAAACAATGATTATAAAATTGCTGATAAATCTGTCACTGGCAATTTAAATAAATTAAGCTTTGGCGCTTGGTTTAATTTTCCAAAACCAAGCACTAATTTTATTCCCCTACAAAAAGGTTATGGCTCACTTCAATTGGTCATAAACCAAAACGGCTCAGGTCACTGCGCTATTTCAACTACCGACATTTCTTGGTACGCCCCCGGTAGCGCCGCCCACTGGAATTCCAATACCATTGGTTTCAACCAATGGCATCACTTATTTTGTGTCTACGATGGTTCCAAATTACACGCCTATCTTGATGGAAAAAAAACCGGAAGTTCCAGTATTTCTGTAACCGGACTTACCACTAATCCTTACGACGATCTTACCTTTGGTAAAAATTACCAAGGAAAAATTGCCAAATTAAAAGTTGTCAAAGAGGCTTATACTGATTCTCAGGTTTTAGCCCTATACAATAGTACAAAAATAACTCCTACCACCACACCCACTCCTACTACCCCCACTCCCACCACCACATCCATTCCTACCAAGCCCCCTCTTTCTGGTGACGCCAATGGTGATGGCAAGGTGGATGCAACTGATTTTAATATTTGGAAAATCGAATATACTACTAGTGTTTTTTCTCAACAACCCAAAGGTAAAACAGCTGATTTTAACAACGACAACAAGGTTAATTTAATCGACTACTCTATCTGGCGGGAAAATTTTTGTAAAAATTAATTACCCCTATTTTTCCACAGCATTTTTAGCGTTCTCCACACATTCTGGAAGCTACCAAACACAACCAATAGTCCCGCACCCAAAACTCCTACCACTTTCAACCAAGCAAAGCTCCCCCCGTTCTCTTTTTTCTTGTTTTGAGTATCTTGTTTCTTTGCCATATTCTATTTTACACTCTGTGGGCAATGATAGACTCGAACTATCGACCCCCGTCTTATCAGGACGGTGCTCTAACCAACTGAGCTAATTGCCCCTATTATTCAAGTTTCCTAGTA
>CAZQUM010000050.1:0-3208 GCA_964596585.1 uncultured Gammaproteobacteria bacterium
ACAGTGAGCGGCTAAATAGAGTTTTTGCCTCAGGATTAAGCTGCTGGACGTATTCGATTGCTTGACGGCGGCCATATAACATCCCCTCGGCTAAACGGTAATTGGCAGAGAAAAAATAGTTGACTAAAAAATTTATAGAAGAATAGATGAATAGTAAATAGATGAGAAGTTTTAGGGGTTTGGATACTTTTTGAAATATTTGAGATAGGCCAAAGGCGGAAAATATTATTATAAATGGAATCATGGTGGCTAATCGATTTCCTGGGTAGGATCCTTTGGCGAGAGCAGCAGGAAATGCGGAAAGCACTATTAATATTAATAGATATAGTAAGGTTGATTTGTGCTTATTTTTTTGAAAAAGTAAATATAGGGAATAAATAAGGCCTATAAATGGGATAAGTCCAAGAATTCCAAAGCCGGGTAGCATTCCATAGGTACTTTCTCCTGCCCCTTGGGTTAATAAAAATTGGGGAGAAAAATAGGAAATTAAACTAGTAAAAAAAGTTTTAGAAAGATAAATGATTTTGTTGTTGAAGATTCGGGAAATAAAATCAGGAAGATTATTTTGAACTAGAAGATAACGATCATCAGAAAGTCCAGCCCAACGATCAGTGGGATTGAAAATTGAGATATCGCCTACTCGGTCTGAGGAAGAAAGAGACTGAAAAGCATTAAGTAGAAATAGCAAAGCGAAGGGGAGTATAAAAAACAAATTTTTGAAAAGAGAATTGAAAAATGATTTTAAATCTTTGAAACGATGAACATATAGGTAGGTTGCTAGCATAAGAATAGGAGTAAAGAATTTGGCAGAATGATAGGTAAAAAGATTTAGAGAATAAAATATTGAGGCCAGCAATTGATATTTGAATGACTTGGGATTTTTGAGATATAGGTAGGTGGCTAGAGTGGAAAAGAAAACGGTTAGGTTAGCTTCTAGGGCAAGGCGAGACATGGGAAGATGCCAAGGTGAAAATGTGAGAAGAATGAGGGTAATTAGTGAAACAGATGAAAGGCCAAAAAGCGAGTTGGTGAGTAGATAGGTAGTAAGTAGAGCAAGAGATGAAAATAAGGCATTGGGGAGGCGAACAGCAAAGGGGGTGAGGCCGAATAATTTGATAGAGGGAATCATTAGCCATGTCTGGAGTGGGGCCTTGAAGTCGCCAAAGGAGCGGAGAATAAATGGATTGGTGTTCCCCCACTCGTCTTTACCAGTTTCTAGGAAAGAGTATGCGGTATAGCCTTGAGCCAATTCGTCAGGAGTAAAACTATTGGGTAAATCGCCTAGTTTATAAAAACGAAGGAAAACACCAATGATAAATATTAAAATAACCAAGTTTTTTTTCATTGCTTTTGAATTATTTGGTAAATAGGTTGTCCAAAAGGATCTAAAATTACTTTTTGAAGTGTGAATTCGGTTAAATTATCTAGAATCATATCGCCGGGGATATCTTTTAGCTGCGTTAAAGCAAATATATCCCCACTTTTTGCTGTATCAGCTATTTTTTTTAGGGTATCCCCTTTCCAATCAGTAATAAAATGTGCCTTATCTAATGAATAGCCGAGCAAAGAATTTATGGCGGTTGGTTGGTCGGTAAAATTATTTTGATAAAGTTTTGGATCTATTTTTTTGTAAAAAAGGTAGGGCTTGAGTAGATCGTAATTGGGGTTGGAAATATAAATGTCTGCTTCAGTGTTGGGAATAGATTCGAATAGTTGTTGGTATCCATAACCCCAAGATTGATACTGGTCGGTAGAGTAATGAACACTATATTCGTGTAGAAAAGAGGCAAGGTAGTAGATGAAAAGCATGGAAATAATAATTAAAATTGTTTTGTAACGAGCATACAAAAAATCGACTCCTTTTCCCAAAAAGTATGCAATTGCGGGTAGTAACAAAAATAATCTAGTGGCATGATGACCTCCACCAATGGTAAGACTAGAAGCTATAGGAGCTGCTAAAAGCCAAAAGAAAAAAATACCATCATAGGAATTAAATCGGATAAAAGGTAGAAGTAAGCATAGGGGTAAAAGGATAAAGCCAAAGGTTGGAACTGAATGTCGAGGATTTGGATCGGCGTTTACAAAGATAGTATTTAGCGAAAGTGATTCTAAATAATTTTGAGAAAAATTTTTTAATATTTGCTCGGGACGATTGTGAAATATTTTTTCAGAAATGCTATAGGGATTAGAGACACTGCTTCTTTTTATTTCTACCTTTTGGGCTTGTTCTGAATTAAAAATACTAATTAGGGAAAAACGATTGGCGGCAGAGCCAAAGGCAATTTGATAGATTAAGGGTGATAATAATAAAATAGCTGGAAGAGCAGATAGAAAATATTTTTGTAGATTTTTGACTTGTTTTATGTCAGTAATAAAAAGAAAAAACAAAAGTAAGGGTACAAAAATATTAGCGGTATTATAGGTATAAAAAGATAAAGCATAGAGTATAAATGAAACAAGATATTTTTTGCTTATATAATAGTAGGTGGCAGAGACTATCAAAAACAATAAAAGAGTTGATTCAAAGGCAAGGCCAGAATAATGAAAGAAGATGGGAGATGTTGCTAAAATTATGGCGGAAAAAATAGCTGAATTATTTTTATTGGAGATTTTTTTTACTAAAAGATAGAAAAATATTAGTGTCAAAATTGAAAAAAACAAAGGCGCTAACCTAACCCCCCATGAATTTAATCCAAAAATGGCGATAAATGGAACAGTAAAATACATTAATAGTGGTGCTCTAGATTCAGAAAAAGATTGAATATAACTTGGTAGAAAATTACCCTTGTAATCCCGAGCGGTTTTTAACAAGGAATAGGCTTGGTTGCCAACATCTATTTCATCACCAAATAGGGTTAGGCTATTTATTTTATAAATTCTGATTAAAAAAAAGCTTAAAAGAAGAAGGATTAGAGGTAAATTAAATTTTTTAGTCTTCACTTTTTAGATATTTAATTAAATAATCAAACCCAATGATTAGTATTATAAAGGATAAGGTGCGACAGACTATGAAATTTGAAAATATTAATAGTGATTTAAGTGGATTAATAAGTGGGTAAAACCAAAGATTATAGAGATTGAGAAAATGAATAAGTGATAAAACAACGATTGATTTTATTTTAATAAAGGATTTTGGTAAGAATGCCAATACTGAAATTAAAGGAAATATCGGATAAAGATATCTTTCATGCATATTGGTTAGAAAAAT
>CAZQUM010000051.1:0-3158 GCA_964596585.1 uncultured Gammaproteobacteria bacterium
AAAATACCTCCGTTTTGGGCAAATTTAAGATCCAAAAAGAAGAGTCTGCGGGCAGCGGAAAAAGACGGATTTATGCTATTCTTATGTAATGGATGTTCCTTATTATTGGCTTATTTCTATAAGTACCGCTAGTGTTTCGGTTGCCTTAGTCCAAAATAGCACCAACCCTATGGTTTTATCCATTGGCCCCGATACCGAATGGACTCTCGGTGACCCTGATTCTTTCCTTCGTTCAGTTGATATTTCTCTCTCCACCGCCGCTGAAAAAGCCTCCATAGACCCAGAAAATGAACCATCCCAAGCAGCTTTGATTCTCCCTCCTCAATGGATTGGGAATGATGGCAAAATTTTCCCTGAATATCTTAAGCTTATGGAAAATCTTTGTCGTTCATTGAAATTAAAACCGCTCGGTTTTATCAGCAATGATGAGGCATTTATTGAAGCTTTAGGAAAGCTAGACTCTTTTCCGCCCAGTTTTATTCTTTTAAATCTAGGTCAAAAAGAATTCACTACTTCTCTCGTATACCTTGGAGAAGTCAAAAAACGTTTCACCCAACCCTTAGATCACGAATTTTCACCTCAAGATTTGGAAAACGTTCTTCTAACAATTCAAATGGATTCTGCCCTACCTCCACGAATTTTGGTCTTTGGTTACCTCAGCGATACTATTATTGATGATATAAAAAATTACCCATGGATAGGGAGAAAAAATACTGAAACCTTTCTTCATTTACCTGAAGTGGACTCCTATTCTGATACCGATTTATTTTCTCTCTATACCCGAAGTATTACTTCTGAACTTAATCCTCCTATTGATGAAAATCCAGCGCCTCCACCCGCCCCCCCTCAATTAGAGGAAAATCTAGAATTAATTTCCGATGAGTTTACCCAAGTACCCGCTGAAGAATTAGGTTTTACCAACCCTGAATCTGAAATTGAGATTGCTGAAAGGGAGCTTCTCCCTCCAAAAAATAAAGCAAAGCTCAATTTACCTAAAATCAACTTCCCAAGTTTTAATTTAAGCAAGATTAAGTTCAATCCTCTTTGGTTATTTTTAATGGCTTTAGCCCCTATTTTTCTTCTTATTCCTTATCTTTTAATTAGAGCCGATGTCACCATGTATCTAAAAGCTATTGAAATTAATAAAACCTTTACCGTTACGCTTGATTCAACCGCCGATAACCTCTCAAGTACCATCATTCCGGCTCACAAAAAAACCATTAACCTTGCTTTTTCTGACAGTATACCTACTACTGGAGAAAAAGAAGACGGAGAAAAATCTAAAGGAGACATTGTTATTCTCAACCAAAGCAATAAAATTCAAAATGTCCCTAAAGGCACTATTTTAGCCACTAACGGTAAAAATTATGAAATACTCACCTCAGCTCAGGTACCCGGTAGTAGTGTAAATTTAGAAAATGCCACTATCACCATGGGTCAGGCCAAAGCTCAAATTATTGCTAGCGATATTGGGCCGGAATTTGATTTAGCAAAAGATGTCGAATTGTCTTTCAAAGACAATTCTGCCTTAATAGCTAAAACTAATGACCATATTTCTGGTGGTAGTAAGCGACAAATTCGAGTAATCAGCGCCGAAGACAAAAATAAACTTAGTAAAACTATAACCGATTCTCTAGATGAGCGGATAAATCAAAAGGTATCTGAAGAGAGTGGTCTTGACGGATTAATGTCCTCAACTCTTTTTATTGATAAAAAACAACTTGATTTTAATCGTGAAGTAGGTGAAGAGGCTGATGAGCTAAAAGTTAATGCCAATTTGACCTTGTCCTTACTTCAAATTGACCCTGCAAAAAAAGGGGATATTATTAGACAATTACTAAAAGACGATCAGGAATTTCTTCAGTCAGTAGCTTCAGAAAAAGACTTTGAGTTTGATTTTGAGGCCACTCAAAATGCTTCCCAAAAATCTACCGGTAAGTTAACTGTTATTGGTAAAACTCTACCTAAAGTTGAAGTATCTGCTTTACAAAAAAAATTAGTAAAACAAAAAATAGATACTGCCTACAAAATACTTGACACCCAACCTATGCTTTATGATCGTAAAATTGAAATCTTGCCAAAGTTTTTTAATCTTTGGCGACGGCTTCCACTTTCTGCTGACAAAATTACAATTATCCAAAAACTATAAATGGCTTATCTTTACGTTAAATCAGCACCAAAAGCAAAAAAAAATGGCTCAAAAAAACTTAATCCCGCTCAAAAACGAGTGTTAGCCTCTTTTTTCTTTATATCTGGCCTAATTCTTTTTGCTTCTGTTGTTTTACCCATTCTTCATTTTCAGTTGGATTATTCCACTAAATTTAGTCAAATACTAAACCCGCTTTCTCCTCAGTTTTATAGTCAAACTCAAGCTATCGCCACCGAGGGAGATTTAACCAATCTTTCCAGTTGGTTTGTTGATTCTCCAAATCTTCACTTACAAGAAGATATTAATAATAGTCCTGACCAAGGCAGCTACTTTATTTCTATTCCTAAATTAAAAATTACCGATGCTGAGGTAATTTTAGGTAGTGAAAATCTTAAAAAAAGTCTAATTCAATACCCTAAAACAGCTCTTCCTGGCCAGTATGGCTCTGCTGTAGTTTTTGGCCACTCAGTTTTACCCCAGTTTTTTAACCCTAAATCTTACATTACTATTTTTTCGACTCTTTATCGGCTTGAAGAAGGAGATGAAATTTACGTTGATTATGATCGCATTCATTACAAGTACTTGGTTACAGAAATGTACGAAGTACAGCCAACTGATTTATCTGTATTAGAACAGCGTTTTGATGGTCGCTATCTTACTTTAATTACTTGCACCCCTCCGGGGACTTATTTACGCCGATTAGTGGTAGTAGCTCAAATTACTGATAATTTATGAATTATCTAGCAATTGATTATGGAAGCAAAAGAATTGGTTTAGCCTATAGCCAAAAAGGGATAATTTTTACCTTAACCCAGCTTAAAAATGATAACCAATTGTATAAAAATTTAAATAAAATACTTACTCAGTACAAAATTGACAAAATTTTCGTTGGCCTTTCTGAAGGTCATTTTGCTGATGTTACTTTAAATTTTGTTGCAAAGCTTAGTACCATGGTAAAATTACCTATCGAAACCGTTGAGGAATCAGTCAGCACTTTAGAAGCTGAAGC
>CAZQUM010000052.1:0-3081 GCA_964596585.1 uncultured Gammaproteobacteria bacterium
ACTAATATTGGACGAAATGCCAACAGAAATGACAGATGATGTATTGAAAAGAGGAGTGGTCATGGCTGGAGGAGGATCTCAATTTAAGGGAATTGACAAGGCTATAGAAGAAGAGTTGAAAATTAATGCGATGATAATAAAAAATCCTGATTATGCTGTAGTACAAGGAATTGGAGAACTAATGGAAAATAAGGAGTGGATGGAAAGAAGTAGGTTAGTATCAGAGTTGGTATAAATATGAAATACTGGTGGTTGAGAGGATTGTTGATTTTAAGTTTTTCTTTAATTTTGGCAATTGTATTGAAACTGAATATTATTAAAGGAGCTTATTACCGTGATTTGGCTCAAAATAATAGATTGACAAAAATAGTATTGCCAGCGGGAAGAGGGGATATTTTTGATCGTAAGGGTAGACTGGTAGCGACAAATGAGGAGGTGGGAGATGAATTGAAACGTTTTTATCCCTATGGTGTGGCAATGTCCAATATTACTGGTTATTTGGGAGCGGTGAATGAGAACGAGTTAAAAAGCGGTAAATGCGACAGAAGTCTGAGGAGTACAAGTATGGTTGGGCGGGCAGGAATGGAATCAGTTATGGATTGCCAACTAATGGGAAAGGATGGTTATCGACTGGTAGAGAGTGATGCCAAGGGCAGAGAAGTGCGAGATTTGGGAGTAATGGAAAGTGAAAGGGGGGAAGATGTAAATTTAAGTTTGGATGCATATTGGCAGGATAAAGTTTATAAATTAGTAGAAGGAAAAAAGGCGGCAGTAGTAATAAGTGAGGTGGGAACAGGGAAAATATTAGTTTTAGTAAGTTCACCGAGCTACGATGCAAATAATTTTAATTATAGTTATGATTTGACAACTATTAGAGATTATCTGGAAGATAGCCAAAATTTACCTATGATGAATCGGGCGATTTCAGGAAAATATCATCCGGGAAGTGTTTATAAGGTTATAATGGCTACGGGCGGGTTGGAAGATAAGGTAATAAATGAAAATAGTACTTTTGAAGATACGGGGTTAATAAAAATTGGAGAATATGAATTTAAAAATTGGCTTTGGTCAAAAAGCGGGAGAACGGATGGAATGGTAAATGTGGTTAAGGGATTGCAGAGATCGAATGATATTTTTTTCTATCGCTTGGGAGAAGAAATGGGAATAGAGAGAATATATAATTGGTCGATTAAATTTGGTTTGGGTAAGGCTAGTGGCATAGAGTTGCCGGGAGAAGTGGATGGCTTGGTACCAAATGACGAATGGAAAAGAGAAAATATGGGGGAAAGGTGGTATTTAGGTGATACTTATCATTTATCGATAGGACAGGGGAATCTAACAGTAACCCCTTTACAAATTAATGAGATGACCAATATTATTGCTGCGAAAGGTTTAAAGTGTACTCCAAGTATTCTAAAAGATTCAAAAAATGAATGTAAGGATTTAAAGATTAGCAGTAAAACTTTAGACTTAATAACAGAAGGAATGAAAGCTGCTTGTAAAAGTGGTGGTACGGCTTGGCCTTTGTTTAATTTTAAAACAGCGATTGCTTGCAAAACGGGGACGGCGGAATTGGGGGATGGTAGTAAAGATACTCATGCATGGCTGACGGCTTTTGCTCCAGCAGACAGTCCGCAAATAAGTATTACGGTACTGATGGAGAGGGGTGGCGAGGGAAGTGATGTGGCAGCACCAATTGTAGGAGATATATTAAAGGAATGGTTTAATGAGGCAGAGACTATGGTGCCCAGATATAAAGATAGTCAAATTATCAGTGAATGAAAATTGCAATTGTAGGAAGCCGAAAAATGAGTTTTTATGGGAAAACTGTTATAGATGAATTATTGACTAAGAATTGTCAATTGGGAATTAATGATTTGGAAATAGCAACACTTAGGGTAGTAGGATGTAATAGTGAGGTAATTAGGATGTGTCAAAAATTTAAATTGAGGGTGAAAATATTTGAAGGGAAAAATTTTCAAAAATTAAATGAACAGATTGCAAATTATGCTGATATATTGATTATAGTTGAAGGTGGCAAGAAAAGTGGCACAATACTTTTGGCTCAAAAATTTGTAGAAAAGGGAAAAGAAGTGTGGGCAGTGCCGGGAAGGGTGATGGATGAAAACAGTTGGGCCACTAATTGGTTAATATCTCAAGGAGCAAGACCGTTGACAGAAATAGAAGTGCTAAAATAAACAATTATGAAAAAACTATTGGTAGTAGAATCACCGACAAAGGCTAGGACGATTTCAAAATATTTGGGAAAAGATTATGAAGTAATGGCTACTGTGGGCCATTTTCGAGACTTGCCACAGAATAAGATGGGGGTTAATTTGAAAGATTTTGAAGTTGAATATGTGATTGATCCCAAAAAAAAAGAAGTGGTATCAAAACTGGCTAACTTATCTCAAAAAGCTGACAAGATTTATTTGGCATCTGACCCTGATAGAGAGGGAGAGGCGATTGCTTGGCATGTAGAGTGGTTGTTGACTCAGGGCCAAAAAAATAAAATAAAGCCAGAAAAAATAGAGAGAGTGACTTTTCATGAAATTACCAAAGAAGCAGTGGAAGAAGCTTTAAAAAAAGCCGGTAAAATAGATTTAGACTTAGTTAATGCTCAACAGGGGAGAAGGGTGCTTGATAGGGTGGTAGGTTATTCCTTATCGCCGGTATTATGGAAAAAAGTGCGCCGAGGTTTATCTGCAGGAAGGGTACAATCGGTGGCAGTAAGATTGATTTGTGAAAGAGAGGCTGAAATAGGAAAATTTTTAAGAGAAAAGTATTTTAAAGTCACTGCTGAATTTAAAAAAGGGCAAAAATTTGAGGCAGAATTGGATAAAGTTGGCGGAAAAAGTTTTATGAGAGCACAGAAAATAAAATTATTTGACGGTAATTACTCTTTTTCCAAGTCTTTATTTACTCAAAGGAGTGAAACGGAAAAATATTTATCCAATTTGGGAAAAGAGTTTGTAGTGGAAAAAGTTAACAATAGGGAAATGAGAAGAAATTCTTTGCCGCCTTTTACTACTTCTAAACTTCAACAGGCAGCTGCCAGACGTTTTGGGTGGTCTGGTAAAC
>CAZQUM010000053.1:0-2987 GCA_964596585.1 uncultured Gammaproteobacteria bacterium
TTTGACTGTATAATTGGATATGAAAATCATTGTGATTGGATCAAGTGGTTTTGTTGGAAGCAAATTAATTGAAGAAATTTCTAAGGAAAATGAAATAGCGACTTTTGACCTAGAAAATGGTCAAAACATTCTTGATTTTGAACAATTAAAAAATTCTATAAAAGGTTATGATGTGGTGGTTCATTTGGCCGCTATTAAGGGACCAAATGAAAATAAAAAATTTGAAGATTATTTTCAATTAAATGATATTGGAACATTAAATGTAGCTAAAGGCTGTCTTGAAACTGGAGTTAAAAAACTTATTTACGCCAGTTCTACTGGATATTATGGAGTGGAAGTCGGTATCCCTTATCAAAAACCAATTAGAGAGACTAATTTAGTAGTGACTCAGAATGTGAAAGCTGATGACATGAATTGTCGTGATTGTGATTTGGCTTATTCGACTAGTAAAGTAATCGCCGAGCAAATTTTGGCTAATTATGGTTTAAGAAAAAAGTTTTCAGTAATCATTTTAAGATTTGGACCGATTGGTGATAAAACTGGAGCTAGGTGGAATCTTAATGGAGTAACATTGAAAGTCGAGAATGCAGTCCAAGCCATTAAAAAAGCCATCGAAAATCAAAATGAAATTTGGTATGAGGCTTTTACAATTACTGACAAAGTTGATGGAGTTGATATTTCAAAAGCAGAGAGACTTTTGGGTTATCAGCCAGAATAATAATTTGTTTTTATAAAATGTTCTAACAGCGTTAATAGTTCGCCGCCGAGTAGTGTAAAATATAGATTGTAAATGCCTGGATAGCTCAGTTGGTAGAGCATCCCCTTGGTAAGGGGAAGGTCATGGATTCAACTTCCATTCCAGGCTCTTGATTTAAAGGGTAACTCCTACTAAAATACTGGGAGTTTATGTTGGAATTAAAAAATGTTTCTCTTCAGAAAGAAGGTGTAAAAATCTTAGACAAGATTAACCTGAAATTAGAGAAAAATAAATTTTATGTAATGACCGGTCCTAATGGTGGCGGCAAGTCGAGTTTGGCAAAAGTAATTATGGGAATAGAAAAAGTGAGTGAGGGGGAAATATTTTTTTTGGGGGAAAAAATAAATAATAAAAAAGTTGATAAGAGGGCGAAGTTGGGGATGGGTTTTGCTTTCCAACAGCCAGTTAAGTTTAAAGGCATAAAAGTTGAAAGATTGTTGGAATTAGCTTCAAAAAGTAAAAAAAATAATAATTGTAGAATTTTAGCAAAGGTGGGCTTGTGTCCAAAAGATTATAAAAAAAGAGAAATAAACGGGTCGCTTTCGGGGGGGGAATTAAAGAGAATTGAAATGGCGACAGTTCTTTTAAGGGAACCGAAACTGGCTATTTTTGATGAACCGGAGGCGGGGATAGATTTGTGGAGCTTTAAAAATTTAATTGAAATATTTAAAAATTTGCAAAAAACTTATCAGGGAACGGTATTGGTAATCTCTCATCAAGAGAAGATTTTGGAAATAGCTGATGAAATTTTATTGGTAAAACAGGGAAAAATAGAAAAAATCTCTAAGGACAAAATAAATAGTTTGATGTTTATAAAAGATTGTAAAGGAGCTTGCTATGATGAATAAGCTGGAGAAAAAACTTTTACAAAATATAAATGATTCCAAAATGGAGGGGGCGGTAAATATTCGTAAAAACGGCAAGTTGTGGAAGAGGAAAAATACTAGATATGTGACAATAAAAGACCGAAAAGATGGGAAAGGAATTGAGGTTTATGTGAAAGCAAAAACACCATTTGCGGTGGTAGACATACCGGTATTGCTGACTGAAAGTGGTTTGAAAGATAGGGTTAATAATGATTTTTATATTGGCAAGGGAGCAAAAGTGATGATTTATGCGGGGTGTGGAATTAATAATTGTGGTCAAAAAGACTCGTTACATCATGGTATTCATCGTTTTTTAGTGGGAGAGGGGTCCTCGGTTAAGTATGTTGAAAAACATTATGGGGAAGGGATAGGAGAAGGGAAAAAAGAAATAAATCCGGTTACTGAAATAATTCTGGAAAAAGATGCACAAATGGAGATTGAAACCGCTCAGATAAAGGGGGTTGATGACACTTATCGAGTTACAAAAGCAGTATTAAAGGAAAATTCAAATTTGGTGATTAATGAAAAAATAATGACTGAGGGGAGTCAAAAAGCCATAACCGATTTTGAAATGAAATTAAAGGGAAAGGATTCGAGCTGTCGAGTGACTTCCAGAGCAGTGGCAACGGAAAATTCAGAACAAGAATTTATTTCTAATGTGATAGGTAGCAATAAATGTTTTGCCCATATAGCCTGTGATTCGATTATCAAGGATGATGGTAAAATAGCTGCAATTCCTAAAATAAAGGCTGTGCATGGTGATGCACAATTGGTTCATGAAGCGACTATTGGCAAAATTGCCGGAGAACAGTTGGTCAAATTAATGAGTTTGGGATTGAGTCAGAAGGAAGCGGAGGAAGAAATAATCAGAGGATTTTTAAATTGAGCCTGAAGTCAGACTTGAACTGACGACCTAGTGTTTACAAAACACTTGCTCTACCAACTGAGCTATTCAGGCAATGAGGTATTATAGAATAATCTATGAAGAAAAAGAAAATTCTAGTCATGACTGACCATATGCCTTGGGGTCATCGATCAATTGCTAAGGCTATTTATGCATTTTTAAAGACTAAAGAAAAATCGGAAAATTTTGAAGTTTATTATGCGGAAGCTAGGGCTAAAACTGGAATTTATGGAGATTTATATTTATTTTCATATCGCTATTTACCAGCATCTAATAAGGTGGCTGGATGGGCTACTAATCAGCCGATAGCAGAGAGGTTTGTAGGAGAGGTGGCGGAGACTAATTTAAAAGAACCTCAAAAGGTGGTTAATAAACTAAAACCTGATTTGGTAATTTCAACGTATTGGCTGCACACCCATTCTTTGGCGATGTGGAAGGAGCGAGATAATTTGGATTTTAA
>CAZQUM010000054.1:0-2908 GCA_964596585.1 uncultured Gammaproteobacteria bacterium
CAAAAACGGCGCCTAGAACAAGCCGATTATATTATCTGTCCTTCACATTCTGCTAAATATCAAATTTTAGACCATATTCACTATTCTCCAGACAAAATATTTACCACCTACGAGGCCGCTTCCCCCGAATTTAAACCCCATCCTCCAGAAAAATACAATTATATTTACAAAAAATATAAACTTCCAAAAAAATTTATCCTATTCCTAGGCGATATAAATTGGAATAAAAATGTCCCCGGTCTAGTAAAAGCCTGTCTCTCTCTAAAATATCCTCTAGTTATCGCCGGATCTGCTGCTAAAAAAGAAGCTCCCAACCATCCGTGGACACAAGACATACTCTGGCTTCAATCTAAAGCTAGAGCATTAGAGATTCGAGGCTCCAAAGCACTTACCCTTACCGGCTTCGTCCCCGATGAAGATTTGCCCTATTTATTTAATGCCGCCACCATCTATTGCCAGCCATCATTTTCCGAAGGCTTTGGGCTGCCACTAGTTCAGGCAATGCAATCAGGTACTCCAGTCGCCTATTCTCAAGAAAGTTGCCTTCCTGAAATCATGGACTTCAACGGTGAATTTTTCGATCCTTATAAAATAACATCTATAAAAAAAGCTCTAAAGAAACTTTGGGAAACTCCGTCTCTCCGCCGTCAATATTCAGAATCTGGTGTCAAAAGAGCCAAGTTTTTTTCTTGGAAAAAAACTGCACTTCAAACTCTAGGAGTATATTCCTATATAAAAATAAATGAGAAAAAATAAAAAACATTTTTTATCAGTAGTTATCCCAGCATATAAAGAAAAAAATATTATTAGTGATCTAATCACAATTTATGGTGTTTTGGAAAAAATACGTTATCCCTTTGAAATTATTGTCGTCGTTGATGGAATTAATGTTGACAACACCTACAGTATGGCCAAAAGAGTAAAACGGAAAAATTTATCCGTACTTGGCTATCCCACTAATCACGGTAAGGGCTACGCCCTACGTTATGGTATGGCTAGAGCCAAGGGCGATTACATTGCCTTTATCGATTCTGGAATGGAAATAGACCCCAACGGAATTTCTCTTCTAATAGAACATCTTGAATGGTACAATGCCGACATTATTGTTGCCTCAAAATACCATCCGGCTTCACAAGTAAAATATCCTTTAGATCGGAGAATAGTCAGCTTCATGGGACATATTTTTGCCAAATATTTTCTCAATATAAATTTAACTGATACCCAAGCTGGATTAAAATTATTTAAAAGTAAAGTTCTCAAAAAA
This sequence comes from uncultured Gammaproteobacteria bacterium, assembly GCA_964596585.1. GTDB lineage: Bacteria > Patescibacteriota > Microgenomatia > UBA12405 > UBA12405 > UBA12158. The sequence continues at coordinate 1,265 of CAZQUM010000054.1, forward strand.
GTTTTACCTCGCCTTTTGGTAAAAAATTACGCCATAGATCTTGAGATGCTCTCAGTTGCCAAACACCTTGGTTTCGATAAAATTTACGAAGCCCCCGTAAAACTTCGTTATAGTTTTGACAGTCTAAACCATGCAGCAGGTCTAAAAGTTATTTTTAATTCATTCAAAGATGCCTTGGCTGTTTTCTATCGCCTAAAAATTCTCCATTATTATGATGATAAAAATCAGCGTCGCTGGGTTTATGATCCAGAGCTGGCTATGAAAATTAATGTCGGCTAAAAAAATATTTTTTTCCATTATTATTCCTGTTCGCAATGAAACTGATTATCTACGCCAAACTATAAAAAAAATAAAATTGCAGTCCTACAAATCATACGAAATACTAATAATCACTGACAAAATATCCAAAAAAAGTGACCCCGCATTTAAAAGAAATCTTGGTGCTAAAAAAGCCAAAGGAAATTACCTTTGCTTTTTGGATGATGACTCCTACCCTAAAAAAAACTGGCTTTCAAATTTAAAAAAACAAATTGACAAACACCCTACCTATGCCGCCTTTTGTGGTCCTGCTCTGACTCCAAAAGAAGATAATATTTATCAACAAGCTTCAGGCCTTTTTTGGTCTACATTTATGGGTAGTGGGGGAGCCGGACAATATCGCAATACTCCACAAAAAGCAAGACTGGTTGATGATTATCCAACCGTTAATTTTACCGTCAATAAAGAAATTTTTTGGAAAATTGGTGGTTTTAATTCAAAATATTGGCCAGGTGAAGATACCATTTTATGTTTAGATTTAATAAATGCTGGCCATAAAATTTTTTACCATCCCTCTATCATAGTTTTCCATCACCGACGAGCTGTGCTACTTCCTCACCTAAAACAAATTAGTCGCTATGCCCTACATCGTGGCCTTTTTGCACGTAAATTTCCAAAAACTAGTTTTAGAATCGGATATCTCGCCCCCTCTCTTTTTTTAATATATTTGCTAACTCTTCCTTTCCACCATTTTTATCTTCCCTTATTTTTATATTTATTCGCCCTCCTACTTACCATTTACTATTTACTAATCCACTCTTATTCTTTTAAACTAAGCGCTCTAACCATTCTTACTATCCCCATTACTCACCTTTATTATGGTCTGTTATTTATCACCGGTTTTGCTAAACTTGACCTAGATTTTAAAGCTCATGAAGTCCATAAAAAAACAGGCCAATATATCGGCGGTTAAAAAGAAATTTACTATTTCTGTTTCCTCTCCACCACTTGAATCGGACAAGGGGATTCCTTTTTTATCACAAAATCGCCAGTTCCAGTGGACAAATACCGGCAATGTAATTTTGCCTGTTATTCCAGCATATGGCGCAACAGCCCTTAAAAAAAGAGGTTATAAAGTTTATTGGGACGATGCTATTGCCGAAAAAATTACCTATAAAAAATGGCTAACAAGAATTACTAAACGCCGTCCAAGTATAGTTTTTATTGAATCAAAAACTCCTGTCATCAAACGTCATTGGCAAATCATCAATGAATTAAAAGCTCACAACTCAAAACTAATAACTGTTTTAATGGGAGATCATCTAACAGCCCTTCCCAAAGAATCCTTCAAGAACTCCAAAGTAGACTATGTTATCACTGGTGGTG
>CAZQUM010000055.1:0-2850 GCA_964596585.1 uncultured Gammaproteobacteria bacterium
GATAACCTCATTGTTATCAGTTTCAACGTAAGGAATACCTCCTCGTATGCCCAGAACTCTTGTAAAATCTGATATGGTTTTTGAATTTAAATTGTAACGTATATCATATTTATCATTATAAATGCATGTGTTGGTAATGTGTTGACTGGCCTTATCAACAACACTTAAAATTAAGTCAAGGCCTGAACTGGTTAGTTCTCTGCGGGGAAAAAAGAAAAGGGGGTAATTACGAAAAGTGTCAACCAAGCCGTATGTTTTTAATCCAGCTAGTGCATAAAGTTTCATTTGTTCACCTAATAATTGGGAAAATACTTGTTTTTCACGATTTGGACCGAGATCGATTTTGTTTCTCTGAGACATGTTAAATTATAACAAACTACATCATATTTTGTAGAGCTATAATTCTTTCTTTAACAGGAGGATGAGTAGAAAATAGGTTGGCAAGATTTTGGCCTTTAAAGGGATTGTTTATATATAGTGAATCGGTGGTTTTGGAAGCTTGAGTAAAGGGCACAGGATCTTGACTGATTTTTTCGAGAGCACTAATTAAGCCTGAGGGTTGGCGGGTGATGCCAACAGCACTAGCGTCAGCTAAAAATTCCCGACGTCGAGAAATAGCTAATTGAATTAATTGAGCTATAAATGGAGCGAAAAGTAAAAGAAAAAAACCAAGAAGTTGAAAAATTCCGCTACCAGATTTACTATCGCGGTCACGGTTTTCGTCTCTGTACCATAAACTGCGGTTGGTGAAATTAATTAATGCCGAAAGAGTCCCTAGTAGAACAGAGACCATGGTCATTAATAGTGTGTCGTAATTTCGTATATGGCTTAATTCATGGGCAACAACACCTTCTAGTTCGCTACGATTTAATTTTTTTAAGAGGCCAGTGGTGGCGCAAATGGTAGCATTTTGTGGATTGCGACCAGTGGCAAAGGCATTCATAGCATCATCTTTAATGACATAAATTTTAGGTTTGGGGATACTAGAGGCATGAGCTAAATTTTCTGTAACTGTGTAAAATTCAAAATGATCTTTGCGGTTGGCTGGAATAGCCTTGTTGAGTGAAAGAACGATTTTATCACCTAAAAAATATCCAGAAAATGCTGATATTAAGGAATATCCAATGGCTAAAGGCAAAAAATATTGACTGTCAAAAGTATAACTTAGAAGGTAACCGGATCCGACAATAAAAGCTACAAAAAGAGTGACAATTAAAAAAGAACGCCACTTATTATTATTTATTTGTTGATAAAAATTAGCCACGAAAACAAAATTAATTAAAGTTTAACTTCAGGTGTTTTGATTTCATCAGTAGATACGGAGCTGATATCAGAATTGGAAGGGGTCGATAAGCCACTTTGTTTTTTGAAACCAAATAGTGGCGCTAGCCAAATTCCAGGAATGGTGCTGATTTTAAGATTATAATCAGCTGAGAGATCAATAAAAGTTCGGCGGGAATACATGATCTTGTCGGAGGTATCACGTAGTTCATTCATCATATTAGAAACTAGAGAGGAGGCCTGGATTTCAGGATTAGATTCGGCAATTACTCGAAGTGATTCGATGGAGTTGCTAATCATGTCCTGGGCCTTATCGATGTTTTTAGCATTTTTGGTAGTAACGGCTTCATCAACCATTTTTCGGGCTTTAGTTAATTCATCAAAAATGGATTTTTCATGCTTCATATAACCTTTGACTGATTCGATTAGGTTGGGAATGAGTTGAGCCTGTCGCTTTAGCTGATTGCCGATTTCCTGAAGTGAAGCACCAATGCGAACCTCTAAAGTACGTAGACGATTGTAAAAAGTAATTAAGAAAAGAGCTACTATGACGACTAGGGTAATTATGTATAGCATATGAATATTATACCATTTTGTATTTGCTTAACTCCCCTTCTCCAAGTCTTTCTTCTGGAGGAATCCACTTTAGATTGAGGAATTTATAAAAATCAATTTCGTTATCAAATTTGCTTGTCTTGCCAGTTTTAAGATTTTTTATACCGTATTCTGATAAAGAATAACCCATTTTAAGGGCGTGTTTACGCAGGATAATGTTGTGTTGACGGGAACCGGTAAAATGTTGCGATAGAGCGCCAAATTGATTTTTTGGCTTGACCATAAGGTCAATATGAACATTATGGAGTAGTCGGAGACTAGCTTTATTTTTGCCTTTAATAATAGTTTGAACAGAATTAGGATATTTCAAAAATTGGTCAATTATTTCTTTGGAATTAGTGGAAGCGGCGGCAATGTCGATATCGCCAACGCTTGGTTGAGAGCGACGGAGAGATCCGAGAGTGACAAATTCTGTTTCTGGAAAATATTTTTTTAAATAAGAAATTATTTTATTGGCAATCTTTTGTGCATCTTTAAGTGGTAGCCTTTTTTGCCTGCCTAAAAAAGAAAGAGTGTTTTTTAAAATAGATTCTTGTGATTTTTTTCCAAAAGTTGGGATTTTTTCAATTTTACCTTGTTTGCAGTAATGGATTAATTGCTCCAATGCGATATCTTCTTTTTTAGAAAATTTAAAATTTTCGATTAATTTTTGGGCGATTAATGGACCAATGCCATTGATTTTGGTAAAGACAAAAACGGCTGGATGGATTTTATCCAAGATTTTTTTGGTGGGTGGATAAATTTTACCGGTTTTGAACAAATAATCGATTTTTTTGAGGATAGCGGGACCAATATTTGGAATTAGGTCTAGCTCTTTGGGATCTTTTTGCCAGATAGAATAAAGTTCTTCGTGATAGGTAAGAATGGTGTCGGCGGCATTTTCATAGGCGATAATTCTAAAATGGCTTTTGCGTAATATTTCATAAGCAGTGGCAATATTAGTTAAATATTCGG
>CAZQUM010000056.1:0-2652 GCA_964596585.1 uncultured Gammaproteobacteria bacterium
TTTTCTCTTCTACCAATGGCTGCATCTAAAACAAGGGGAATCAAATTAGCGCTACTTCCCGGCCATTCTCCAGTTTCTGCCTCAGGCTCAGCAGCACAAGCATTAAAATAACGCAGGGCCACATATTTAAAATCATAAGCATGGCTATAATCCTTCATTATTTGCTCCACCATAGCCTTGTTCCAACCATAAGGGCTAATAGGAGATAGGGGATGACTTTCATCTATTGGATTATATTTTGGCTCTCCATACACCGCCGCAGATGAGGAAAATATAAATTTATTCACAGCCTTTTCTCTCATAACTTTAAACAAATTTAAAGTATTGGCCACGTTATTTAGATAATATTTTTCCGGTTCTATCACTGATTCACCAACTGCTTTTAGAGCCGCAAAATGCAACACTGCTTCAATTGGATATTTATCAAAAACATCTCTTATTTGCTCAATATTTCCCAAATCCCCTTCAAAAAAATCCCCCCATTTAACTAGCTCTTTTCTACCTGTCGATAAATTATCAAATACAACTGTTTTAAAACCTGCTTTAGTTAACTCCTTGTTTACTGTTGAGCCGATGTATCCAGCCCCTCCTACAATTAGAATCATAAAAATAGATTAAAAGATAAATAGTAAGTAGTAAATAGTAAGTAGTAAGACAGTTACTTCAATTTACCTAATAAAGAGTTTAACATTTTACCAACTTCGATTGATATTAATGTTAATTCATTAAATTTCTCAGCTGGATATAATTTAAATCTTTCGAAAGCTCCAAAAAATATTGACTTTCTACCAATAAACCTCTAGCTTGAATTAGAAATTGCGAAAACTCCTTATTTGTCCTTCTTGCACTTCCTTCTACTATATTTGCAGGAACCGAACTTGACGCCCTGCGCAATTGTGAAACAATTCCAAACAGCTCATCCCTTGGAAAGTTTTTTGTAATTTTATAAATCTCTAAGGTTAAACAATGAGACTTTTTCCATACAATCATATTGTGATAAAGCATACATAAATATACCACCCTTATTCACTACTTACTACTTACTATTTACTACTTACTATTCACTACTTACCATATCAACATCAATCCACCAAACAATGCCATCAAAATCCCCATTACTCCGCTAAAAGTTGAGGCAAACAACAACTTTTCTGCTGAATATCCCAGTGGTGCAAAAAAATAAACAAATAAATTTTCTCTAGCACCAAATCCTGCCCAAGATATCGGTAAAACCAATATCAAAGAAATAATGGGCATAAAAATAAATACCTGAATTGCCTTCAAATCAATTCCCAAACTATTAAACAGAAACCATGTAATCATAGTCCAAAAAGGTTGAGATAAGATAGAAATCAAAAAACAAGTAATAATCCGTTTTTTGTTGCTATTTTTTAATAAATCCGCAATTTCAAGTAGCTTACTTAAAAATTTATACCTAGCAATAAGTTTTTCAAAATCTAATTTAAATACTAAAACATAAAAAATAATTAAAGAAATATTTATAGCCAAAAACAACCAAACTAAAATCTGAGGAAATTGATAATTTAAAAGCTTTCCCAAAATAAGTGATATCAATGCCAATAGGGCAAAAGCGCTAAAACCAATTACTCGGTCAATCAGAGCACTACCTGCTAGTTTAATTTTAGAAATTTTTGGATATCTCCGAAGCAATGTTGTCCATTTAAGCAAATCTCCACCCACAGATGAGGGGAAAAATAAGGCATAAAAGGAGCCCGTAAAAGTAGCCTTTGTAAAAACCAAAATATCTCGAAATCTCACCCTACCCAACACCAAAATTGCCCATCTTAAACCTCCTATAAACATAGAAACAGTGTTTAGCAATATCAAAACTACAATCAATTGCCAAGATACATTTGATAAATTTGATAATAATTTTGGCAAATCTACATTTTTAAAGGCAAAATAAATTAAAACTACAGAAAAAATCAATCGAAAAAATTTTGAACTCAATATTTTTTTCACTAATTGAATATACTACATCAATGAGTCGATTCTTACTTATGAGTCATATTTGGCCACCTGCCATCGACGGCGGTTCTAGAGTTATTTACAAAATGGGGGAGTATCTTCAGTCAAAAGGGCATCAGGTATCGGTTATTACTACCAATTGCCGATCAACAGATGATTTTACTTTATCTAGTCATAGTCAAATTAAATCCAGCAAAGACAAACCAAACATACACCGCTATCCTGTTATTACTATTTTTCATCGACCCTTCAAATTACTTGGCCGTTTTATACCAAATTTTAAAACACTTTCCAAAGGCCCCATATTTTCTTTAAAATCCTTCTATCTACTACTTACTACTTCACTAAAATACAAGCCCGACTACATTCTCGTCGGCCCTCTCCCCACCACCATCTCCCTCTATGCCCGCCTTATTCGCTACCTATCTACTCATTTACTCCACTATTCGCCTAAATTAATATTAAATGCTTCCTTCCATTCAACCGATCCTGATTTTAAAACTCCTATTCTGACAAAGACCCTAAAATCGGCAGATTATATCTGGACACTAAGCGAATTCGAAACAAAATATTTTAATAAAAAATTAAAAATTCCCAAATCAAAATTAATTCTCCTCGGCAACGGTATTGATTCATCTTTTATTTCTACCACCCCACCACCCA
>CAZQUM010000057.1:0-2637 GCA_964596585.1 uncultured Gammaproteobacteria bacterium
GAGAGAGTGGAGACACTTATTTAAATTTTTGGCTTCGTTGCGAACATTTATTACTGCAGAAATATGTGGACGTTTCATATATATTGTTTTAGTTTATCATCTTTGAACTTGATAAATGACGATTTCGTCATTTTCAAAAATATTTTTTAAAAACATGTTGTCGTTAAAACTTATTTTATCTGAATAAATTTTGGGGATATAAAGATAACTAATTTGATTATTTACTAAAAAGCCACGATCGGAAAATTCGTTTTTTTGAGCAAAAAAATCTAAGCTGGCTTGTCTACGTTCCCGCCAATTATAAGCTGAGTTTTCTAAATTCATTTCATCTTCGAGGTATGTTTGCTGACCAGAATAAGCGGATACATAGGAAGTGGTTTCGTAGGCATATATAGGAAGTGGTGTTTTAGTATAGGATTCCTTTAGGTATTTATCGTATGGATAGGTTAATACTGTTCCTTTTGGTTGATCTTTGAGAAAATTTAAGGCTTGGATTTCATTTGAAGGAATGGCAGCGGGAGGAATTTTACCTAAATAATTTGGTAAAAATGCGATTAGTGGAATTAGGAATGAAAGAATAATCCATGGAATATACTTTTGGTTTTTTACTAAAAATTTTGCAAGAAAAATATTGCTTAAAAACAAAGCGTAATATAAAAACTGGATGGTGTTCCAATTAGTCCCCTTTTGAATAAAAAATAGTGGAGCAAGAATGCATGCGAAAATTGCCCAAAAATAGGGTTTATCTTTTACGATTTCTTTTAGAGCTAGGATTCTCCAAGAAAAATTTCCTAATAGAAAAACAAATAGACCAAAAGCGTAATAAATAATTAACTTAGGAATAGTCAAAAATATAGGACCATAGGCATTTCTAAAGGCGCTAAGTCTTGGAAAATAAAGTCTATCTGGAGAGTCAAATAATGAGTCTATAAACCAAAATGCTTTGAACTCAATCAGACCAACTGAGCCATGATTGTAAACTAAAAACAATAATCCCGAGGTAAATAAGGTAATAATAAAGGTGGAGAGATAGCGACGGTGTTTGAGTACATAAAAAAAGAAAATTATAAAGGCGGGAACTGCAGAATATACTTTTATTACTGGCAAAAAAACCAATAAAAAGAAGATAGCTATTTTATTCGGTTTTTTAAAGGTGAGTAGATATATAAAAATAATAATCAGAAGAATTGAGAGCATAAAGGGCGGATTGAGCTGATTGCTGGGAGACTGCATTGCCCAAAAGAGGGATTCACCGCCAAAATTACCATCTTTAAAAAAAGAGACTAGCCATCCAAAGGAGTTAGCAATCGAATTTAGGAGCATAAGAATGATTCCCCCGCTAAATTTTTTGGTAATTTTTTGACCTAATAAAAAACTAAAATATAGAAATAGGAGGGCGGTAATTATAGGGAAAATCTGAAAAAGCCAGGTGGAAGAATTGATGAAGGTAATTTTTGATAAAAGGGCAATGAGAATGTCAAAAAAAGGATGGTAGTTTTTTAAATATTCACCGGCAAAAATAGGCATTTTAATTTTCATGGGATTGCCTATGTGGTTAATTAGACTTAAATGCCAAATACCATCGTGGCCATTTGGCCCCCAAAAGCCGATGCCAAAGGGGTAAGAAAGACCACTCCGGATAACAGGAATTATTTGAATAAAAAAACAAAAGAGAAATACCGAGAGAAGAATTATTTTCTGCTTTTTTGAAATTGATGGTAGAACCATAGCAATTGATCGCGGTTAGCAATAAATTGGTAAAGAATGTACACAGAAACCGATATTATTATTTTTAAAAAAATAGAGCTTGATAAAGGCATAGAAAAATAGTTTAAGGGTAGGGTAAATAAAAATATTAATATAGATCCTATTAGGGGGTGGAAAATCACTTTTAACACATTTACTCTATACAATTTATTGGCTAAATACCAAACTAAAAATGAACTGGAACCAACAATTAGGGAAGCAATAGCCGTACCAGTATAGCCAAATTTTAGACTCAGAAATGGAAAGAAAATCCATGTTAGAACAGTCCACATAAGCATTAATTTTGTAGTCAATTTTATATGGCCGGTGGCATTAAAGGCATTGGTAATGGGTGTAGTTACTGAGGCAATTGCATATGAGGCGGCGTAAAAATAAAGGGGAATTACTGCAGGGAGCCATTTGCCATATTTGGGAATTAAATTAATAATGTCGGGAGCTATAATCGATAATCCTATAAGTGAGGGAAAAACAAGTAAAGAAATAAGATAAATACTTTTTTCCAAGGATTTTTTTAGATACTCTTTTTCACCTTGAAGACGGGAAAAAGTGGGAAAGGAAACACGCATTACGGCATCCATAAGACTAAGAGGAACACGAGGACCTTTTTGAGCCCATGTCAAAATACCAAAGCTATCGCGCCCTATAATACCAGCAACAAAGATATTGGAGAAACGATCTTTGGCCATAGAAATTAATGAGTTAAATTGGAAGGGAATTCCAAAAGAGAATAATTTTTTGGCAGTTTTACGATCATAGGCAAAACCGATAGACCAAGGAGAAATCCGATAGATGATAATGAGACCGACAATAGATTTGATGAATGTAGCAATAGCATAGGAGTAAGTCCCAAAACCTTTCCAAGCAAAAATT
>CAZQUM010000058.1:0-2633 GCA_964596585.1 uncultured Gammaproteobacteria bacterium
GCTTTAATTCATAATCATTACGAGTATATTGCATGTCAATAAGTCGGGACATAATGGTGGTTCGGTCAATTATTTGACCCTCTATTAGTTCGAGGATATTTTTGCCGTAATCTAAGGGCGAGCCTAAGTTATAAATACAGGAAACTGAAGCAACCACAATGCAATCAGGGCGAGTTAATAGATTGGTGGTGGCGGAAAGTCGAAGCTTATCAATTTCATCATTTATATCGGTCTCTTTTTCAATATAAGTGTCCGTTGCCGGTAAATATGACTCAGGTTGGTAGTAGTCGTAATAAGACACAAAATAATTAACGGCGTTTTCGGGAAAGAAATCTCTAAATTCTTGATAGAGTTGGGCGGCTAGAGTTTTGTTGTGAGAAATGATTAGAGTTGGAAGCTGTGTTTTTTGAATAAGATTGGCGATAGTAAAGGTTTTTCCAGAACCGGTAACTCCCAATAAAGTTTGTTTGTTTTTATTCCCTTTAATTCCTTCATAAAGAGAATTGATAGCGGCGGGCTGATCGCCTGAGGGAGTCATGGTGGTGGTTAATTTAAATGGCACGGCTATATTTTAACAAATTTTCGGGTATTATTTGGGTAAAAATTGGTCTTGATTTTGGTGAGGAAATAATTCATATTTAAGTAATAATGCTTACAAAAATATTGAGTGTGGCCAATCAGGGATTAGAAGGAGTTGAAATTGAATGTGAAGTTAACGTGGCTACAAAAGGTTTCCCCTCTTTTACTATGGTTGGGCTAGCCAGTAAGGCAGTAGATGAGGCTAGAGAACGTGTAAAAACAGCGATAGTAAATACCGACATGGAATTTCCATTGGCTAAAATTACGGTAAATTTAGCACCCGCTGATTTACCAAAAGATGGTGCTTGTTATGATTTACCAATAGCAGTGGGGATATTGGCATCTAGTGGTCAAATAAGTTTGACGACAGAAAAACAATATTTTTTTGGAGAATTGTCCTTGGACGGAAGCTTACGACATTGTAGGGGAGTATTTTTACTAGCGATTTTGGCTAAGGAAAGGGGAATAAAAAAAATATTTGTACCTCGCTTGTGTGCTAATGAGGCGGCGGTAATAGAAGGAGTTGATGTTTATCCTGTAGACAACTTAAAAAGCTTAATTAGGCATTTACGGGGTGAAAAATTAATCCGAAAACTAGATAAGTTTAACGATGATGAATTAGTAGATACTTATGAAGTCCAATTTGATTTTAGGGAAATTTTGGGACAAGAATCTGCCAAAAGAGCAATGGAAATTGCAGCAGCAGGTGGTCATAATATTTTTATAATGGGACCACCGGGAAGTGGAAAAACAATGCTTTCTAGAGCCTTGCCGGGGATTTTGCCGCCATTAAGCGAACAAGAAAGCTTGGAGGTAACTAAAATTTATTCAATAACCGGAAATATTCCTGCAGGAGCCTCATTAATTAGAAGGAGACCTTTTAGGAGCCCCCATCATACAACTTCCCAAATTGGTTTAATTGGTGGTGGAAGTAATCCCCGACCGGGAGAAATTTCTTTGGCACATAGAGGAGTATTGTTTATTGATGAGTTTCCAGAATTATCGAGAATGTGCTTGGAAGCATTGAGGCAACCCATTGAAGACGGTTGGGTGAGTATTTCTAGAGCATCGGGATCAGTAAGTTTTCCTTGTCAATTTATGTTGGTGGCGGCAGCCAATCCTTGCCCTTGTGGATATTTGGGGGACGAAAAAAAGGAATGCAAATGCAGTGTCCACCAAATAATGAATTATCAAAAAAAATTATCTGGTCCAATTATGGATAGAATTGATATCCACTTAAACGTAGCATCGGTAGATATCAATAAACTAATGGTAAATACAGAAAGAAGTTTAGCCGAAAAATCGGCTGACATAAGAAAGAGAGTGATAGCCGCCAGAGAAATACAAAAGAATAGATTTGAAAATATAAAGGGTATTTATGCTAATGCTGATATGAAAAATAAGCATCTTAAGGAGGTGGTTAAACTAGAAGATAGGGCAAATATTTTATTAAAAATGGCTGTAAATAAATACAATTTATCCGCAAGAACTTATTTTAGATTGATAAAGGTTGGTCGAACAATTGCTGATTTAGACGCTTCAGATTCTATTCAAGAAAAACATATTGCTGAGGCATTGCAGTATAGAGTTAGAACGGAATAATGTTTAATTTTTCATGAACAAGCAAGAAAATTATAAAAAGGGCAAGGAGGGTGAAAACGCAGCGTTGGAATATCTACAAAACAAAGATTTTATTTTTATCGAGGCTAATTTTGAAAATGAATTGGGAGAAATAGATTTGATTATGGCTGACGGAGATTGGCTGGTGTTTGTGGAGGTGAAATACAAACAAAATGATTTGTTGGGATTGCCAGAGGAGATGATTACAAAAAATAAACTGGCAAAAGTTAAAAAAGTGGCGGAAAGCTTTTTAATTCAACAAAGAAAAATTGCAAGTAAATTTGAAAAATACAGAATAGATGGAGTGTGTATTTTAGGAAAAGAAATTAGGCATTATCAAAATTTGCAATGAAATGGCCTATAAATAAAATAAAAAAGGTGGATTTTCCTGATATTTTAAAAAAAATAAAAAACTGTCCTGAGTTTCTGTATTA
>CAZQUM010000059.1:0-2586 GCA_964596585.1 uncultured Gammaproteobacteria bacterium
TCTTCGAGGAAGTAATCAACAAGCAGGTCGATATTGCTATCGAAGAGGCCGATGTCATTCTTTTCATCGTCGATATCAACAATGGCGTGACGGACCTCGACGATCAGGTTGCCAATATCCTGCGTCGCAGCAAGAAGGAAGTAAAAAGTCTGATAAAGAGTTATGAATTTAACACTTTGATTGAGTCTACGGAGAGTGGCCAAGAGTATGAAAAAACAATTAAAACAGAAGTAGTAAAAGCCGGAGATAGAATTAATTTTCAAAAGTGGTATATGGACATAATTTCTCCACGGGAAAATACAAAAAATGGAAATGCTAGTTCAATAGTAATGGTGGCTAACTTTGCAAAAGGAAGTTTTTTGTTTAGTGGAGATGCTGGGTTGGAGGAGGAGGGAGAAATGATGAGTTGGTGGAAAAGAAAGGTTGATGGAATAAAAATATCTCATCACGGGTCTTCAGGGGCTAGTGCTTGGGATTGGTTGCTAAGATTACAGCCATCAACAGCCGTAGTTAGTGTAGGAGTAAACACATTTGGACATCCAACAAAAGAGGTGTTGGAGAGATTAAATATTTTGGGTACCAAAGTATACCGAACAGATAAAGAGGGGGATATTATATTGAGGTGGAACTAGTTTTGAGCAACTGTTTGATAAATAATATTTGACAATTCAGCAATGGCTGAAGATAGCTTCGAAAAATCCTGGCCTCTGGTCATAATGCAAATTAGATAAGGCTTTTGAGGATAATAAACAATACCGCAATCGTGAAGTTGTTTTTCTCCGGTAAGTTCAAAAGTTCTTTCTCCAAACTTGTGAGAGATGGGGATCTTGGAGTTATTTACTCCCTTAACAAGGGCGTTTTGATATTCAATTTTGGAGAGGATGGATAAAACTTTTTCGGACATATCACGATCAAGATAGGAGGCATTAAATAAAATTCGGAAAAAAGCAGCATATGATTTTACCGAAATAATATTGCCGGAAGGATTGGTATAGGCGTCTTTAATATCAATACCAAGATCGGTGAAATTTTTGACAAAAAGATCATTGTCTACGTGGTCAAAAAGTGTATAGTAGGCTTGGTTATCGGAATAAATGAGCATGTGCTCAATGAGTTCGTCAACGGTATAATTTTTTTGAGGGTCCAGAGTAATTGATGGTAAAATAGATTGTTTTTCAGTGGCTGAGGAGGTGGCAACAGCAATTGATTCTTGAAGTATGGCGGGATTTTTTTCTGCTTCTTTGTAGTAGGTTATAGCCAAAGGAAGTTTAATCAGCGAAGCAGGAGAAAAGTTTTCGTTTTCATTAATTCCCAACCAAGGTCCGTTGTTGAGATCGCGAAAATATACACTGGCATAAGATAACTGTTGGTTGTTTTGAAGCTTAGAAATGGTATCACTTAACTTTGTTTTAAGACGAGAAAGGGAAACGTTTTGAGAAAAATTGGAAGAAGAGTCACATTCTAAAAGGGGATTGATGAATTTATATGAACCTTGATACCTTTGCTCAGAGAAGGTGGGGTGTAAAAGAGAAGATTTGCCGACAATATAACCAATAACTGCGGAGATTATGGTGACAATGATGAGAGGGAAAATGAATTTTTTGTTCATTAAATTAAAGTAATAATATCACGAGTAAACACCGGTTTTAAGTAATTAATGAAGGTATAGAGTTGGTATAATAAGTACATGGATTTTAAGGAAGTGGAGACTAAATGGCAAAAAAAATGGGAGAAGCAAAAGGGATTATATAAGGCGGATAGCGGGAATGGTCAAAAAAAGTATATTTTAAACGAGTTTCCCTATCCATCTGGCAGTGGTTTACATATTGGGCATGCTTTTTCTTTTACTGGCGGAGATATTTATGCCCGTTTTAAGAGAATGCAAGGTTATAAGGTATTGTTTCCAATGGGTTGGGATGCGTTTGGACTACCAACAGAAAATTATGCAATTAAGACTGGTCGAAAACCACAAGAAATTAGTGAGGAGAATATAAATCATTTTCGGAAACAGATGAAAAGACTGGCTTTTTCTTTTGATTGGTCTCGAGAGGTGAATACAGCTGATCCAAATTACTATAAATGGACACAATGGATATTTATACAACTATTTAAAAAAGGTTTAGCTTATAAACAAGAAATGCCGATAAACTGGTGTCCAAGTTGTAAAACTGGTTTAGCTAATGAAGAGGTTATAGATGGTAAATGTGAACGTTGTGGACACATTACAGAGAGAAGAAATATTTCTCAATGGGTAATAAAAATTACTAAATATGCAGATAGATTACTAGAAGGATTAGAAAAAACTAATTTTATCAATAAAGTCAAGCAATCACAGATAAACTGGATTGGGAAGAGTGAGGGTGCACGAATTAAATTTTTTATTGATGGGGGAAACTATTTAGAAGTATTTACGACTAGACCGGATACATTGCCTGGGGTGACCTTTATGGTAATAGCGCCAGAACACCAGATGGCGGTGGATTTGGCTAAAGAGAATCAGGAAATCAAAGCTTATCTTGATAAGGCCAGAAAAAAGAGTGAGATGGAAAGAACGGACCTTGTTAAGGAAAAAACAGGTGTATTTTC
>CAZQUM010000060.1:0-2562 GCA_964596585.1 uncultured Gammaproteobacteria bacterium
TTTTTATCAAGCCTTTTTGTTTTTTAAATCCTTAAAATATTTCTTCCCCTTTATCTTTTCCGGCAAAAGAGATTCTTTAGTGTATTTTTCATAACCTTTTCCATAACCCAAATCTTCCATCAATTTTGTTTCGGCATTGCGTAAAACTAGTGGTATTGCTAAATTGCCAAAACTTTTTACATCTGCTTGAGCACTACGCAGGGCATCATAGGTGCTTCTATTTTTCGGCGATTGACTGAGGTACACCACACCATGAACCAAATTTATGGCACACTCCGGATAACCAATTGTTTCTACGGCACGAAATACCTGATTGGCCAAAAGTAGTGCATTGGAATTGGCAATTCCAATATCTTCCGAGGCAAAAATAACCATTCTTCTGGCTATAAATTTCGGGTCCTCCCCAGCTTCCACCATTCTTGCCAAATAATACACTGCCGCATTTACATCACTAGCTCTCATGCTTTTTATAAATGCTGAAATTGTGTTGTAATGTTCTTCGCCTTTTTTATCAAAACGTAAATACGAATTTTGTAGGGCATTTTTTAGACTGTCGATACTTAAATTGCCATATAGCGAAAAGGCATTATCTATCATCGTAATTGCTTGACGGGCATCGCCATTGGCCATAACTATTAGCCAATCTTTAGCCTTTTTATCAATTTTACCTTTTAATATTTTAACTGCCCTTTTTATAATTTCTTCCATCTCTTCACCTGTCAATTCATTGAGAACAAAGACACGGCAACGGGAGAGTAGGGGAGCAATCACTTCAAAAGAAGGGTTTTCGGTAGTTGCACCGATTAGGGTCAATGCGCCGGTTTCCACATAAGGGAGCAAAAAATCTTGTTGAGCCTTATTAAAGCGATGAATTTCATCAAGAAATAAAATTTTCTTAATTAGTCTGGGGTTAGTGGAAGATATAATTTTTCTAATATCGTCTTTACCAGCCGATACTGCCGATAGTTCGTACAATTCTGCTTGTGCTTCTTTGGCAATAATCCGGGCCAAAGTGGTTTTTCCCACTCCCGGAGGCCCCCAAAAAATCATCGAGAAAATTTGATGATTTTCAATAGCAACTCTAAGTGGTTTATCTTCACCTACCAAATGTTTTTGGCCTACAAAGTCTTTTAAACTATTTGGTCTTAGAATTGCTGCTAATGGCTCATTGGACATTATTCTGTTTTAGACTTTTCTTTTTTTTGATATATCTAATTATCAATACAGCCAGAATGATAAGTGGTGAATAAACTACTATCCAGATAAGCAAAGAGCCAAAATTTCTAAATGCTCCTACCAGAGATCTAACCGCTTCCTTGAAAATCACCTTTGGTCTCCATTCATTGCTCGGGGCATAGGGTAGCGATAATTCATCAGTTGATAAGTAGATAGTAATTTTAGTTAATTTTGCCGATTGTTCGTAATATTTTTGCTGACCCTTCAAATTATCAATCTGAGTTTGAAGACTAATCAACTCTTTTTGAACACTCATTAAGTCGGCTACCTTTTCAGCCCTATCTAATATCTCTTCGTATTTTGTCTTCGTCCTATAAAGTACTTCCAATCTTGCCTCCAAATCAGTATATTGGTCAGTTACATCAGTACCATTCACTGATTCCGAAACCACCTTTACAGCCATATTTTTAAAGGCTGTCATAGCTTCCTCTCTTTTTTCTTCAGGTATTCGAACCGAAATATTACCGCTGGCGGCCCCTTCCGGTGCTGATAAATGAGAGTTAATCAAAAAACCACCAAAACTCTTGGTACTCTCTTCAATTTCAATAATTGTTTGAGAAGGGTTTTTAACTTGAAGCGATAAGCCTGTATCTTGGATAATAATTCTATCGTTACTTTCTGAAGGAGCTACTTGCTTTCTCCCAAGGCTGCTGGACACCGAAAAAGATTCTGTCATCATATCAAGGTCACCTGTATTGTAACTGGCATTTTTTATAACTCCACTTTCGCCATACCTATATATTGGTGATATTCGGTCTTTTATCCACAACAAGGCCATTACCGCTAAAATAATTACAAACCATTTTTTCTTAACAAAATTAATCATAAAAAAGTATAACACTATCTAAAGAAGACGCCCTATTCAATCAAACAGCTTATTTAATTCATCTATTTTTTCTCTCGCTGCTTGGTAGCCTACCTCTACGTACTCCTTGGCTTTTACAAAATCCAGTACATTTATATTCTCAACCTCAGGCATAATAACTAAATCCGCCTTTTTAATTGCCTGTTTTGATATATTTGAAATAGCTACTTGCATCGAATTAAAGGCTACCTGTGCCAAACCAGCATTCTGCAATTTCTTTAAATTTTTTGGAAACATTTTTTTGTATAAAGCTACAGCCACTATCGGTCCTTTTTCATTTTTATCAATCTCGTCTACTGGAATCGGATCAATTGCTCCTCCATCAATCAACAACCTTCCCTTGTATTCAACCGGGGAAAAAAGCGCCGGGATTGCACTAGAGGCACAGATAGCAGTGGCCAAAGGCCCACTTTTGAAAATATATTTTTTGCCACTGATTAAATCACTGGCCACGGCTTTAA
>CAZQUM010000061.1:0-2169 GCA_964596585.1 uncultured Gammaproteobacteria bacterium
CAGGTACTACTAATGATAAGAGGGATAATTGGACAATCGGATGGACTCCAAATTTTTTGAGTGTGGTTTGGGTGGGAAACAACGATAACAGTGAAATGGGAACGATTGCTTCGGGTGTATCGGGGGCGGCACCGATTTGGCGGCAAATAATGCTTTATGCATTGCCAAAAAGAGATAAGGTGGACTTCCCAATACCTGAGAAAATTGTAAATATTAGTGTTGACAAAATGTCGGGTTATCCTAGCCATGATGGCTTTGAGAGTAAAAATGAATATTTTATTGACGGTACCCAGCCAAATACTGCTGATCCAATTCACATGAAATTAAAAGTGTGCAAGGATAAATTTGGATTAGCTACTCCTGAAGATGTGATTAATGGAAATTATGACGAAAAAGAATATTTTAAATTTACAGAAAAAGATTCGTGGAGTTCAGACGGGCGCAATCGCTGGCAAGAAGGAATTGATGGTTGGATTAATCAACAAGCAAACAAAGATATATATACAGTTCCGAGTGAATATTGTCGAAATGATGGTTCGGTGGGGGTAAGTTTTTCAGAACCCGGTGATAGGTCACAAATAAACGATAATAATGTGAAAGTGGTGATTAATACCAGTTCGGTAAAAAAGATAGTTGAAACTAAGTTGTATGTTGACGGAACAGAGATAAAAAGTTGGCGTGAAAGACCTTTTGAAGGGACTTTTTATATGAACGATGGGCCACATAAATTAAAGGTATGGATAAAAGACAGAGATGGGGCAACAGATGAACGAGAAATTCAAATTGGAGTTAAAGTTCCTTGGGACTGGAAAGCTTCACCTACAGCCACACCAGTTATAAACACTCCAACGCCAACAAAGAAACCTGAAGTAACTGTATCGCCAACGCCGACAGACGACATAGAGGAAGAAGATTAAAGAAGATTAAAGGCGAAAAGATGGGCTTTTTTAGCAGTTTTGTCGTCACAATTATAGTAAGAAACTTGAAAGGTATAGCGATATTGATTTCTTTTTTGGTCGTGATAAATATCGGTAATTTTTATATCCCAAAGAATTTTTGAATCAATTATTTTTTTGTATTTTTTTAGAAATTTTTCCGGATCTTCTGATTTTTTTAAGGTGAGATTAGCATCAAGGGTAATAATTTGAGAGGTAAGTTCGATGGCTTTTGAGGAAAGGTCCAATCGGGGAGAATAGGTTTGCAGAGGGATTAATTTATCTAAATCAACCTCAGCAAAATTGTTTTCAAAATTAATATTGGCACTATCAATTAAGATTTTTTGTAAGAGGTCTTTGCGGAGCTGATTTGGGTTGTGGTTGTATATACCAAGAGATTTTTTTTCAATATATTGGCCATTTATATAAAAAAAGACTGTTCCAATTTCAAAAAATTTTTGGTTAGTTAGTTTTAAGCGTTGATAACTATCGAGTTGTTTTTTTAAAGTTTGGATAAGTGATTGACGAAGATAGACAAACTCTTGGTTTATATTATTTTCAGTTCTTACTACAGTTTTTTGATTAAGAGGAGTTTTTGTTAATGGCCAAGTTAGAACTTCATTGTAACCAAGGGAAATAAGACGATCGCGAAGAGAGTCGATTAAATAATTTATTTTTGGGGTAATATCGGGTATTTTTTTATTTTTTAATGGCTCGTTAATAGGAATTTTATTAGTTCCATAAAAGCGGATTATCTCTCCAGCTAGGGCGGTGTCATTGTCTAAATCTGGTCGAATAGATAAATCCAGATTTTTTAGAATTTGTCTGGAAAAAGTAAGGGGGATATCTATGCCACTAATATTTTTTAGTAGTTGAGCATTGAATTTAGGAGTAATTCTTTTTTTTACTTGGGGGTAATAATCATAGAGTGAGGAATTAATTTGTCCGCCACAGTTTTGTGTAATTAATTGAATTAGGTGATTAAAAGCAAGAGGTATGAGAGTTGGGCTTAATTGTTTTTCTAGTCTAATTCCCGCTTCAGTTTGAACCTTAAGAGAGCGCATATTTTGACGAAGGGTTATAGGGTCGTAAAGAGCAATTTCAATAAGACAGTTTGTAGTTTCGGAGGTAATTGCAGAAGATTTGCCTCCCCAAAAATATAAACTTAAGGGAGTTTTTATATTGGTAATCATCAATATGTCCTTGTTTAAGGGTAATTCTGTTCCATCTAGAG
>CAZQUM010000061.1:2206-2458 GCA_964596585.1 uncultured Gammaproteobacteria bacterium
TACTTTTTTTGGTATCAAAAGCATGGGGAGGCAATCCGTACATAAACATAATATAGTTGGTTAGATCAACTAGAGCATTGATAGAGTGTGTGTCGTGGAGTTTTAGAAAATTTTGCAACCATTTGGGAGAATCATAATTTTTTAGGTCTGTTAGTTGTATAGCCATGAGACGTTTGACGGTAGAAGTTTTTATGGAAATATTTGTTTTGTTGTTGTTGGTATTTAGAGGTAAATGTATTTCAGGTACAAGAA
>CAZQUM010000062.1:0-2416 GCA_964596585.1 uncultured Gammaproteobacteria bacterium
TCTCTTTTTGGTTCTTGAAACATATAAATACAGTTTTCTTTTAGGTATTTTAAGATAAATGGCGATTGTGTTAGATAACAAGGAAAAACAATTATTTTGTCGTATTTATTTTTTAAAATATCATTAGAAATATCTTTGTGTATTTTGGGTAATTTAGACAGAATAAAAATAAGCTCATTTATAAGACCCTTATTTGGATTTATGGAATAATAGTATGTTTTATTTGCATGGGGAATAATGGTTTTTGAGTTTGTGTAAACATCTACTTTAATTTTAGATTTTTTTAATTCCTTTACTAAACTCTTTATTACAGATAAAGCTCCACCGGGGTTTAGATTATGATATATTGCAATTTTTATCACAAGTATTTAGTATTATATTTAATATGAAATTATTAAATAGAATTATCGTATTTTTTATATTTTTTTTACTTATTACACCTAGATTATATGCTAAAGAGTATTTTTCTGATACTTTTGATTATAAAGACGAAACAAAATGGAAATATAATTTGAATGCTGGGAGAATATCTTTCTTGAACAGCACATTAGAATTAAGGAGTGAGGATTATTCTTTTCCTTTTATTACGAATTCTATTTTAAGTACTATATCGGACAAGAATCCACAAATAACAGAATTTAAGTTTAAATATTCTAGAGTTGGCCCAATGGGTACTGGACTTGGTATTGGTTATACAGGGGTAGATAATTATCCATTTTATTTAATTTCTTTATGGAATGACACACATATGGGTCCTGTATTACAATATCAGGATAGTCCCAACCCTTACACTGGTAAGTGTGATTATTATGGTCTTCTTAAAAAGAAGAATATATTTGACTTTTTATCTCAAGATAGCTGGAATATTTTTTCGATAAAGAAAAATGATACTAATTATTTGGTGTATTTAAATGGTTCGTTGATATTAAATTTAAATACACCTTGTGCTGCTGATAATATTATGATTGGCAACCCTTTGTCTGGAGGGAGTAAAACTTGGTCGGGAATCAATGTTGACTATATTAAGGTTGCTGATAGATATGAACAAGAAAAAAATAAAATCATTCTTCTTCCTGGTTTGGGGGCGAGCTGGAACACCGAGGCAATTTTAATAGGGAGTACTTTGGTAAATTCAAAATGGTCAATGACACCTTTTGTAAAAAATTACGATAAATTGATAAATGCTTTTGAAAGTAGTGGGTTGGCTCGTGATGAAGATTTTTATGTATGGAATTATGATTGGAGAAAACCTTTATCTAAAATCGTAGAAGATTTTAATATTTTTATAAATAGTATTGGGCTAGAAAATGAAGATAAGTTGTATTTGGTTGGGCATAGTTTAGGTGGGGTGGTAGCTAGAATTTGGTCACAAGATAACCCTGCAAAAATAGAAAAAGTTGTTAGTTTAGGTAGTCCACATTATGGTTCGGTTAAAGCATATGAAGCTTGGAATGGAGTTAAATTTGGTGATTCAGGTGATTTTTCTAATATTGCTTTAAATATATTTTTGAGATTAAAAACAAAGGATGGAGAGAATAGTGTGAAAGTTTTGCGTGAATTTGCGCCGATAGTTTTGGATTTAAATCCAACCTTTTCTTTTTTGAAGAAAAATGGTCAGGCGGTAAATTCGACGAGTATCAGTAGCTATTTAGTATCAAAAAATCAAGGCGTTGCTCCAATACTTAATGTATTGAAAACGGCGGATGGTGTGGGTGAAGAAACAACGTCTACTTTAAACTTAGGGGAGAGATCTTTGTTTGATAAGGTTTTACAAATTTGGGAACAAGGGAGGCCGATATCATCAGTAAATGATGTTGGCGATGGTACTGTTTTGAAAAAGAGCGCCTTAATTAATGGTGCCACTGGCGTAGAATTTCAATCCAAGCATAGTGATTTAGTTGACAAATCGATAGATTATATAATGAATGAATTTGAATTGGGAGACTCCCCTACCGCATCGTTATTGAGAGGTGTGGATTTTACAAATGAAGAAAAATTGTTGGTTTTTTATAGTGATATTTTGGGTAGTCTACAGGTTAATTGTGATGGAACAGAGAGGAACTCTGTCGATGGTTTTGTGTGGTTTGAAAATGTTAATCCTGATAGTTGTAGAGTGAAACTGACTGCCAGTGAGACTGGAAAATATCGCTTACTGTCTGAAGGAGAAAAAGTAATTGATTTGAATTTAAACTTAGAAAAAAATCAAAATCGGGAAATAATATTGGAGGGTGTCGAAAGTTTTTGGCTAGCCTTGGAGGAATATTCAAATATCTTAGGTGCTAGTAATATGTCTACAGCAGTAGCCAGTAAAAATATATTGACTACAATTGATGAATATGTGCGTTTCCGGCAAGTGAATAAAAATATTAAATATGAAGAAGAAATTATGACAGATATTAGACACATTCTAAATCAA
>CAZQUM010000063.1:0-2398 GCA_964596585.1 uncultured Gammaproteobacteria bacterium
ATCCATGATACAGCCTCCACATGTATTGGCTGAAAAATAAAAATAATCGTTGCCACTTTAGCCACCAAGTCATTTTTAAAAACCAAAATTAAAAAAACAAAAGCCAAAACAATAGTTACCAAGTACCAAAGCAATGAAACAATATGGTAGGGGATTGGACTACTTACACCAAAAATTTTATTTATAAAAAAATTTGTCATTACCATCGAATTTGGCAACAACATTCCGTCTTTTTTAATGCTGTGTACAAAATCTCCTATTAACTGATTCTGTGGAATAGTGGCGTAATCATCTGAAACAAAAGCACCACCCATAGCGTTTGCGTATAAAAGCACCGCTAGCACACAAGCTATTAATAAAAATATTTTATGCTTAGTTATAATATCCCAAAACCTTGGCAAAAACTCTCTAGTTTCTTGCTTGTCTACCAGCGAGGCAGATTTCTCTCTACTTTTTTCCCTCAACTTCTTTTGAGACATGAATCATTTTAGCAAAAAAATGTGCTAGTTTTAATGTGCTATGTCGTAATCTCCAGTTCTTTTCATCGATAGTAGCCAAGTCCTCCAGTATCGTCCTTTTTGACTTATCCTCTTTGTACCCAACCTCATTTGAATGTTCCATTCCATAATACATTCTAACCTTGTTTAATTTTCGCTGATTCAATACCGACAAATCAGCCATCACAATATGGTCAAATTCAATATTCAATTGCTTTTTAAACAAATTAGCATAGGCCAACTGATCACAAATTCTACCTTCGTTTGCCTGAGTCATCAAATTTACCATCAAAAGCTTTTTTGCCTGACTTTTTTGAAAAGCCTTTTTAAATCCATCCATCAAAAAATTGGCCATCAATGAACCATATACACTCCCTGGACAGACTATAATCATTTCTGCCTCTTCTAATGTTTTAATTGCTTCTGGATGTGCCTTAACTTGAGGTTCAAGCCAAATCTTTTTTATATAATCACTAGACATTCTAAGTTGATCTAAAAATTTTTCTCCGTTATATTTTTTACCACTTATGGTCTCAAAATATAGATTGGCAGGTGAAAGTGATGCTGGTATTACCCGACCTTTTAAATCAGCCAATGTTAATGACATAAACAGGTTGTCCACCTTATCCAAAGAACCAGTTTTTTCAGTCATAAACTGAAAAAAAGCGTTACCAAAACTCCTGTCCCTTCCATCTCGGTATCGCAACATCTCCACCCAAATATCCTTTTGTAAACCGTCATCCCACAAAGAAATCAGTGCCCGCCAAAAATCAGAATTGGCCAAAGATTTACCCCTTTCATCAGTCCTCATTCTGCCCGTATCTCCGCCATTATCAAATGTAGTTACTATCGAATGAATATTATTGTATCCAGCTTTTATCAATGATTCATTTATCACCGGTGTTCCTGTGCCACCCCCAATTGTACAAATCAAACTTTTTTTGTCCATTTCTACCATTATATACTACTTGCTCCGTGCTAAACTATTTCCATGCTATCTCTATTTAAAGAGTTTAGAGACATTTACAAATGGCGTGAACTTCTATGGCAAATGGTAGCCCGTGAAGTAAAAACCCGCTACAAACAATCAATTCTTGGTTACTTTTGGGTAATACTAAATCCACTTGCCCAAATGATTGTCATGAGTTTTGCCTTCTCTATCATCATGCGCATTCCCACCAATTCAGCCGAAAATATTCCTTATTCTATTTTTCTCTTTATAGGACTTTTACCATGGAATTTATTTTCAGGCTCCCTTTCTTCTGCCTGTTCATCCCTTGTTTCCTCATCTTCCCTTATCACCAAAGTCTATTTCCCCCGCTCAATCTTAGTAATTTCCACAATTTTAGCCAAAATTGTCGACTTTCTTTTTGCCAATGTCGTCCTAATTATCTATATAATTATCTACCGAATGCCTATTTCTATTAATATTTTATGGGTGATTCCTATTTTTTTTATTCAGCAAATTTTTACTCTTGGCCTAGCTCTATTTTTTGCCGCCTCGAATCTAATTTATCGGGATATCCAATACCTACTTAATTTGATATTAATTCTCTGGATGTATCTCACTCCGGTTATATACCCAGCTGATTTAGTACCAGAGCAATATCGCTTCGTTTTTCAATTAAACCCCATGGCCGTTATCGTCAACGCCTACCGTCAAACTATTCTTGGTGGGGGATCACCTAACTATGCCTCGCTTTTTATCGCCCTCCTCCTATCAATATTAATTCTATTTACAGGCTTATCTTATTTCAAATCCCGCGAAAAAATCTTCGCCGACAATATATAGTGCGGCTCTAAGCGTATATATTGCATTAAAGTGTCGTTAATAGTAAAATGTTCATACAACAAGAACTCCGAGACAAATCCCATTGGGAAAGTTGAATAAACTATCGGAA
>CAZQUM010000064.1:0-225 GCA_964596585.1 uncultured Gammaproteobacteria bacterium
TTACAGTCGTTCATCGCTACTCGCTTTTTTTATCGTTTTTTCCTATATCTCATATAAAACTAAAAAGGTCTTTTTATTTCTCTCTATCGCTCTATTAACCTTTCTTACTATAATTTTATTGCCTCGTATGCCCGGTGAAGGTACTAAACTTGAACGAACCAGCTCTATAAAAGCTAAAATTGTCAACTATCAACAGGGTATAAATTTATGGCAACAATCACCCCT
>CAZQUM010000064.1:235-2373 GCA_964596585.1 uncultured Gammaproteobacteria bacterium
TAGGCTATAATCGTCTTCCTGATTTGACTAATAACCGCCAGTCTCATTCAAAATCTGGCTTTGATAGTAGTTTACTAACTATAGCTGTTTGTTCGGGCTTGATTGGATTACTCTTTTTTATTCTTTCATTCACTTATAGCCTAAAAAGTAGTTCTCTGTACTGGCAATCATTATTACTCGCTCTTTTCGTTCATTCTCTATTTGCTAATTCACTTTTGTATCCTTGGGTTCTTTTTTATATGGCTTTGGAATTTAAATATCAAAAGTTATTTCCACCCGTTTCCTAGCTTCATTTCCGGCTTGACTTTTAGCCTCAACCTCAATGTCATTTTTACCTGTATTTAGTTGGATTTTAAGTTTAAAATTGCCTTCACTGTCTACAAGGGCAATTTTTCCATTAATAGTTACACTTACCTCTGGGTCACTTTTTCCAATAATATCAAAATCAGGATTATCTACAGTCAATTTTTCTTCCGAGGGATTCGTTATTTCCAAAATAGGGGGTGTGTCTTCATAAATTACTGTCATTGATTTTGATAATTCACTTTTCCCTTCCTTTTCTTTCGCTGCAATTGCCGTAAAAGTATTACCCCCTTTTTCTAGTTCAATTTTAGAAAAACTAAATAATCCTTTTTCATCAGTATTATCCTTTCCTACCGAAACATCGTTTTTAAACAATTCAATCTCAACATTAGGTTCAGCTACTCCCGAAACTGTCAATTGGGCACTATTCGTTGCCTCAAAGGTAGCTGTTAGTCTGGGGGGTAGAGGTGGTAATAATTTTTCTACAACCTCACCACGATCATTTCTATTATTACCCAACAATACCGATAATTTTACCAATAAAGGCAAACCGAACAATAACAGTAATATAAAAACTGCTACTGTAATTCCGCCCATTAAAACCGTCTTTTTAGTTATCTCCTCATCCTCCTTACGATTAAGGCGGGATCTTGGTCCTTTTTTAAAAAATTCTGGCATTTTTTTCATATTTTTTAGAGCCGAAGGGGAGAATCGGACTCCCGACCTTGGCTTTACGAAAGCCCTGCTCTACCATCTGAGCTACTTCGGCTTCTGAGCGGCTAGAGGGAATCGGACCCTCGACTAATCCTTGGGAAGGATTCATTTTACCACTAAACCATAGCCGCCTTACTAAAATTCTATCATAGCGTTAATGTCATCCCAATTTCAAGTCTATCTGGACTATTCAATTTATTCCGGTTATTCTGCCAAATCTTCGTCCACTGATAGCCATCATTATAAAATTGAGTAGCTATCTTCCACAAGCTATCCCCCTTAACCACTTTATATTCTGTGGGCACTTCTTTTTCTATTTCACCTTTATTTTCAATTATCGGCAACACTAATTCATCTCCCACCTCTATTAAACTCGGATTTTCAATCTTGTTTTCCTTGGCAATTTCCACCCATTTATGTCCATCCTGATATTTATCTTCCGCAATTTGCCACAAAGTTTGACCTTTGACCACTATTATCTTTTCCATCTCTTTTACCTCCTCTGCCTTTTCTTCATCTTTTTTTTCAAATTTCATTATTCCAGGAATATCGATTCTACCCTTATTTTTTTGAACAAATTTGACCACAAGATAGCCAAATAAAATTACAACTATTAAACCCAAAAACATACTGATTGTGTCTTCTTTATTTCTTTTCATATGTCTAAAATTAACCTAAATTTATCCTATAGTCAACTGTATAAGTCAGTTTATTTCCGCACAATTATCTCTTCCGTACTATAATCCACAGGTAAAGACATCAGCCTATTTAATTCTCTTACAAATGATTTTCCAATTTCTACATTTAACTTATATATTCTTTCCTTACCCTTTACTCGTGAACTAATTAAACCTGATTTCTTTAAAATTGCCAGATGGCTGGATACTGTAGCTTGGGAAATTTCCAATTTTTTTTCAATTTGACTAACATTCATTTCTCCCATGCTTAGCCAATAAACAATTTTACGCCTGTTAATTTCTGCTAATGCTCGGTAAACTCTATCCATAAACGCCATTATATCTATAATCATCTATATGTCAATTATTATTTTAAGCTTGAAAATAAAGACATTTTGATTCACAATACAAACATATGCAAAATTACGATAATAAACAAGAAAA
>CAZQUM010000065.1:0-2302 GCA_964596585.1 uncultured Gammaproteobacteria bacterium
ATTACCACTACTTTTTGAGAGAGGTTTTTGATCCTGAAAATAAAGAATGGTACCAACAGTACTGGCAAAGGCAGGATTGGTGATATCTTCAACTAGACCGCCAAGTCGGGGTGGGCTGGCAATTCTTACCGGCAGAGGAATCATATTATTGCAAACTTCTTTGGCTAAAATAGTATCGGCGCCACCACCGGTGAGAACAATTCCTGCGGGAATGGAATTTTCTAATCCGGCATCTTTAATTTGGGTAAAAATAAAAGAAAATATTTCTTCTAAGCGGGCTTTAATAATGCCATTAACAGTGGTGGAAAAAGAAATTTTTTTGTTTTCTTCACCTAAAATACCTAAATGTTTTAATTCAATTTCATCTTCAAAGCCTTTTTTGTCTGCATATGCCTTAAGTTTTATTTTAATTTTTTCAGCATCTTCTAGAGGTAATCTAAGTCCGATAGCTAAATCGTTGGTAATATTGTTAGCACCAAGAGGAATTACTCCAGAAAAAATGGGAGAAGATTCTTGGAATATAGTAATAGAAGTATTACTGTTTCCCATGTCTATTAAGGCTACTCCGAGTTCTTTTTCGGTATCGCTTAGACAGGCTTTAGCAGCAGTAAGGCCTGAATATGCTAGGGCGTCCACTTTTATACCTACTTCGTCAAGACATTTGTATAAATTTTTAAGTGCCGGAGAGGATGCTAATATTAGGTGAGTTTCAACCTCCAAGCGTTGACCACTCATACCGATAGGGTCAATTACTCCCCCTTCACCGTCAACGGTATACAAACGTGGAATTATATGAATAATTTCTTTATTAACAGGGAGAGAAATTGCTTTGGCTGCTTCTATAGCACGATCAATATCACCTTGAGAAATTTCGCTATTTTGACTAGAAACGGCGGTAACACCTGTAGAATTAATAGACTCGAAATGGGGAGCAGTTAGAGAAATAAAGGCGTGGTTAATTTGAAAACCAGCCATTCTTTCGGCTGATTCAATACATTCAGTGATAGTTTTTGAGGCTTGTTCTAAGTTAATAATTTGCCCCTTTTTAAAGCCAGTTGATGGTTGAGATGAAACACCAATAATATTTACTTTGGAGTCGTTTTCTGGATATTGGCCAATGAGAACAGAGATTTTACCGGTACCGATGCTTAGACAATTAATATTTTTTAGATGTTGCATAATTCATTTTAGAGCTTTTTGAGTAAATTTAATAGTTTAAGGTTGATGTTAGCCTTATTTTTAATTTTTAAATCTTTAGTTTTAAGAAGTTTTTTTATATTTTTTAGTAAAAGATTAGGGTTAATCATTTTGTCTAAAATAATTATGGTATTTTTTGGATATTTTTTATGAAGCCAGAGAGCGTTTTTAAGTTGTTCATTTTGTTGGCTGACGGGTAAAGGAATAATGACGGCATTCTTTTTTAGTGCTTCAATTTCTTGGATAGTATTGGCGCCTGCTCGACAGATAATCAGCTTGGAATGTTTAAACACCCAACCGATATCTTCTGCCTGGATGAAAGAATAAGCAAAATATAGGGGGTATTTTTTTTCTAATTTTTTATATTCAGAAAAATCATTTTGACCACATTGGTGAATAATAATAGTGTCCTTAAGTTGGGGAATAATTTCTTTTATATTTTCATTGAGGTGGCGGGAGCCTTGGTTGCCAGCAGTAATGAAAATTAAAGGAAATTTTTTGATTTTGGATTTTAAAAAATTAAAATTTTTTGAATTGCTATTAAAAATATCCCGTCGCAAGAGATTGCCGGTAACAATTTCTTTTGGGGATCTATTTTTTAGAGGAAAAGAAAGAGCGATATATTCGGAAAATGGAGTACTGAGACGGGTGGATAAGCTTTTCGTTTTTGTTTGTTCATGGGTAATACTTTTTATACCTAAAAGCCAAGCGGCAAAAACAACAGGGACTGAAACATAACCCCCAAAGGAAATTACTGCCCAGGGTTGAATATCTTTTAAAATCCGATAAGCCTTAATAACGCCAGAAAAAATTTGAGGTATTCCACGGAGAGTATTTAAGAAATAACGACGGTCAAATTTACCACAAGGAATAGTATAAAATTTTACTTTTAACAAAGGAATGGTTTTTGATTCAATTGATGCTTGGGTAGAAGTATAAGAATTATATTTTCGGCCAATGTATGATATTTTCCAGTTAAATTCTGTGTCTTGATGAAGTTGATTGATTAATTCAACGGCTGGAGTAGTGTGAGTTCCAGTGAGAACGATACGGCGAATTTTGGTCATCTTTTGAGTATAACAAAGTATTTTTTTTCTATATTTAT
>CAZQUM010000066.1:0-2240 GCA_964596585.1 uncultured Gammaproteobacteria bacterium
AAATTCTATCATATGTTACCACCTGGAAAACATGGCAAAGGGAGTCTTGAGAATGATAAGAATTTCTTGGCGAATAGAACGGCGCTTGATGTATTCAGAATCCATTCGGGAACGCTTTTCAAAGGGTAATTCATTGCGACCTGATACTTGCCACGGTCCAGTAATTCCGGGTTTTACGGAACGAATATCGTTTATATATTTTTTGGTGTGAGGATATTTTTTTGAATATTCATCAAGTTCAGCATCACGATATGCTCTGGGACCGACTAGGCTCATTTCTCCTTTTAAAACATTGATAAATTGAGGCATTTCGTCGATGGAGGTATTGCGAATAAATTTGCCAATCGGAGTGACTCGTGGATCTTCATTGGTTGAGAGTTTCCAATCGTTTGCCTTGTATTTATCCCACAGTTCTGGAAAATTTTCTTTTAGATATTTATCATTATCGCCAATTCTCATTGAACGAAATTTATACATGTAGAATTCCCGATTCTGACCGACACGTTTTTGTTTGAAAATTATCGGGCCGGGCGAAGTTAGTTTGATGATTATGGAGACTATTAGCATTATCGGCAAAAAAATAATCAATAGGATTAGAGAACTTAAAATGTCAATTATTCTTTTAACGGGCTTAAAAAACAAAACCCGCAGTTTATAAAAAGGAACTTTATTATTACTCATATTTTCCGGTGAAAAATTTTTTTAATTTTGAATCGGTAACCATTTTGGTAATTAGGTCTTTGACCTGATATGATCCGCCGTCTTTTAAATTACAAACTAGAAGAGCATCCGGAGTATCAATAATAGCAGTGTCTTTTATATTGACTAATCCAATTATTTTGTTTGTTGGAGTATGAACCAAACAATTTTGAGAATCGATATAAACAATTTTTTGTTTTTTACCCAAAGTGGTTATGGGCTGTTTTTTGGTGGCAAGAAGTTGGAGAATGGCAGACCATTGACCAACATCACTCCATAAAAAGGAGGCTGGAATAGAAATTAGCTCTTTTGATTTTTCTGAAATAGCTGTATCAATAGCCATATTTCTTGATAAGGAATAAATTTTTCTTAATACTTTGGAATTATTTGAGTGTTGGTAAATTTGATCAAAGAGAGGCAGGTAATCTTTGGCATATTTTTTAAATTCATTTAACAAGGTGGTCGCTTTATAGGTGTATATGCCACTGTTCCAAAAGCAATTTTGCTGAGAGATAAGTTTTTCCGCTTGAGGAATGGAAGGTTTTTCGATAAATTTTGTGATATGAGAATTTTTTCCTGTTAGAAAATAGCCATAGGCGGGATTGGGAAAGGCGGCTTTAATACCAAAAAGTACTATTTTAGACTGTTGGGCCAATTGGTAGGATTTGTTGATATTTTTTTTAAAATTTTCGATTTTGCCTATGTAGTGGTCAGAAGGAAAACTAGTGATGGTAGCTTGAGGGTTTTGGCGGCTGATAAGAGCAGAGGCAAAAATTAAAGCCATGGCAGTGTTTTTTTTATCAGGCTCAGAAAGAATTTGAGATGGTGGAAAATTTTTGCCTAAATCTCGCTGGATGAGGGAAATGTATTTATGATTGGTTACGATGTAAATATTTTTTTGAGGAACTATTTTTTTGGCTCGGAGAAAGGTTTCTTTTAAAATCGAGTTATTGGAAAATAGTTTTAGGAATTGTTTTGGAAGGGCAACTCGGGATAAGGGCCAGAGTCGTGGACCTGTACCACCACAAAGGATGACTATGTAGTGGTTTTTATTTTTTGTTGCCATAGGTGATCAACAGTTTGTTTAAAGTGTAGCATAAAGAGATGATGGTCGAAGTGGAGTGCCTGAGTTCGGCAATTTTGACTGTTTATATCCAATTCCAGATATTTTTCAACAGCCTTTTGAAGAGATTCGGGTGTGGCCTGATTAAAGAAAACACCAGTTTGATTTTTTATTATGGTTTCAGTGGCACCCCCTTTTTGAAAGGCAATTACTCCTCTACCGCAGGCCTGAACTTCAAGTGCAGTAAGCCCAAAATCTTCTTCTTGTGGGTGAATTAGAGCTTGGCAATTTTGGTACAAAGACAATAAGCGTTTTTCCCCTACTGTACCTAAAAAACTGATATTTCGGTAGGGTAAAGACATTTTTTTTAATTGATTTTTTGCTCGGCCGACACCTACAATTTTGAGTTGATAGGGTAATTTAGAAAAAGCCTTAATTGCTAAATCAATGCTTTTGTGGCTGACAAGACGAGAAACAA
>CAZQUM010000067.1:0-2232 GCA_964596585.1 uncultured Gammaproteobacteria bacterium
GAAAGCCAGGAGTCCTAGGCCACTAGACGACGGGGCCGTGGCTTGAAACAAGCACTATTTTAACATAAACTAAAGCGTGATTTATATCTTCCACGGTAACAACACTCCCCAAAGCTATTCTGCTTTTTCACAAATCCTTGACACAAAAGTTAATTTCCAAAAATTTAAAAGTGAGGGGAAAAATTTTAATATTGACCAGTTAAATCGATTCCTAAACACTGCTTCACTTTTCTCCGAAAATAAGGCAATTGTTATTGAAAACTTTTTTTCCCTACCAAAGAATATTTTTGATAAAGCTATAAACCTAATTATTAGCCATCCTGAATATGATTACCTTTTTTGGCAAAATAAAAAAATAGAAGCTACCAAGCTTAAACTTTTTCCTCAAGCTGAAATTAAATTTTTCAGCTTGCCCGAAACTCTCTTTACTTGCCTCAATTCTCTCCTCCCAAAAAATCAAAAAGATTTTATTAGTAAATACCAAAATTTACTTTCCACCTTACCATTCGAACTAATTCTTTTCTGGTTTAAAAATACTCTCCGACGACAACTAGGTACTTATTCTAAATTTCCCGAAAAAAAACTTAAGCAAGCCTACTTGGACCTTATCGAACTTGATTATCGTTCCAAAAGTGGTCAGCTTCCGCTAAACAAAGAAGACAGCTTGTGCCGTTGGGCCCTCGATTTAATGGACTAATCTACTTTTTTTTTGCTATCATTTTTATATGACTGCCCAAATCATTGATAAACCTTGGGGACGAGAAATCCTTCTTACTAGTTCTGATTCTCCCTATACTGCCAAGATTTTAGAAATCAAAGCTGGCCAACGCCTCTCTCTTCAATACCACGACAAAAAACTGGAAACCTTATGCCTTTTTTCTGGAAACTGCAATATTATATGGGGCCCAAGCCAAACAGAGCTTAAAACTGAAACTATGCAAGCTTTTAGCGGCTACACCATAGTTCCTAATACGGTTCATCGTTTTCAAGCAATCACCGACTGCCAACTATTTGAAGCTTCAACTCCTGAAATTGGTACTACCTACCGACTCCAAGATGATGCCAATCGCCCAGATGAAAGTGATTCTCTTAGAAATTTACCAAACCGAGGCTGGCAACAATGAAAAATAACATTCCATATCTTTTGTGGTTTAAAGATATTCGTTTTGACGACACTTCTATAGTCGGGGGAAAGGGCGGTAACCTAGGTGAAATGTATAATATTGGTATTCCTGTTCCCAATGGCTTTTGTACTACCACTAAAGCTTATTTCAAATTTATTGATGTCAATGGGCTTAAACCCAAAATTAAAGCTATCTTAGATATTACAAATGTCGACAATCCAGATGAATTATCTAAATCTTCTGCCAAAATTCGAAAACTCATCAAATCAGCCCCCATTCCCGATGATATTGCCCACGACATTATGAACGCCTACAAAAAACTTTGTTCTTTTGGTGGGCTTAAAGATGTTCCAGTAGCTGTCCGCACTTCTGCCACCGCTGAAGATAGTGCTGAAGCTTCTTTTGCTGGCCAAGGAGACACCTTCCTTAATGTTGTTGGTGAAGCCAACGTAGTCGATAAAGTTCGGGCATGCTGGTCTAGTCTTTTTACTGCTCGTTCACTTTTTTACCAAGTTAAAAACAAATATGATCACTTCAAAATTGGAGTTGCTGTTCCTGTCCAAAAAATGGTCCAAAGTACAGTATCCGGTATTTGTTTTACTCTTAATCCAGTAACCAACAACAAAAATGAAGTAGTTGTAGAGACTATTTGGGGGTTAGGAGAGTATATTGTTCAAGGGATTGTAACCCCCGATCAACATATTATTGACAAATCTTCTCTGGAGGTTAAACAAGAAAACCATGTCCATCAGGATATCCAGTTACTTCGCTTTGAAAATGGTAACAAAGAAATCAAAGTTCCCCAATATAAGCAAGACAAAAGTAAAATTGACCGTAAAATGGCCATTAAAATCGCTAAAATTGCTCTAAAACTTCAAAACCATTACGGCCAAGCTCAAGACATTGAATTTGCCATTGAAAAAGATAAGCTTTATTTTGTTCAAACTCGCCCCATCACTACCGTTATTACTAGTCAAAAAAGTCTAGATCAACCAGATTCCGTTGACCTAAACCTAAAACTTCTTCTCGAGGGTCAAGCCGCTTCTCCCGGAATTGGGTCAGGTTTAGCTGTCATCATCAAAAGCCCTAGCGAATTAAACCGCGTTCA
>CAZQUM010000068.1:0-2201 GCA_964596585.1 uncultured Gammaproteobacteria bacterium
GATAAACTCCGCCTCGAAGCTACATCTAATCTTTTTTCCGGCAAAGACAACATTGTTGTAGCTTCAGTTTCTTGTATATACAACATTGGTGACCCCAGAGATTTTAGTGGTAAAACTATTACCCTAAAAGTAGGTGATATTTGGAATCAACGGCAGTTATTTTCTGCTCTGGTTTCTATTTATTACAATCGATCTCAAATGGAATTTTCTCGTGGCCAATTTCGAGTACGAGGTGAAAGCGTGGAAATTTGGCCATCATATGCCGATTGGATTTTAACCCTAGAAATTGATAGCACCGGTAAAATAACAAATATTTATGAAAGGAACCCTTTTACCAATAGTAATTTTTCACTGTCGTCCTACCAGCTCTTTCCCGGTAAACAGTTTGTCGGCGCCTCAGGGCCGGGAATAAAAGAAATTATTAAAAAAATAAAAGCAGACGCAGTCAAAGAGTCAGCTGATTTTGAATCACAAGGGAAAATTTTAGAGGCCCATCGCCTCCGGCAGCGGGTAGATTACGACATGGAAATGCTTGAAGAAGTCGGTTATGTAAACGGTATAGAAAATTATTCTATCTACTTTGAAAAAAACCGCCATCAGGGAGATCCTCCCTATACCCTCGTTGATTATTTCCACCACCTTTATGGTGATAATTTTTTAACTGTAATAGACGAATCTCACGTTACTATCCCCCAAATAGGTGGAATGAGTTCTGGAGATACCTCTCGAAAAAGAAGTTTGGTAGATTTTGGATTCCGTCTTAAAAGTGCTTATGATAATCGTCCGCTGAGATGGAATGAATTTTATGAACGTATCCCAAAAGCAATTTATGTATCGGCCACTCCCGCAGAATTTGAAATCAAGGATTCCGACAATCAAGTAATTGAACAAATTATTCGCCCCACTGGTCTTCTTGATCCTCCTATAGAAATTCGCAACAGCTTAAATCAAATTCCTGATCTAATTTTTGAAATAAAAAAAAGGATTGCTAAAAAAGAAAGAACCTTAGTAGTGACTCTGACTAAAAAAATGGCCGAAGAACTCAGCACCTATCTCTCTGACTCCAAAAAAACTGGTGAAAAATTTAAGGTGGCATATCTTCATTCAGACATTGAAACCTTAGAGAGAACAGAAATTTTAGACAAGCTTCGAACAGGGGATTTTGATGTTTTGGTTGGCATCAATCTATTACGTGAAGGTTTGGATTTACCCGAAGTATCTTTGGTAGCTATTTTGGATGCTGGTAATCAAGGTTTTCTACGTTCAAAATCATCATTAATTCAAATTATGGGCCGCGCCTCACGAAATATTTCCGGCTCAGTTATTTTATACGCTGACCAAGTTTCTGAGGCTATGAAGCAAGCAATCTCTGAAGTAAATCGCCGGCGTCAAATTCAAATAAAATATAACCAAAAATATAACATTACTCCCCAAAGTATCACCAAATCTATTAGGCCAAAATTAATTGAATCTGAAGACAAAGATACACTGATTATTCCCGTTTTAGAAATTGATCCTCGCTCCCTTACCCCAAATCAGCGTAAGGGACATTTGGTCAAACTAAAAAAAGAAATGCGCGCTGCTGCTACTGATCTTGACTTCGAAACTGCTATCAAAATCAGGGACAAGATTAAAGAGATTGAATCGTTCTAATACCCGAAGACAAACCGAAACTTTTCTAGTATAATTATTCTTTGTGATCGATAAAATTATTGTCAAAGGGGCTCGGGAAAATAATTTAAAAAACATCTCCTTTGAAATTCCTAAAAACCAATTTGTTGTATTTACCGGTGTTTCTGGCTCCGGAAAATCTTCTATGGCCTTTGATACCCTTTTTGCTGAAGGCCAACGTCGTTATGTTGAAAGCCTCTCTTCATATGTCCGCCAATTTTTAGGAAATATCAAAAGACCTGAAGTTGACCTTATTGAAGGATTATCCCCTTCAATTGCTATCAATCAAAAAGCTGTTTCACATAACCCTCGTTCCACAGTTGGTACTATCACCGAAATCTATGATTACCTTCGACTACTTTTTGCCAGAATTGGCCACCCGCATTGTCCTAATTGCGGAAGAGAAGTAATTCCTCAAACAAGCAAACAAATTGTAGGACAAATAATGAATACCTTAAAAACGGAAGTTTCTAGCAATCCTTACCGTTTTTTAATTCTCTCTCCTCTAGTCCGCAACAAAGCTGGCGATT
>CAZQUM010000069.1:0-2189 GCA_964596585.1 uncultured Gammaproteobacteria bacterium
CCCGCCTTCGCGCTTGGTGTTCTTTGTGGTATCCACGGATTTAACCCCTACACCAAAAATTCCAGTAACCCCGATATGACTCTAGTCTCCCAGTATCTGACCCCTTTCTCCGATTGAGTCGGAGGCTTTGAAATCAGACTTGAAAAACCGTCTACAGACCCTTTACGCCCAATAAATCCGGGTAACGCTTGTAGCCTACGTATTACCGCGACTGCTGGCACGTAGTTAGTAGCTACTTATTCTAGCGGCCTTCATGGCCGCTAAAAAGGAGTTTACAACCCTAAGGTCTTCATCCTCCACGCGGTGTCGCTGCGTCAGACTTTCGTCCATTGCGCAAAATTCCTAACTGCTGCCACCCGTAGGTGTATGGGCCGTGTCTCAGTCCCATTGTGCCGGACTCTCCGCTAAGAGCCGGTAACCGTCAAAGCCTTGGTAAGCCGTTATCTTACCAACTAGCTGGTAGTAGATAGGCCATTTTCGTAGTGACTTGCGTCTTTCATCCCGGTTTTAACACCGGGACATATGGGAAATTACCCCACCTTTCGGTGGGCTATGCCCCGCTTCGAAGTATGTTCCTGTCTTATACTCACCCGTTCGCCGCTAAACTTACCGTCTACACCAAACTTCTATCAGGAAATTTGGTGTAAACAATAAGTCCCGCTCGACTTGCATGTCTTAGGCACACCGCCAGCGTTCACCCTGAGCCACGATCAAACTCTTAGTACAAATTTTGAAAATGAATACCGAATATATCGGTGTCACTTCCTGGTACTAACGAAATGGCAAAAAATGAAGCTGAACTTGTTAAAGAGCAATCAAAAATAAGTCCCGATCTTCCGGGATAGGGCTATTATACTATGTTTTAATTATTTGTGCATTAGGCAAATATTTTACCGTTCCATTTTCTGCCGATGTAAAAATACTTTGATACTTTTGGCAAACTTCCATCACAATTTTTCGATGTTCTTCATCCAATTCAGAAAAAATATCATCTAAAAGCAAAATTGGCGATTCCCCATATTGTTCCTCCAGAAAATTAATTTGAGCCAATCTTAACGCTAAAACAGCTAGTCTTTGCTGCCCTCTTGATCCCCAGAGAGCCATATTTTTATTTTTAGTTTCAAAATCAGCGTATTCAATTGAGAAATCATCTAGATGCGGTCCGCATTTAGTATATCCCGATTGTAATTCTATTCTATATAATTCTTCAAGTTTTTCGGCACTAATAGTTGATGTTTGATAGTTTATTAACAGCTTATTAATTTCTGTATTTTGATGTCCTTGCATAAATAAATTTGCAGATTTCACCCAATTTAAACGAAAACCTTGAATAATTTGAGCATTTTTAATTAAAGATTGATTCCAATAAAAAAGTTCACTTTTATCTGCTTCGCCAACCGCAATTAAATCTAACAATTCATTTCGATGTTTTAGGGCTTTTTGATATTGTGACCTAGCCGAAGCATAGCGCCATTCAATATTACTAAAAATTTGATCTAAAAACTCTCTCCTTCGAGTGGGGGAGCTGGTTATCAGTCGGATATCTTCGGGGCTAAATACCACCACTTTAATTTCTCCCCAATATTGAGACCTGCTTTTTAAAACTTTATCTGTCAAAAATCTTCTCTTAATACTGC
Organism: uncultured Gammaproteobacteria bacterium; assembly: GCA_964596585.1. Lineage (GTDB taxonomy): Bacteria > Patescibacteriota > Microgenomatia > UBA12405 > UBA12405 > UBA12158. Next base: position 1,638 of record CAZQUM010000069.1, read on the forward strand.
CTGTTTCTTCCCTCCACAATTGTACTTCTATTTCTTTTTCATAATCCTTATTAACTATTTTTCCCCGAACACCAGCCAATTTTTCATCCCATTTAATTAATTGATTTCCACTTGCTCCACGAAAACTTTTACCGTTTGACAAAAAATAAATAGCTTCTAACAAGTTTGTTTTTCCGCTTCCGTTTATTCCCAAAATCAGGTTTGATTTTTCCCCAAATTCCACCAGTCTTTTTTCATAAGACCTGAAATTTTCCAGTAAAATTTTTTTTAAATACATTGGCCTATTATAGCGACTTATTTTTTATTCTTTCAACCTACTAGCTACCTTAATCAAAAAACTTAACGAAGGTATTTTAATTCCCCGGTACATCAGAGACAATTATTTGGACTGTTTTTGAGGAGTTTTACCAACTTATGACAATTTAACTAATGGAACCGCCAAATTACAGCCTATTTACCAGAAAATTGGAGATGAGAATATTGAAAAATCTGACTTGGTCCAGCTGGTAGGAGTTGAACCTACTTAAAACGGTTTTACAGACCGCTGCCTTA
>CAZQUM010000070.1:0-2167 GCA_964596585.1 uncultured Gammaproteobacteria bacterium
AAAATCAAATGTTGGGAGACTTTGTTTTCAATATTAAGGAAGGAGGAATGTTGTTGCCAAATACAATGGTGATGACAAATTTTTTTATAAATAAAATCTTTGGTGTAAGTAGTCCAATCCCCTACCATATTGTTTCATTATTGTGGTATTTGGCGACCATTGTTTTGGCTTTTATTTTTTTAGTTTTAGTTTTTAAAAATGATTTGGTGGCTATGGTGGCAACGATTATTTTTATATTTCAGCCAATACATGTGGAGGCTGTTTCATGGAATGCAGGAAAGATTTATTTGATTTTAGCGACTTATATTTTGGCATCAGTGATTAATTTTATTTATTTTATAGACCGAGAAAAACCTTTAAATTTATATTTGGCGTTGGGATTTTTTTGGTTGGCATTTGCTACCGACAGACCACGCCCTTTTGCGATTTTTTTGATTTTAATTTTATATATAATGTGCCAAGAAAATTGGCGGGAAATTACCAAAAGATATTTAAAATATTGGGGAATAGTATTGGCTATTTTAATAGTATCGGTGGTGGCCAGTTTACCTGCAGCAAACATAAGAGTTGGGGATGTAAATAGTGGCACCAATGCTTCTGAGGGAATTTTTTATAACCCTTTTTTCCAGTATCCATTGTCAATACCAAAATATTTGCAATTAACTGTTTTTCCAGTAGATTTAACTTTGTACCATACTATGTACGTGTTACCGGGATGGCTTAATTGGTTGATTTTATTGAGTTATTTGGGGCTATTAGTTTATTTTTTTATTCAAGATAAAAGATATTTTTTTGCACTGGCTTTTATATTTGTGGCAGTGGCACCATCGATGGCGCCAATAAAAGTGAGCTGGTTGGTGGCGGAAAGATATATGTTTTTAGGCTCTTTGGGTATGGCTATTTTTATTGCACTACTTTTGGTAAATGATAAAAAAAGAATGTCTATTTTATCTTTTTCTTTGTTGGTAGCTATATGTGGAATTTATGGTTATCGGGTTTTAAAAAGAAATATTGACTGGCGAACAAACCACAATCTTTGGGTAAATACATGTCAAGTATCGCCAAATAGCCATAATGCTTGGAACAATATTGGAGATGATTATGATAAATTAGGCCAACCCGAAAATGCGATTAAGGGTTTTACTCAATCGACTCTGGTTAAACCAAATTATGCCGATGCTTATCACAACCGAGGAAATATTTTATTTAAAATTGGTCAATTAGATTTGGCTAAAAATTCGTATGAAACAGCGGTAGCGATATTGCCAGATTTATATCAAAGTTATTTGAGCATTAGTCAGATTGCAATTCAGCAAAAGGATTTTGAGACGGCTAGTGAGAATTTAGAAAAAGCTCTTAATTTTGTGCCGGGAGATCCACAAGTACTTTATTTTTATGCAGTAGTTCAGGCTGGATTAAATAAAACAGAAGAGGCTAAAAAAATATTAAATAATATTTTGATTGCTTATCCTAATTTTTTGCAAGCAAGACAGGTGCTTAGTGCTTTGGATCAGGGCCAGACTCTTGTATTTTGATAAGTATATTTTCCCTGTCAAATAATTTTAAGAATGGATAAAAGATTCTAAGATAAGGGTATTTTTTGAGGCTATGATATAGGTCTAATGGAAAATTCAAAGGGTTGTAGGATATTTTTATTGAATAATGCGAAGGAAAGAGTAGGTGAATATTTTTATTACTTGGCAAAAAGAGATGACGGGGAGCATCTAAATGAAACCAATATTGTTGACCTAGTTTAAAAGCAAGGGAATTTGTATTGGGAATGGAAATATATAATGTTCCATCTTTTTTTAATAATGATAAAGCTTTGTTAATTACTGTTTTTGGATTATGGAAATGTTCTAGTGAATGCCAAAATGTAATATAGTCATATTTTTGTTTGAATCTATATTTTAAAAAATCATCTTTAATTAGGTTTTTGGATTTAGGGGCATTGATGTCAATTCCTGTGGCAGAAATATATTGTGGCAGGGAGTATATAAAGTCTCCTTGACCACAACCAACATCCAAGAGATCGCCAGTTTTTTTAAATAAAAATTTTCTAATGTCTGGTAGTTTAATTTGTTTTGGATAATAATTTGTAGGGTAATATTTTTGATAGTATTTTTTATCAACTGTTATTTTTGGAAAAATACAGTAGCAGTTTAGA
>CAZQUM010000071.1:0-2141 GCA_964596585.1 uncultured Gammaproteobacteria bacterium
CAAAAGAACATTTCGTTATTTTGTATTTCGACACAAAAAATAATTTAATTTTTGATGAAATTTCCATCGGTACTTTAAATGCAAGTTTAGTCCACCCCAGAGAAGTATTTAGTAAAGCAATATCTTGCCATGCGTCACACATAGTAATTGCTCACAATCACCCATCTGGAGATGTATTTCCATCAATTGATGATCGAGGCACAACAAATAGATTAAAAGAAACTGGTAAAATAATTGGAATATCAATAATAGATCATATTATTGTTTCAAACAAAAAATATTATAGTTTTAAGGAAAATAATTTAATTTGAATAATTTTATAAACCCAGTGAACAACTCGGACTACACAGAAATAAGATAGAGGAGTCATTTCTATTTAAACCTCGAAACTAATTTGTTAATTACAGGAACGGTTGATGATGTATAGATTAAGCCAAATGATAATTGATTATTGTAACTATGTGAAGGCAATTAAGGATAAGACATAACTTCTAGTATTTTTACTATAAATATATTATAATCATAATATATGAATAATACTGTCATCCAGATTCCAGTATCTAAAGAATTACGCCGAATGTCCGAAAGTGCGGCCACCGAGGCTGGTTTTTCTTCTGTACAAGAAGTGATTCGAATTTTTCTCCATCAATTTAGTCAACAAAAAATTGTGGTCAATTTTGAAAACCCAAGTATTAAGCTTTCTGCCAAAAATGAAGCCAAGTATTTGAAGATAATTTCTGATTTTAAAAATGATAAAAATATTACCAAAACTACTTCAGTAAACGATTTTTTTGATAAGATTAATCAATGATTCAAATCCGATATCATCGAACTTTTCTTAAATCATACACCAAGTGAATTAAGCTGTCCCCGTTGACTCTAATGTCAATAAAAATTTAGTAAAAATGGGAGCCGTCGCAAAAGGGTTTGTTTCGGGATTTGCCACATCGACAAAGGGCTCGACGAGGACGTTCGGGATATTTTTTCCCTTCTGCTGATTCGATATCAACTTTTCCGTGAACATCTAGGGGGCCAATAGTGTCAACTCCAATTGAGGGATCAACCTTATCTTCAATCTCTTTGCTAGTTTTTGGGTCAACTGCAATGAGGCGACCAGAAGGACAATGGTGACATATTTCAACAGCAATTTTTTTCGATTCGGGAATATCAGAATTTTTGGTTAAATTCCAAACTCCACCCGCACGGTGGCAAAAACCACCACCACTGCACAAACGTGTAGTGTCCTGAAGGGTTAATTCCGGACCATCATAAACATCGGTATCTGCGGGATTTTCTTTAAGATTTTTTGGGTTTTCAGTGCCATCAAAACCGTTCTTATGGTGGGAGCCATCACAAAAGGGCTTGTTTTTTGAACCACCACAACGGCAAAGAACACTTTCTTCATCCTTACTTAGATTTTCTACAATCTCGGTTTTTAGGGGGACACCCTCTGAATCGTGAATTGTCTTTTGTCGGTTAACGGGAATTTTTCCAGAAACAATATAAGGACCATCTTTCATAATCTTTATTTTAGCCATGGTCATAATTATACCCTACATTACTTTTCTAAACGCATTTGCCAGCTGGCAGGCTTCTTTTAGTGTTGGATCTCTTTGTTCGGTTATTGTTGCCCTATGAATCAAACGGCAGTGTAATGCCAATCCTCGAAGTTGCAGTGGCGCCCACCACACTTCCCAACCCTCATTTTCAACTTTATCGACCGATGTTAAATATAAATGATCTCTACGATCAGTGTTAATACCAGTACTAAGTGAAATTGTATCTTTTATCTTTTTGTCACATTCCTCATAGTAAATAAAAGAAGATTTTCCGGGGTAGGCCAAGTTTGATATTTTCCCATTTAAGGGATTAAATACTTCAATATTTTCTCTATCTTTATTCAATATCATTAATCTTTTAGGGTTAATAGTATTATTATCCACCACTCCAATTACTAGCTTAGGTAGGTTAATTCTTTTGCAAGGAGATAAAACTTCACCAAATATGTGCAATCTAAATTGATCGTCAAGGACACATTTTTCGTTTCCAAAAAACCTATTTGCCATTCGCGATTTTACCAGAAATACCCTAAAAAGTGTATATTACTTTTTTTTATTAAGCTTTTTTGTTTTTTAAATCCT
>CAZQUM010000072.1:0-2080 GCA_964596585.1 uncultured Gammaproteobacteria bacterium
CCGGCAAAATTTGTAATTAAGATAGAGATAAAAGAAGCTAGGAGAGCGGGAAAGGAGAAAGAAGAAATTAGAAAGGAAAGAATTAGAAATAAATATGATAAAAAACCAAAGGCACCAGTGGTAGCTAAATAATTTAAATATTCGTTATGAGCTTTGTTGTAAAGGAAATCCCATTCGGAGGTGAGATTGTGAGAAAGGGGTCTGACCCAATAATAAGAATAGGCAAAGGTTTCTGGACCTGTACCAAGTAGGGGGAAACGTTGCCAAAGGTTGAAGGCGCCAACCCAGACAATTTTCCTGATGTCTTCGCTGGCGGTGATATTTAAAGTAGTATTTTGATCTGTTGAAGGAAGAATTTTAGAAGGGAAAATTTTGTCTTTGATAGGGTTTGATATAATTAGAGAAGTAGATAAGAAGATGAGAAGTGGAATAGTAAGAGACAGGAAATTAGTCTTTTTGATAAATTTAATGGCAAAATATATGCCCATGGAAATGATAGCGGCAATAATACCAGATTTTGATTTGGTAAAGAGAAGACAAAGATAGTAAATAGTAGAAAGTAAAAAGTAAATAGTAAATTTAGATTTTGATTTTGAATTTAAAAATCTATCTACGGCAAAGGGGAGGAGAATACAGAGGTAGGCGGCGAGCCAATTTGGTTGACCAAAGGAGGAAAAAACCCGGTTTTGAACATCTTGGATCCAGCGGTTTTTATCGATTCCAAAATGTTGAAGAATACCATAAAGGGCAACTAAAGAAGCGGAAATGAGAGAGAAGGAAATAATTTTTTTTCTAAATTTGGGAGTGATGTAAACCGACAAGATTAAAAATAAAAAAAGATATGCAGTTAGGGATAAAAGACCGCCATTTAGCCGAGAATAATAGCCAAAAATAGAAGTGTGAATATCGACAGAAAATAAGGTTGATAAAAATTGAGTGAAATAAAAGACTAAAAAAGGAATGGTGAATTTGTTTTTAGAGAAAAGGGGGGCTTTGCCCTTGAGCCAATTTAAAAGATGGAGAAAAAGAAGAAAAAGGGTAGATAAATAAACAAAATACATTTTTGGGACTTCAAAAAGTTCTGAGGTCAATGAAGTAAAAAGGAGGGGAGTAATAAAAAAAAGAGATAAATATATCGTTTCGATAATAGCGGTCATCTGTTTATTTTATCAGTAATTGTTATACTCAATAAATGAAATGGCATAGTGATTTTTTGGCGAATTTTTATTGGCAAATTGGTGTGGATTTGGGTAGTAGCAATATTCGAATTTATCTTAAAGATAAAGGAATTATTGTTGATGAAGCCTCATTGGTGGCTAGATTGAAAAAAAAGAAAAATGGACAAAGAAAGGTTTTGGTATACGGTCAGAGTGCAAAAGAGATGATAAATCGAGAGCCAAAACAGATTGAGGTGATAGAACCAATTAAAAGAGGTGCAGTAGCGGATATGGAAACTGCTGAGACTTTGGTGTCATATTTTATGAAAATGGTGACTGATATTGCCAGTAGATACCCAAAATTTTTAAAAGCTCGTATAGTTGTCGGAGTGCCAGGAACAATTACTAAAGTACAGATGAGGGCTTATAAAGGCATTTTTAGACAAATGGGGGTGTCCAATATTATTTTGTTGGAAGCCTCAGTGTTGGGGGTACTTGGGAGTGGTTTTAAATTGGAAGAAAGTGGCGGAGTGTTGTTTTTGGATATTGGAGGCGGAAAGAGTGAGGTGTCTTTGGTTTCTATGGGTGGGGTGGTTTTAAGCCGTGGATTGGAGTTGGGAGGAAATGATTTTGACGAATCAATCGTGAATTATGTCAAGATGAAATATGGATTGTTGATTGGTAAAAATACAGCTGAAAAGGTGAAAATTGATATGGGGGGAGTGATTAGAGGTAGAGATTTGGAGAGTAATTTACCAAAAAGTATCCGGCTAACAGCTGAAGAAATTTACGAAGCCGTGGCAATGAAAGTAAAAAGAATTGTTGGCTTGATAAAACTAATATTGGACGAAATGCCAACAGAAATGACAGATGATGTATTGAAAAGAGGGGTGGTCATGGCTGGAGGAGGGTCTCAATTTAAG
>CAZQUM010000073.1:0-1998 GCA_964596585.1 uncultured Gammaproteobacteria bacterium
AATTTGCAGAAGAAAAATATAGTTTTATTAGAAAAAATAAAAAAATAAGAGCAGTGAAGGTGGGGTCTAAAAGGGTTCCCACTAAACGATACAGATGAGGATCCCAATTGAGAGAATCAAAAGTGGTTAAGTCGGGATAAATAAAATATTGAAATAAACCGAAAAATATAAAAGCTAATAAAATAATATGAAAAAACCTTTCACTGTTTTTATCAATATCCAAAGGGTAAATAAAAAAAGAGAGTAAAGATATTATTCTTAATAAATAGAAGATAGATGATATAGAATTTGAAAGTTTTAGAGGATTCAAGAACCAAGAAATTATGGCGCTTAGAATAAAAAGAAAAATGTAAGGGTTATCCTTTTTCTTGGTAGTATTAAGGAAATTTAGAATAGCTAATAAAACGATACATATGTCAAAAAGAGGTAAAGTAATACCAAAAATAGTTGGGCGAAACAATTGACCTAAAAAAAAACTAATTAGAGTGAGATAGAGAGTTATTTTTGTTGCAAGTGCCATAGTTTTGAACGTGTTAAAAAGGTGCCAAAACTCATTGAAAGAGAAATAATAATTCCGGGGATAGCATCCAAAAAACCTAGTTTAATAAAATATAGATGTATAAATTTGAAAAAGGGATAAAAAATAATTTCAAATGTATTTGTTCGATATTTTTGTTCATATAGTTCTTCGGAGCGGAGAGTAGAATACAGGTTTATTTTTTTTAAAAAGATATTTAAATTGGAAAATGAGTAATGATTTATATATTGATGTGTATCGATTTGTTGTGATTGACTTTTCCATACCTCATGAACACGGCCGGAAAATTTGCCCTCAAATTTATTGAAAAGACGAATTGGTTTATCGTTTAAGCATTGTCCATATTTGAGGGTGTGATTTAGATAGATTAAATTTCGATGAAAAAGGTACGAATGGTTATCTTTAAGACGGATGTTGTTGAGATAATTGATGGTGTATGGCGGTAATGTTTCATCGGCATCCAAGAAGATAACCCAGTCGTTTTTAGTTTTAGAGAGGGCAAATTGTCGTTGTTCGGAAAAGTTACCTTTTAGGGAATGGGTAAAGGTTTTAACAGATAAATTCTTGTCTGCCCAAGATTTAGTAATTTTTACGGTGTTGTCAGTTGAATTATCATCAACAACAATAATTTCATTTAAAGGTAAAATTTTTTTTATCCACTTCCCCCACTTATTCAAATTTTCCGATTCGTTTTTGGTAAGAAGGATAAGGGAAAGATTATTCATTAATTACTAATTTTATTAAATTTTTGGATGTATAATCCCAATCAATTACGCAATTTTTCCAGTATTTTATTTCCTTTTTTTTCATGATCTGTTGAGTTATTTTTTTTGATAGTTTTAAATTTGATATTGGTAATAAAATACCATTAATATTACTTTCTATTATTTCACATGTACCCCCTGTATTATTTCCAATTACAAATAATTTGTTGTTACATGCTTCTAGTGTCGTTAAACCAAAAGGCTCTTTTATTTGGTTTGCCATAAAAATATTATACAATTTATATATTTTCCCCGGTTTAATATTTGGACTTGAACATATTTTTTGTTTTTTTATATGTTGCATTATTTTTTCGTTGGAAATTTGTCCGTATATGTCTGTTTTATTGTTTAGGTAGGAAGCAACATGATGTCCTTTTAAGTATGTTAGTAACCCGAGAGACAGTGATTTATGTTGCTTAATCGTTATTGGTTGGCTTATTGTTTGCTTAATGCCAGGATATAGAACGAGAGACTTTTTTGAATAATATTTTTTTAATATAAATTGACTATAATAAGAATTTACAATAATGTGTTTTGCTTTTTTACAGTTTTTTTTATCTATGGTTTTTAGTGGATATCTGATTAGTCGAGTAATTATTTTTTTTATACTTTTATAATCAAATGAAGTCTTTTCATAAAACTCTCTTTTTGGTTCTTGAAACATATAAATACAGTTTTCTTTTAGGTATTTTAAGA
>CAZQUM010000074.1:0-1996 GCA_964596585.1 uncultured Gammaproteobacteria bacterium
GTAATTGCGAAAATAATAATAATAAATTTTCTGTCGGTCTGTTTTTAGGCGTTATCACCGGAGCTATCGTTGGCTCTTATGTCGCCAAAAATTATTCTAAAAAAGATATAGATAAGTTAAGGCTAAAAGTAGAAAATTTTGTCAAAAATTTAGGTAAAGAAACAAAGACAAAATCTCAAGAAATAAAAAAAGTAATTAAAAAAGAAGTAAATATTCCTCGCCGTTTAATTGCCAAGAGTAAGCCTGTTGCCAAAAAATCCACTCGTACCTTCAATAAAGCCAAAAAGATTGTAGTCTAATGTTATAATTTGCCTATGAATGCACGGGAACTAAAACAACTTTTTGTCGATTTTTTTGTTTCAAAAAACCATGTTGAAATTCCTTCGGCCTCTTTAATCCCCGAAAACGATCCTAGTACTCTATTTATTTCTGCTGGAATGCATCCTCTTGTGCCTTATTTGTTGGGTCAACCTCATCCTTTAGGAAAACGTTTAGTGAATGTCCAAAAATGCCTTAGAACTGGGGATATTGACGAAGTTGGAGATACTTTTCATCACACCTTTTTTGAAATGCTTGGCAATTGGTCATTGGGTGATTATTTTAAAAAAGAATCAATCCCTTGGTCTTTCGAATTTTTAACTAAGCACTTAGACATTCACCCTCAAAATCTTCATGTTACTATTTTTTCTGGCGATAAAAACATATCTCTAGACAATGATTCCCGCCAACTTTGGCTCAAAGAGGGTATTTTACCTGAACACATTCATGCCCTAGGAATTGAAGATAATTGGTGGGGTCCTGCTGGTGCCACTGGCCCTTGTGGCCCAGATACAGAAATATTTTTTGACACCCAATATGGTAAACCGGATATTGATTTTAAAGAAGGTTGTCGTCGGGGACGTTACATTGAAATCTGGAACAATGTTTTCATGCAATTCAATAAAGACTCCAATTCCAAATTTATACCTTTGACCAAACCCAATGTTGACACTGGTATGGGTGTTGAGAGAAGCACAGCTGTTTTATCAGGTTTTTCAGATAATTATCAAACAGATATTTGGCAGCCAATAATTAATAAAATAGAAGAAATTTCCGGTAAAAAATATGCTACCTTTTCTAAACCTATTCGTATCATTTCCGACCACCTTCGGGCCGCTGTTTTTATAATCAACGACGGTGTCGAACCTTCTAATAAAGAAAGGGGCTATATTCTCCGCCGTCTTATCCGTAGGGCCATCCGTCAGGGAAAATTGTTGGGCATTGAAGATAATTTTAGTCAAAAAATTGGTGAAGTAATTATTAACAATCGACACCATTATGCGGGTGATTATCAAGAATTAATGACTAATCAAGAGCATATTTTAGAAATATTACATCAAGAAGAAATTAAATTTCGCAAAACTCTCAACCGTGGTTTAAATGAAATCAATAAGCTTATTGACAAGAACCATCAAGTTTCTGGTCAAGAAGCTTTCAACTTATATCAAAGTTTCGGTTTTCCTGTAGAAATGATTGAGGAAGAACTACAAAAACAAAATTTAAGCCTAGACTTAGACGAATTTAATCGTCTTAAACTTGAACATATAAAACAATCTCAAACGCTTTCTGCTGGTGTTTTTAAGTCTGGTTTAGCCGATCATTCCGAAATAATTACTAAATATCATACTGCTACTCATCTTTTACACGCATCTTTACGTAAAATATTAGGTAACCATGTTGTTCAGGCTGGCTCCAACATTACTTCCGAAAGGCTTCGTTTTGATTTTACCCATCCCGATAAAATATCTTCTTCCCAACTCTTAGAAATTGAAGAAATGGTCAACACTCAAATCAAAAAAGCTCTTCCGGTTACTGTTAAATCAGAAAAATTTTCAGAGGCTCAAAAAAATGGTGCTCTAGCTTTCTTTGGAGCAAAATACCCGGAAATTGTAACGGTTTATACCGTTGGTAGTGGTAAAGACCTTTTTTCAAAAGAAGTCTGTACCGGTCCGCATAT
>CAZQUM010000075.1:0-1988 GCA_964596585.1 uncultured Gammaproteobacteria bacterium
TCAATCGAACAACTCACCACTTCCTTAACTTCCTCATCCTCTCGATGTAAAAACATTACTATATCTGCATCTTGTTCAATACTTCCAGACTCACGTAAATCTGATAATCTGGGCTTACCTCCACGGGATTCCATCTGCCGATTTAGTTGTGCTGCTGCCAATACCGGTATTTTTAACTCTCTGGCTAAATTCTTTAATCCTTGTGAAATTTCCGATACCTCCTGTACCCGATTTTCCCTTGAATATCCATGCATTAACTGTAAATAATCAACAATAATAAATTTTATCCCCTTATCCGACTGAAGACGCCTTGCCTTTGTTCTCAGCTCTGTTACAGTTAATCCTGGAGTATCATCAATGTAAAGTGGTGCTTCAGCTAAAACCCCCATTGCTTCCGATAAAGAAGCGAAATCATCATCAGACAATTGTCCTGTTTTCAATTTCCAAGCATCTATCAACCCTTGCCTCACCAGCAATCTGTCCACCAATTCTTCTTTGCTCATTTCCAAAGAAAAAATACACACTGGCATTTTTTCTTCTACTGCCACATGCCGAGCAATGTTTAATGCAAAAGCAGTTTTTCCAATCCCCGGTCGCGCCGCCAATATTAATAAATTACTATTCTGCATTCCCGCCAAATTTATGTCCATTTGTTTAAATCCGGTAGACAAGCCTCTAAGGCCACTACCTCTTTTCTGCAATTCATCCAATCTGTCAAAGGATGCCGTCAACACTTCTCTCAACGAGGAAGGTACTGATTTTAGATGTTTTTGTGATAAGGCATATACTTCCTGCTCAGCCATATCCAACAATTCATCTGTAGGGATTGATTCATCAAAGGCTTTTTGAGAAATTCTGCCAGCCACAGATATTAATTCTCTCTTAGCAGACAGCGCCTTAATAATTTTACCGTAACTTTCAACATTTGCTGAAGTAGGTACTTCACTTGCCAATTTTGACAAAAAAGCCTTACCTCCAATCTTTTTTAATAGCTTTTTTTCCTTTAATTTTCCAGCCACAGTCACAATATCAATTGGACTCCTTTCCTCGTATAATCTCATCATTGTCTCGTAAATCGAAGCTAAATTTGGATTATAAAAATGTTCCGACCTCAAAAATTCTGACACCGATAAAATCGCATCATTATCAATTAAAATTGACCCTAAAACACTTAATTCAGCTTCTTCAAAAGAAGGTGGTAATTTTATGCTTGTGTCTTTAATAACACCACCTCCACCCCTTCTGGCAGATTGTCTTTTTCTACCCTAAGAGAGTCAACAAATATTGCTTCTTCTTTATCATACTCATCCAAAAAATTTTTAAATTCAGCTTCATGTGCCTCAAAATCCACCGGAACTATATAATTTGCAGCTGACTTTTTTGTCATTTCTATACTTTTTTCATTAATTGAATTTAACAAGACATCAGCCTCTTCTAATTTCTCCTTCTTTTTTTCGCTCAATTCTCCTTCCATTTTTCCCAAATATAAAATTTTCACCCCATCAACATTAATTGCATACATACCAACCAACCCCATTATTTCAATTCCCCCGATTTCATATTCACCAGCTCCCGCAATTATTACCATCCCTTCCTCTTCACCTAATTTAATAAAATTATTTTCTTTATCTGTAAAAATTACTATTCTTGAATTATAATTTTTATCCTCAAGATCGGATTTTTTTGGATTTAACCAAAGAGTTTCTTTTTTACCTTTTAAAAAAATTCTGTTATCTCCAAAGTATTTAATTTCCATGACTTATGATAACATTATAAAGTCCTATGATTAAGACTTTAATTCTGACTATAGTTTTCGGCCTAATCATCGGCCTGGGCTTAGGGGGAACTGTTTTCTACCTCAAACAAACACAAAAAAGCGATCAAAGTCCATCAACAGTCATTCCTACCCTTGCCCCTGAAGACGGCTTTGAAAATGATCCACAACCCTCTCCCACCCCCGTTAATACCGATACTAAAATAACAATTAC
>CAZQUM010000076.1:0-1833 GCA_964596585.1 uncultured Gammaproteobacteria bacterium
TGCGGTTTATGATTTGGGTGGAGGCACCTTTGATATCTCTATTTTGGAAATAGGCGAAGGTGTTTTTGAAGTAAAAGCCACCAATGGAGATACCTTTCTCGGTGGTGATGACTTTGACCATCGTATTGTCGAATGGCTTTTGGATAAATTCCAAAAAGAGAACGGAGTTGATCTTAGTAAAGATCCTCAAGCTCTTCAGCGGGTTCGTGAAGCCGCTGAAAAAGCAAAAATTGAATTATCTTCTACCGGTGAAACCGAAATCAACCTTCCCTTTATCGCCCAAAAAGATAAAGAAGCTCTACATTTCACCACCAAACTTACTCGTTCTGAGTTGGAAAAACTTGTTGATGACCTTATTCAAAGGAGCATTAGCCCCGTCGAACAATGTCTTAAAGATGCAGGTGTTTCAAAATCTGAAATCACTGACATTGTTATGGTTGGAGGTATGACGAGAATGCCTAAAGTGGTCGAAACCGTTAAGAATTTCTTTGGAAAAGAACCCAATATCTCTGTCAATCCAGATGAAGTCGTTGCTATTGGTGCCGCTGTTCAAGGAGCTGTTTTAACTGGGGAAGTTAAAGATATCGTCCTTTTAGATGTCACCCCTCTAACCTTAGGTATTGAAACCGCAGGTGGAGTTCGTACCCCGCTCATCGACAGAAATACCACTGTCCCTACCAAAAAGTCTCAGATTTTCACTACCTATAGTGATAATCAACCTCAAGTTGAAATTAATGTTCTTCAAGGAGAAAGGCCTATGGCCACCGACAACAAGTCCTTAGGTCGTTTTATTCTCGATGGCATTGCTCCAGCTCCCCGAGGTACTCCTCAAATTGAAGTAACCTTTGATATTGATAGCAACGGGATTCTTTCCGTTTCCGCTAAAGATAAAGGTACCAATAAAGAGCAAAAGATTACTATTCAAAATGCCACTAATCTGAGCAATGAAGAAGTTGAAAAGATGAAAAATGATGCTGAAATGCATGCCCGTGAGGATTCAGAAAAACATGATTTAGTCGAATCCAAAAATCGTCTCGATAGCACTATTTTTAATGCTCAAAAGTCACTCAATGATTTTGGGGACAAGGTAAAAGCTGAAGATAAGACCAAAATTGAGGAAAAAATCAAAGAAGGTCAAACACTTTTGGAAAAAGCCGATGGCAACAAAGCTGATTACGATAAATACATCGATGAACTTAATCAGATGATGCAAGTAATTGGCCAAGCTGTTTACAGTCAGCAACAACCCGAGGCACAAGCTGAAGCTCAATCTGGCCCACAACCGGAAGAGTCCAAAAATGACAACGGGAAAAAGGAAGCTGAAGAGGGGGAGATTGTCAAAGAATAAGTTAATAAACAAGATATAATTGTAGAGACGTACCACTGGTGCGTCTCTACAAAATAAAATGAAAAAAGATTATTACGAAGTTCTAGGTGTCAATAAGGGTGCCTCCAAAGATGATATAAAATCTGCCTACAGAAAACAGGCCATGGCTTGGCATCCAGACAAAAATAAATCACCTGGAGCTGAAGAAAAATTTAAAGAAATTAACGAAGCCTATGAAATATTAAGCAATGAACAAAAACGTTCTGCTTATGATCAGTTTGGCCACGCCGCTTTTGATCCCAACAGTGCCGGTAATTTTGGTGGCAACACCTATAGTCAACAAAATGGCCCTTTTGATTTCACTTGGCAAAGTGGTGGAAGTCAAGGAGCCGACTTTGAATTTGGCGGTTTTTCCAATCCTTTCGATATTTTTGAACAATTTTTCGGTATGGGTGGGATATCTTTTAATGGTCAAGCTCGCCGTCAAGTACCTACTTATAAAATTC
>CAZQUM010000077.1:0-1807 GCA_964596585.1 uncultured Gammaproteobacteria bacterium
CGTAACAAGGTATCCGTACTGGAAGGTGCGGATGGATCACCTCCTTTGAGGTTTTTGTCTTGACTCGAAAGAGTCGGACCATCTCAAAATCTTCCTGGGACTAACAATTTGGCAAAAAAGAAGTATGAACTTTAAAAAATCCCCCGCCACGGCGGGGTTTTTTGTTGCATGTTTTTAAGTTATAATTCGACTAAATAAATATGACAAAAAAAATAAATCCTGAAAAACTACCACAACATATTGCCATTATTATGGATGGAAACCGGCGATGGGCAAGAAAAAAAGGTCTGGAAGACGGCAAAGGACATGAGGAGGGGTCAAGGAATTTACAAAAAATTGTTGAATACTGCCGAGATATGGGGATAAAACATTTAACTGTTTATGCCCTCTCTACTGAAAATTGGAGGAAAAGGAGTCCAAAAGAAGTAAAAGGATTATTTAACTTATTGATAAAAATAGTTCAAGAAAAAGCGGAGCAATATCGAAAATCAGGAATTAAATTTTTTGTTTTGGGGAATTTTCAGGCTTTTCCATTAAAAGTGAAAAATGCCATAAAAAAAGTTTTGAAAATGACCGTAGTTGATGAGAAAATTCAATTCAATATGGCCTTAAATTATGGCGGTAGAGATGAGATAGTAACGGCAATAAAAAATATTATTCGAGATAAAGTTCCCAGCAGTAAAATAAGTGAAGAATTGGTTTCGAAATATTTGTATACCCACGATCAACCAGATCCTGATTTAATTATCCGTCCCGGAGGTGAATTTAGGTTAAGTAATTTTTTAATTTGGCAAATGTCTTATGCTGAACTTTATTTCACGGATATTTTATGGCCAGATTTTAGCCCAAAGGAACTGGAAAAAGCAATATTATGGTACCAAGAAAGAGAAAGACGGATGGGAAAATAAAGTTGAATAACAAAGTGTAAGAAACTAAAGAATGGTGACTCCCAAAAGAACTTCGACGAGTTGAAGGACAAAGTAAGAGATAAAAATGATTAGGAAGCCGATAAGAGCAGTGCTAATGCGACCGTAACCAGCTTTAGATTTAGTTGAATCCCCTGCTGCGGTCATCAATTGAATTCCGCCCATAATAAACATTACCAATAAGACTATGCCTGCAGCGGGATAAATCCATTTTAGGAGTTCATTGGTGATATCACCAATATTTTTGTCGGCAAATTTGAAGCCTGTCGGATAAACAGGTAAAACAGCATTGGTGCTTGGAGAGCCTGTAAAAGGTTCTTCGGGAACTCGGCAAACGCAGGTACCGCCATCGAATATATTGTGGTTACAAGCTCCATCTGGGTTTGTTTGACATACAGCTTCCTTTCCGACCGGACAAACACCGTCATTTACCGTACAACCCTTTGTACCATCATTAAAAGAAATGGTTTTACAACCGCAATCGGCAAAGGCTGTATTTGAACTGAATAGAAAGAAAAATAAAAACAAGATAACGGTTAAAAAATGTTTCATTTATTTATGCCAGGAATATGTAAAATGTCGACAGCGATTAAACGAAGAATAAAGATGGCAAAAATACAAATAAGCAAACCGGTAATTGCTGAGGTAACGGTTGCCTTTGCACCTTCAACCTTTTTTGGATCTCCCTGAGAAGTGCTCAATAAAAAGAAGCCGAAAATCATAAGGAGAAAGGCAATTCCACCAGCAATACCAAAAATATAGGGTAAAAGCCACTCAATTAGAGCCCCCATCTCTACTGGCACACAACCAAGAACTGTTTTTACACTAATTCCGTCATTACAAAGATTATTTTGACGGGTACCCCTTAATGACGGAGGATT
>CAZQUM010000078.1:0-1718 GCA_964596585.1 uncultured Gammaproteobacteria bacterium
GATCCCAAAAGTGCCTTGGATTGGTACTTGCTAAATTAAAACCCTTCCCCATCCCTCCCCTTGCCCTGTCAAGGGAAAGGGGTTGGGGGTTAGGGTTTTTTTTGGTATTCAAATCTGATTAATAACTGAGGCAAGGGAAAGGGGTTGGGGGTTAGGGTTTATCCCCGCATAATTCCCTCACACTTACAAAAAAACTGCTATAATAGGCCATCATGTTTTCGCCGATATTTACAATCAATAACCAAATATTAAAAAACATAGGTATTTTAGAAGCCGCCAAGGCAATTATTGACGAGGCACCCTTAATTCCTGCCTACGAAAAACAATTTCAACAGGAAGCCATCATTCGTACTGTTCACTACGGTACCCGAATTGAAGGTAATGATCTAAGCTACCAGGAAGTTGCTAAGTTGGTTGAAGGTCGTCAAATTACCGCCACCGAACGTGACATTCAAGAAGTAATCAACTATCGCAATGTAATCAAATATCTAGAAGAAATATGGGTTACCTTTGATACCGGCCTACCCTTACCTGAGGAAAAATTTAAGCAAAACCAAAAAAATCGTCCTTTTTTCTATAGCGAAAGTATAGTTAAAAAAATTCACGAACTAACAACCAGTAAAATTATTCCCGAAACTGATATTGGCAAATATCGTCACCAACAGGTAGTTTTAAAAAATACCAAAACGGGTGAAGTTGCTCACCGTCCACCTCCAGCCATAGAAGTACCCTATCTTA
Source organism: uncultured Gammaproteobacteria bacterium (assembly GCA_964596585.1). Classification (GTDB taxonomy): domain Bacteria; phylum Patescibacteriota; class Microgenomatia; order UBA12405; family UBA12405; genus UBA12158. Next base: position 739 of record CAZQUM010000078.1, read on the forward strand.
TGGCTGATTTTATTGGTTGGCTCAATGACAACAAATCTCGTGACGTCCACCCTGCCATCAAGGCTGCTATTACCCAATACATTCTCGTAGCTATTCACCCTTTTATTGAAGGTAATGGCCGAGTTTCCCGTGCTTTTGGGATTTTACCCCTCTATGTTGAAGGTTATGACATCCGCCGACTTTTTTCTCTAGAAGAGTATTTTGACCGTAATGCCGAAGAATATTACACCACCATCCAAAATACTCACGAAAAAAACAGTGACCTCTTCATGCGTGACCTAACAGATTGGATTACTTACTATACTCAAGCCATCGCCATTGAATTGGCCCGAGTTAAAGATAAGGTCCAAACTCTCTCTCGTGATCTTAAATTTAAACAAAAACTTGGTGGCAAACAAGTGCATTTAACCGAAAGGCAAATAAAATTAGTCGAATACATGCAACAATTTGGCGGTCTCAGAATGCCTGATGCTAAATCACTTTTACCCATGGTCAGCGACGATACTATTTGGCGCGATCTCAAAAAATTAGTCGAAGATAAGGTAGTCGAAAAGCGTGGCTCCACCAAGGGCGCCTATTATTGCCTGAGTAATGTTTAAGCTCAGCTTTTCAACTATAATATTCCCATGTACTCCCTTTCTGATTTTGACCTAGAACACACCTCCCCTGAAAAACTTGGCGAAATTCTCATCGAGGCAAAAAAAGTCTACTACACCACCGGCAAACCAATCATGGACGATCATACCTACGATACTCTTGAAGAGGTTCTCAAAAAGAAATCACCCTACCATCGGCTTTTTTCCAAAGTTGGTAATGAAAATTTTGATACTGGTTGGGAGAAAAAAACCCACTCCATTTCCATGGGTTCTCAAAACAAAGTTAGTACTTTTAACGACTTAGTTCATTATTTTGAACTAAAAAATAAATCTTCCCCCTTTCTTCAAGGGGGGGCAGCAGGAGAATTTTTAGTTCAACCAAAA
>CAZQUM010000079.1:0-1616 GCA_964596585.1 uncultured Gammaproteobacteria bacterium
AAACCAACAGAAAATTTATTATTGTTATTTTCGCAATTACAGGACATATTTTTTTAAAAAGTTAATCTTTATGGCGGAACAGATTAAAGAAAGAAAACCCATTTTTAAAACCAGCCACAAAGTTGGAGAAAGAATCAATGGGTCTTTGGACTGAATCAACTAATAGGTTCCCTCTATCAACCATTAATTGGACTTTTTCTAATAATTTAATTAGGTAGTAGGCAATCGTGACAATGGTGCCAGTAATAATAATCAAGCAAGCGGCGATAATGATTTCTAGGGGTTCCATGTTTTAATTATAAACTATTTGATATTTTTTTCATCGATACTTATTACTCCAGCCGGTGATTTAGCCTCAACAGTGATTTTGGCTTCGGAACTAGCAATATCAATAGTTTTTTTAAAATCGCCATTAGAGTCAACAATAACCAGAGAATCATTTATTTTAATAGTAGCCATAGAATCAGTATTCCCAGATATTTCTACAGTTTTAGTATTAAGATTGTCAGGCCAATTTACTTTTAACTTGGGGGGGCGATTAAATTTTAAATATTCATAAAATAGGTAAAGGGAAAAAATTATTATCAAAAGAAAAATAAAAAGTTTAAGAGCTAATTGAGGGGTAAAAGAAAAAAAAGAGTGGCGGGGCCTGAGCTTTTGACTTTTTTGATCATGATCTCGACGAAAAATGGACAAGATTTCTTCTCCATTTAAGCCTAAAAAATCAGCATAGTCCTTAACCATTAAGGAGCAATAAGGCTCTGAGGGAAAATCGGCAAAAGTTTCATTTTCAAAGGCAATTAAATAATGGGTGGGAATGCGAGTACGTTTGCTAATTTCTTCAAAATCTAGCTCCCTATCAAGGCGGGTAGATTCTAGAATTGCCGAGGCCCTCTTCATAATTATTCTGCCATTTCATCATCGGAATGACGATGTTCAATTAAAATATCTCTAGGTTTTGCTCCATTAACAGGACCGATAATACCAGCTTTTTCCAACTGATCAAGAACACGTGCCGCGCGGGCATAACCTAGCTTAAGGCGACGTTGAAAAAGTGAGGCTGACGCTTTACCGGTTTCTTGAATAAGTTTAATGGCATCATTAAACAAGGCATCGCGTTCTTCGCCGTCTTCAAGAAAAATATTTTTACTACCAGAGGTTGGACTAGCAATTGGTTGATGAACAATTTCGTCGTTGTATTCACCACTTTTTTGAGCTTTAAGAAAATCAAGCAAATTGTCAACTTCTTTATCGGAAACAAAACAGCCTTGAATACGCATTGGCTTGGCCAATTCTGGGGGAATGTAGAGCATATCGCCGCGCCCTAATAATTTTTCAGCTCCGGGAGTATCTAAAATTACCCGGGAGTCAGTCATTGAAGTGACTGCAAAGGCGATTCGAGTAGGAATATTGGCTTTTATTAATCCAGTAATAATATTGACGGAAGGGCGTTGGGTGGCTAATACTAAATGAATACCCACCGCTCTGGCCATTTGAGCAATACGACAAATATTATCCTCTACCTCAGCTGGGGAAAAAAGCATTATTTCGGCTAATTCGTCAATAAAAATAAGAATATAAGGCATGGATTGAAAACCAGAAAGATTATTGTAACT
>CAZQUM010000080.1:0-1604 GCA_964596585.1 uncultured Gammaproteobacteria bacterium
ATAAATTGTATGAGATTGTAAGGTTGAAGGCGGAGGCGGGATTGTTTTATGTTTTTTATTTTATTGTGTTATAATTGTCTGTTTTAGTACTGTCCGATTATTGGTTTATTTGGGGTAAATTTCATAATAGGAAAAAATCCCACAAGTAAATCCCGGTAACGGGATTTTTTATTTAAAATGAAAAAAACAATTGATAAAAAAAGTAAGGGAATGATGTCGATGGAGGAGTTGTTGCAACTAGAGGGAGTGCAAGTAGGTGGATTGAAGAAGGGTCAGGATGTAAAAGGAAAGATTACTGCTATTAAAAATAAGTCTATTTTTATTGATATTGGAGGAAAGGCTGATGCGGTGGTGACTGGTAAAGAATTTGAATTTGTAAAAGACTATGTGGCTGATTTGAAAATAGGTGACGAAATTGAAGTACAAGTAAAGAATCCAGAAAATGATAAAGGTCAAATTTTGGTTTCAATTCGAGGAGCAGCCTCAGGCTACGGTTGGAATTATTTTACAGAAAAAGAAAAGAGTGAAGGCGAGGTAACAGTTTTTGGAAAAGAACTTAATCGGGGTGGAATTGTGGTGGTGGCACCATTTGGGTTTTTTGGATTTATTCCCGGTAGTCAAATTGGAGGAAAATATGAATCAGACCCAGAAAAGTTGTTGGGTAAAAAAATTAAGGCCAGAGTGTTGGAGGTTGACCAAAGTAAAAATCGTCTAGTTTTTTCTGAAAGATTAGTATCAGAACCCAATAGGGTTGGTGAAGAAAATGAAGTGATAGAAAAATTGAAATTAGATGAAATATTTGAGACAGAAGTTGTCAGGGTGGAGCCTTTTGGAATTTTTGTAAAGGTTGAAAATGAATTTGAAGGCAAAACAATGAAACTTGAAGGTCTAGTCCATATTTCTGAAATTTCTTGGGAAAAAGTCGACAATGTGAATGAAATGTTTAAGCCTAAAGATAAGATAAAAGTTAAGTTAGTGAACAAAACTGATGGACGATTACAATTTTCAATTAAAAGGTTGAGAGATGACCCATGGGAGAAAATTGAAGAAAAATATCCAAAGGATAAAGACTTTGAAGGTGAGATAGTTAAGATTGCAAACTTTGGGGCTTTGGTTAGACTGGAAGCTGGAATTGAAGGTTTGATCCATGTATCAAAGTTGGCAGGGGTAACCTTAAAAGAAGATGAAAAAGTTGAGGTTTATATTGAGTCAATTGATACTTCCAAAAGGAAAATTTCACTGGGATTGGTAAATACAGATAAAAGTAATGTGATTTATAAATAAAACTTCCCCCCCCTCCCTTGACGGGGCGGGGGGCTAATTCTGCTATAATTGGTTATGGAAAAAAATAAAAAAGTTGATAAGAGAGTCAACAAGAAAGAGGTAATAGTGAAGGAAGAAAATACGGAGTTGAGTTATGAGATAAAGACGGTAATTACTGTAATTTTGTTGGTGACTGCTTATCCTGTAGGAGTAATAATGATGTTGATATGGATGAAGTGGCCAGTTTGGGTGAAGGCGTTGGTTTGTGCACCTTTTATATTGGTTGCTTTGACAGTACTTTTAGTTTTGGGAATAATAGGGGCGGCGATAGGTAGGGGGGT
>CAZQUM010000081.1:0-1556 GCA_964596585.1 uncultured Gammaproteobacteria bacterium
AAATCTTTAATCCCACAAAATAAATGGCTACTACGATTAGTGTTGAAGCTATCGCTGAAGGTATCCTCAAAGACACCTCGCTAATTCCAAAAATCTTAAAAAACAAAGCAACAATCCAGATATGAAGCGGCGGTTTTACATTCCACATATCAGGCAAATAGTTATAGGTACTTACTAAAAAATTCTTATTTTGCAGCATTTCAATTGCATTTACTCCATTTCTCCCCTCATCCCACAGTCTAATGGTAAATAACCCCAAACCCTTAAAAAAAGTAAAATAGGACCATAATAATAAAAATAAAAGCAAAACAATATCAATTTTTTTTATTCCCTTCATCTCCCCACCGAAATATAGTTAAAAGCCAAGTCCCTCATCTCTTTTAAATCATACAAATTTCGGCCATCAACTATATTTGGCAATTTCAAAAGCGACTTTATTTTTTCCAAATCTGCTTCTTTAAAATGCTTCCAACCAGTAGTGATAACAAGACAATCTGCATTTTTTATACACTCGTACATATCCTCAACAACATTTAAATCCGGTAATATTTTTTTCATATTGTCACCCGCTATCGGATCATAAGCCACCACATCCGCATCTCTATCTGTCAGTTGCTTAATAATCGTTAGAGCAGGGGACTCGCGCACATCATCGGTCTCAGGTTTAAAAGCTAGTCCCCAAATAGCAACCTTTTTGCCACTCAAGTCCTCACCTAGCAACTTTTGAATTTTTGGTAAAAGCGATTTTTTCTGAGCATCGTTTGTCGATTCCACCGAATCTAATATTTCAAAACCAACTCCATATTCATTGGCTGTTTGTAGCACCCCTTTTACATCTTTAGGAAAACAAGAGCCACCATAACCTACCCCTGCAGCCAAAAAAGCATGGATGCCAATTCGCTTATCCATCCGCATCCCCCTAGACACCTCTGTCACATCAGCGCCTACTTTTTCACAAATATTGGCCATACTATTAATAAAGGAAATTGAAGTTGCCAAATAAGCATTTGAGGCATATTTAATTAACTCCGCATTTTTGACTGTAGTCAGCACCCTCTCTCCACCCAATTTTTCGTAAATAGAAAGCATTATTTCTTCAGCTTTTTTGGAATTAAAACCAATCACAATCCTATCTGGATTCATAAAGTCAGCCACCGCATCACCTTCTTTTAAAAATTCAGGATTAGAAACAACCTCAAAATCACCCTTATAATACGTGGCAATTGTTCGCCCCACCACATCACCCGTACCCACTGGCACTGTCGACTTATCCACTATTACTTTATAACCATTCATCGACTTGGCAATATCCTCAGCCGCCTTTTTTACATAATCTAAATTTACCGAACCATCGGGTAAAGATGGAGTACCCACTGCTATAAAAATTACCTCTGACTCTGCAACCGCACTCTTTGTATCGGTGGTAAACCGTAAATCTCCAGAAGAATAATTTTTTTCAACTATTTTGTCCAGTCCTGGCTCATAAATAGGAATAATTCCCTTTTTTAAGTTATCAATTTTATTTTTATCAATATCAACACAAATTACACTATGTC